>CAYZQS010000001.1:0-1226 GCA_964480735.1 uncultured Rhodobacterales bacterium
TGGTGATGATTGCCTTTCTGGGCGGGCCCAAGGTGGAGCTGAATTTTGCACAAATCATGGTGCGGCGGCTGCATGTCACCGGATCAACCCTGCGGCCGCAGTCTGATCTGGCCAAAGCACGGATCACAGCGGAGCTGCGCGAAAAGGTTTGGCCGCTGCTTGACAGCGGCACGGTTGCGCCGGTGATGGACAGCATTTTGGATCTGGCAGACGCCGCAGACGCGCACCGGCGAATTGAAAGTGCCGGGCATATCGGCAAGATTGTGCTGACTGTCAGATAGAGCGGTCGATGCGGTGACGACGTGAAAATTCCTTGCAAGGAATTTGCAAATTTTCTTCGAAGAATATTTTCCGGGCGCCAGCCGGGGCCGTCGCAAGTGGTTTCAGGCGACGTGAGACTGCTTGCCAATCGGGTAGTAGGTAAACCCGGCTTTGCGCATTTCGGCCGCGCTGTAGATGTTTCGCAGATCAACCACCACCGGCGTTTTCATTGCCGCCTTGAGCCGCGCCAGATCAAGCCCGCGAAAGGCGTTCCATTCGGTCAGCACCACCAGAACGTCCGCGTTTTTGGCGGCGTTGTATGCATCATGTTCCCATGTCACTTCGGGCAGCAGCGCCCCGCCTTCAATCTTACCCTTTGGATCACAGACGGCCACTTTTGCCCCGGCGTCCTGCAGGCGGGGCACGATCACCAGCGAGGGCGCATCGCGCATGTCGTCGGTGTTGGGCTTGAACGTGACGCCAAGCACGGCGATTTTCCTGCCCTGAACGGATCCGCCACAGGCGGCAATCACCTTGTCGGCCATTGCGATCTTTCGGTCCTCGTTTGATTTTATCACCGTTTCCACGATGGTCTGCACCGCATCCGCGTCCCGCCCGGTTTGGGCCAGTGCTGCGGTGTCCTTTGGAAAGCACGACCCACCATAACCGGGGCCCGCGTGCAAAAAATGCCTGCCGATACGCGCGTCAATGCCAATGCCTTTGGCCACCTGTTGCACGTCCCCGCCAAGGGCTTCGCACAGGTTGGCGATCTCGTTGATAAAGGTGATCTTGGTGGCCAGAAAAGCGTTGGCCGCATATTTGATGATCTCGGCGGTTTCCAGATCGGTGGCAAGGATCGGCGTTTCGCGGATGTTCAGGGGGCGATAAATGCGGCGCAGCACGTCCTCGGCAACCGCGTCCTCAACCCCGATCACCACGCGGTTGGGGCGCATGAAATCCTCTAT
>CAYZQS010000001.1:1326-17110 GCA_964480735.1 uncultured Rhodobacterales bacterium
CAACCGCGTCCTCAACCCCGATCACCACGCGGTTGGGGCGCATGAAATCCTCTATCGCCGAGCCTTCGCGCAGAAACTCTGGGTTGGAGGCGATGTGAAACGCGACGCCTTTGCGGCGCTTTTTGATTATCCCGGCCACTTTACGGTTGGTGCCAACCGGAACCGTGGATTTGGTGACCACCACCAGCCCGGGCTGCATGGCATCGGCGATTTCTTCCGCTGTTTGGTAAACATAGGTCAGATCCGCGTGCCCGTCACCGCGCCGCGTGGGTGTGCCAACGGCGATGAAAGCCGCGCCGGCGCCTTCAAGGGCGGCTGCCAGATCTTCGGTAAAAGAAAGCCGCCCGGCCTGAACGTTCATGGCCATCAGACTGTCCAGCCCCGGCTCGTATATCGGCACCTCGCCGCGGTTTAACCGGGCCAGCTTGCCCGCGTCTTTTTCCACGCAAATGACATCATGCCCGAAATCCGAAAAACAGACGCCAGAGACCAATCCCACATAGCCCGCGCCGACGATTACAATTTTCATAAGGTTTGCCTGTAATTTTATTCGTGCTTTTGAATGGCTTGTTATACCTTTTCCGGCTGTCCGTCACCATCGCCGGCACGGATTGGTGCCGATTGAACAATAAACGCGGCAATCCCCGGTTTTGGATGTCAGAACACAGCGCGGAATTGCTCATTTTTTCCCGGATTCAGCGCACCGGCGGAAAAGTTATGTTTTGTTGACAGTCGCGCAAAACATCACGGCCGCAGGTCCGGAATTCTAGCGTTTTCGTCAGGCAAATGCGGACCTCCTGAAAATGCGCACGTTTGCAGGTGACCGTGATCATATTTGGCCGCAACGCCGGGTTGGCCTCTAAAAATGCTGACTCCACCACTTTGGCCGGAAAATTCAACGGTTTCAGCAGCCGTCTGAACACCGGCGGCCGGTTGATCTTGGCGTAGGCTTTGCTGGACAGGCCGTAGTATTCTGCAGCGGAAAGACCCGAGCAGCGCCCGTGTTTGTCCCATTGGTGCCACGCCAGACCGCTGCTGCCCATGATTCTGGCCATCGCCGCGGTCATACCGCGACTGGGTGCGGTTTTTTTGGTTGGGCAGAACGACGGCCAGCCTTTTTCAAACTGCGGCCACAATCCGTGCAGGGTAAATCCAAAATCATATTTTGGTTCGCATTGGGCGGCCTTGTCGGCGTCACCCACAATCGCGCACCAACTGGGGGACCAGCTGAGCGCCAGCACATAATAATCAAAGTCGCCGGTCTGTTTTGAACCGGCAGCGGCATAGCTTATGCTGAGCAGAGCCAGCAAAATACATGCTGTCAAACGCAGCATGATTACCCCCTTTTAACTTTCGCAGCCACGTTCTATATACACCGTGAATTCCCCACCGAAAACGGAAAATATTAGCCGGTTTCACCGAACGGGGAAGATGTGCTTACCGGAGGATTATTCCATGGCCCTGCCCCTGATGGCAAAAGCGACCGCTGTATGGCTGGTTGACAACACCACATTATCGTTCAAACAGATCGCTGATTTTTGTGGTCTGCACGAGCTGGAAGTGAACGGCATTGCCGACGATGAGGTGGCCATCGGCATCAAAGGCTTTGATCCGATTGCCAATAATCAGCTGGACGCTGAGGAAATCAAAAAGGCAGAGGCGGACGTTGCCCATAAGTTGAAGCTGAAGTTTTATGCGGCGGCAGAGGGAGAACTGAAGCGCAAAGGCCCGCGTTACACGCCGCTGTCAAAGCGTCAGGACCGGCCCAGCGCCATTGCCTGGCTGGTCAAATTTCATCCCGAATTGACGGACCCGCAGATTTCCAAGTTGGTGGGCACCACCAAACCAACGATCACCGCGATTCGCGAGCGGTCCCATTGGAATATCAACAACATCCAACCGGTTGATCCGGTGGCTCTTGGCATGTGCAAACAGGTTGAACTGGACGCGGCCGTTGCCAAAGCAGCAGCCAAAAAGGCCAAAGACGAAGACGCGGTGATGACGGATGAGGAACGCATGAAGCTGGTGTCTGTTGAACAGTCGTTGCAGGCTGATGCAGAGCCGAAAATTCCGGCAAGCATATCAGGACTTGAGAATTTCAGCCTGACGCCGGATGACGAAGAAAAATCAGCAGAGCCGGTTGATGCGGACAGCCTGTTTAATCTTCCAAGGGCAGATGAAGCCGAGGATAAATAGGTTTATTGAACGATCCGGTAAGCCCGTTGCGGGTTTGCGGCATCGATTTTTTCCGCGTCCCTAAAGGCCACCGATTGGGAACGAATACGCCAGCTTTTGACGCCCAGCAACCGCAGAAAGACCACCGGCACGATCCGCGAATTCTTGCGTTCCCGCAGCGCTGTTACCCTGATCGCGTTGGGATGTTCCACCGCGGCCGCAAAGACACCATCTTGCCAGACGCCGATTTCGATCTGGCGTGAAATCACGATCTTACTGTCTTTGGTCGCCGGTGTCTGAAACTGTGAATCGTAAAAAGAGGTTGTGACGGCCTCTGCATTTGGCAGGTAGAACAAGGCGGCGTAGGCGGCGGTATCGGTTCCGGATTTCAGGGATGTTTCGATCCGTTCGGCGTTGGATTTGTCCCAAACCAGACCGGCAAACACAAAAACCAACGCCAGCATCGACATTGAAAAAATTGTCGCGGCACCGCTTTCATTTTCACGAAAAGCGCTTGTTTGTCTGATCATCCGTGCCGCCAGTTCTTTATTGCTTGGCAGGTTTTTGGAACTGACCAGCCGCAGATGACCGCCTTGCGCTTGCGGTTTGCCCGTTGTGGTTCGGACGCTTTGCAAATCGTCAACCGGTGGGCTGTCGATTGTCGGGTTTTTATGCGCGGGCGATTTTTCGGAAGACACGGAAATCCCGGGGATCTGACCACGAACGGCAAAGACGCCCAAGAGGCAAAAAAACCCGATCAGCAGCGGGGACAGTTGCGAATATCCCAGTTTTGGGCCCAACTGGCCCAGGGTTGCGCCAACGGCCAATATCACCAGACCAACAGAACAGACGTTCCGCCACGAGAAAAATTTTCCAGAATTCTGCGCTTTTGGTTTGCGCTGTCTCACGGCGGTCACTCAGACCCATCAAATTGATGGCGTTCCTGCGTTTGGCCGCCCCCTGGCGCTTGGTTGACCCGTCCCAGTTGGGTGAACTGTGGGCAATTTATCTAAATCTTGGCGTCAAACCAAGGAAAATTGGCGTGAATGCGGCATTTTTGCGTTTGTGTCGGGGAGGCTTCGCATATTTTTTGGGTCACGACGGCTTGGTGTTATTGTTTCTGAATTGTCTGAAATCGGCTGGCCGGGCCAAGGGCCGCGCGATGAAGATCAGGTTCCGCGCATCTTTTGGTTTCAACTGTTTCCGAAACGGCAGCCAATCGGCGGCCTGTCGCCGGTTATTCCGGGCTGAAATCTGCGGCATTTGCGGAAACTTCACCACGGCTGCCGCGTTACATTATTAACACATTCAACGCCGCAAAAACGACAGAATTGAACGCTGAAAACAGCCAGAATCAGGTCAGGCACCGAATCTTACGTGGGCTTTCCGGTCTAGTGAACCGGCACGCCGACAGGATCGATCAGGGTTCTGCCCCCGTCTGCGGTTACGATCTGGCCGGTCATAAACTCTGACGCTTCCGAGGCCAGAAACTGCGCGATTTCGGCGATTTCGTCAGCTTCTGCAATACGGGCCAGCGGTGTTTTTGCGATCACTTTCTTGCGCAGTTTATCCTGGTCTTTCAGGGCTGCTTTCAATGTCCCGCTCATCACGCTGCCAATGGCAATGGCGTTGACCCGGATGTGGTGTTTGGCCAGTGCAATCGCCAGGGATTTTGTCAGCTGATCCAGCGCGGCGGAACAGACGGAATAGGCCAGCAGGTCCTCATGCGAGCGGCGCGCGGCGATCGAGGTCAGATTGATGATGGCGCCGGCGTTTTCGTGCCCCTGCCCGTCATTTTCCGCCTGTTGAATCATCCGCTTAGCAATCAACTGGCTGAGGCGCAGATTGGCGGTTACATTTTGCTGCAACAGCGTTTCAAAGGCATCGTCACCTTCATTCAGGGGCTCTGACACCAGCATCTGGCGGCTGGCATTCACCAAAATATCGACGCGGTCAAATTCATCAATCGTGGCGCTCAGCAGATTGGCCAGCGTCAGCTTTTTGCGCAGATCACCGGCAAAATAGCGGGCGCTGTTGTTCTCTGTCGAAATTGCATCCACTTCACGTATCAACTGGGCCTCGTCCATATCGGCAAACATGACATTGGCCCCGGCATCGACAAAGTGCCGCGCGATTGCCAGTCCGATACCGTTGGCCGCACCGGTAATGATTGCGGTTTTGCCTGAAATTGAAAAAGACATTCTGCCCCCTGGATGTCGTTTTGTTGAGCTTACGAAAAATTATCGGCGCTTGCGATGATGAAGCGGCCGACTGGCGCAAATCACTTTGAAATGCGTGGTTTCTTTAACGGTTTTGCTGTGGGCAAAATTTTGCCGCAGCGGGTTTTCATAGGGCAGATGTCGGTTGGCAACCAACCACAGCGCACCGTTTGGCCGCAACATTTCAGCCGCTTTTGTGATGAACTCTGTGCCCAGCGACGGTTCCGCCGCCCGGCCCTGATGAAAGGGCGGGTTGCAGATCACGCTGTCAAAATCCGCGTCCACAGGCATGTTTGTCACGTCCTGCCAGTGAAACGCCGCACGGGTGTCGCTGATGTTAAGCCGGGCGCAGTTCAGGGCTGTTTCTTCTGCTTCAAATAAATCAATCGTGCTGACATTTGGATGGGTCAATGCCTGATGCGCAAGCCACCCCCAGCCCGCGCCCAAATCGGCCACCCGGCCTTTTACGCCGCTCAGGCTGTCGGCCAGCAAAGCGGAGCCCACATCAATTTTGTCAGGCGAAAACATGCCGGGTGCCGTGAAAAATCCGTGCGGTTTTTGGCTTGGGGTCAATGCCGCAGCCCAGTCCGTCACGCTGGCGGGCAGACTTTCCGGCCGGGCCATCCAGAATATTTTACCGTGCGCCTTTGACCTTACGTCAACAATATCAAGCACATCGCGGCAGCGTTTTAAAATACTGTCGATACCGTCGGTTTTCACCCCGTCAACCAGAACCAGCCCGCCAACGTCAGTGACCGTCAGGGCGCGGGCCACGTGGCCAAGGGATTCTGATTTTGATTTTGTCAGATGGACCAGTGACATGGCGCAGTTTGCCGGCGGTTGGCCTGAAACCGTCATTCCCCGGCTTTGAAGACCGTCCGCTTCGGGTTTGAAACTTTGGACAGCGTGCAGGCGTGTTTGGGGCAAAAATCCATAGTCCACACTGGCGCTGGCGCGAAAAATGGTGATCAGGCCGGTATTTGGTGGCGTGATGCGGGCGGATTCAAATGGCAGCGACAGGCGCGTCATCGGTCAAAACAGGGCAGCGGCCCTATTCTTTCTCCATAGTGCACTGCAGCGGGTGTTGGTTGCGACGGGCAAGATCCATCACCTGTGCCACTTTGGTTTCCGCAATCTCGAACGCGAAAACACCGACAACGGCCAGGCCTTTCATGTGCACGGTCATCATGATTTCATGCGCGGCTTCAAAGGGAATGCCGAAATATCGTTCCAGCACGTGCACCACAAATTCCATAGGTGTGAAATCGTCATTGATCAGCAACACCTTGTACAGCGGTGGTCTTTGAGTTTTCACACGGGTCTTGGTGGCGGTGCCGGTATCGCCGTCGCCACCGCCAAGGGTGATGTTCTGGAAGGTGATTGCTTGGGTCAACAGCATACCCTCGCCCTGTGCATGATCAAAGATGGTTGGCCAAGTATAACGCGGCCGTTTCGGAATGTGAATTGGTGTCTGACCGCAGTAATGTCCAGTAATTTGGTAAATGTGATGTTAATTTGTCGCGGTGCTTTGGGGCGTCAGCTGGTCCGCCCAACGGCCAATATTCCATATGTTGTAAATATTGGAACGATGGCATCAAAATATAGCGGAGTGGTCGCCGCCGCCGATTCATTCCGGATCGCCAAAATAACTATTTTCTCAACAGGATTAACGTGTTACGATTTTCTAAACAAAAACCGGAGGCTGCATAAAGCGGTCCCACAGGCAGGATAATCGTCGGAGAAACCGATGTTCAGGCAGGCATATCGCGCGGGTTTCCTTGCGTTTGTTATCTTTTTTACCGGTGCTGTGGCTATGGCCGCACCCTATGCGGCGTTGGTCATGGACGCACGCACCGGCAAAGTTTTGCATTCACGAAATGCGGACACGCGGTTGCATCCGGCGTCGCTGACCAAAATGATGACGCTTTACGTGACCTTCGAGGCCCTGCGGCTGGGCGAGATCACCCTGGACACCAGGGTGAAAATCTCTAAGAAAGCGGCGGCCGAGCCACCGTCAAAACTGGGATTGAAAGCCGGGCAACGCATCGCGCTGCGGCACCTGATCCGCGCCGCATCTGTTAAATCCGCAAACGACGCCGCCACCGCGCTGGCCGAGGCGATTTCAGGGTCCGAGGCGGCATTTGCGCGGCGTATGAACCGCACGGCCAAAGCGCTGGGGATGACCCGCTCGACCTTCAAAAACGCGCATGGGCTGACAGAGGCGGGGCATCTGTCCACCGCGCGGGACATGACGATCCTGGGGCGGCATCTGTTTTATGATTATCCACAGTTTTACAATCTGTTTTCACGCAAATCAACATCGGCGGCCGGCAAGCAGGTGCGAAACACAAACCGCAAGTTTCTGGCAGCATATGAAGGGGCTGACGGAATCAAAACCGGCTATACCAATGCTGCGGGGTTTAACCTTGTGGCATCGGCACGGCGCGGCAACGAGCGGATCATTGCAACGGTTTTTGGCGGCCGTTCCACCGCCACCCGAAACAACCGGGTTGCTGAATTGCTGGATTTGGGGTTCAAATTGGCCCCCACAAGGGTGGCGGTCAGAAAGCCGGTTATTCCCACCTACGGGGTGAAACGGAAAGCCGCGCTTAAGACGGCGGTATTGAAAAGTCCCCGCCCCAAGCCGCGCGTTATACGGGATATGGTTGCGGTTGCGGATATGATGGCGGAAATTGGTAAAGCGGTGGCGCAGGCAAACGCCGAGGCGGAAGAAACCGCAAGCAGGGCTGAAATTGCCGCAACGACTGACGAGCAACCGGAACAGAGGTCCGACGGCCTGCAGGTTGTCACCCGCGTTTCGACGTCCGGCGGCCAGTTGTGGGGGGTTTATCTTGGCGCCTACGCCACCCGGCAAATGGCGGAGAAAGAGCTGCTGAAAACCGCGCTGCAAGACCTAAGCTCGTTGGATGGGGCGCTGCGAAAAGTGGTGCAACGCAACGGAAAATTTCAGGCAAATTTTGTTGGAATGGCAGAAATACATGCCCGCCGGGCCTGCCAGCGGCTGGTTGCGCGAAATACCGCCTGCGTTATTTTGGATCCAGAGAGTTGATCAGCACCTGATCGGATTACCGGATGCCCATGTATTGTTGGTGCAGGGGCCACCACGGCCTATCCCCGATAAATCAGGTGAATCGAATAGTTAAGATTATATCTATTTCGGGTTTGATACGGTTTGACTTCTAAAAGGCCGCGTTCCAATCTTAACGAATGGAAGCCATTGGAATATCCATATTTCAACCACTATTGCGGTCGGAAACCCCGGCTGCGCGTCTAAGCTATCTGGATATTGCCGCCGAGCGGGCGTCTGAAAAAGACAGCTCGGTTCTGATATGCCCGGAGCTGTTTTTGCTGGGCAGCGGGCGGGCCGAAGACGTGCCGGAGCGTGCCGAGGCCGTGTCAGGCGAATACGCGGAACGGGTGGCGGAAATCGCCTTTTTGCATGATATTTGCCTGATTTACGGCTACCCGGAAAAACGCGGCGAGCAGTTTCACAACGCGGCGGCATGTGTCACGCAAAACGGTACGGTTCTGGCAAACCACCGGAAAAACAATCTTGGCACCGATACGGCACAGGCGGTTTTCACGGCCGGCGACGGGATCACCATGTTTGAGTTTGAGAGCTGGCGCATTGCGCTGTTTTTTGATGCAGAGACAGAGCTTCCCGATCTTGCCCATGCCGCCGTGATGGCCGGTGCGCAACTTTTTATTGTGGTTGCCGGACCTGACGGTGGGCGTCCAATTGACGGCAAAACCCTGTTGGCCACCCGGGCGTTTGAAAGCAAAACCTATCTGGCCTTTGCCACCTACGCAAAGGACGCAAGCGGCCAGGGCAGTGCCATATTTGATCCCACCGGCGGTGTGGTGGCCGGGGCGGGGTACGGGCAGGAAATTCTGACTGCGCGTTTGAACCCGGACAGTTTAACGCTTGCGCGTCAGGGCGTTCCGTTTATCAATGACCGGCGCCCGTTCACCGATGATTTATTTTAGGGTAATACCGTTCTATGTCCAACGCTCCTGTCATTGATGGATTGCAATACGCCAACTGGTCTGAAAAAATATTTCGTCAGATGAATGCGGGCGGTTTGCACGCGGTGCATGTCACCATCGCCTATCACGAAATATTCCGCGAAACGGTCTTGAATGTGGAAACCTGGAACCGGTATTTTGAACGCCACCCCGATCTGATATTCATGGGCCGCACCGGCGATGATGTGCGCCGCGCCCAGCAGGACGGGCGCACCGCAATATTTTTTGGCTTTCAAAACCCCTCGCCGATTGAGGATGATATCGGCTTGGTTGAGGTGTGCCACACGCTGGGCGCACGGTTTATGCAACTGACGTATAACAACCAGTCGCTGCTGGCCACCGGGTGTTACGAGGATGACGATACCGGCTTGACCCGCATGGGCAAACAGGTGGTGAACGAGATGAACCGCGTGGGGCTGGTGGTGGACATGAGCCACTCTGCAACGCGGTCCACCTTGGATGCGATTGAATATTCCGCCAGACCGATTGCCATCACCCACGCCAATCCGCACAGCTGGCACGCGGCGCTGCGCAACAAATCAGACACTGTTTTGCGGGCCCTGAACGACTCTGGCGGGATGTTGGGATTTTCGCTTTATCCGCATCATCTGAAAGGCGGGCCTGACTGCACCCTTGTGGAATTTGCGCAGATGATTGCGGATCATGCAGAGAAATATGGCAGCGAAAATATCGGCATCGGGTCTGACCTGTGTCAGGATCAACCTGATAGCGTAGTCACTTGGATGCGCAACGGGCGGTGGAGCCGCACGGTGGACTTTGGCGAGGGCAGTGCCGCCGCCGCCGGATTTCCGGATCAGCCGGAATGGTTCAAAGACAACCGCGATATGCCTAATCTGGCAAGGGGGCTTGGCGAGGTCGGGTTCAGCGACGCGGAGGTCGGCGCGATAATGGGGGGCAATTGGCTGCGGTTTTATGATGCTTCTTTTGGACCGGCGGCGTTGTGACCCAAGCTGTGGCAGGTGAAACCCGCTTGCGGTCGCCTGATGTGGTCATGCGGCTTGACCGGATGGGGTCGTTCTTTCCCACCCGACTAAGTTTCATGCGTTCGTTCATGCGTTATTTGGCAAGCGAGCTGGCACAGGTCAGCCGACCGGTCTGGCAGATGAACGCCCAGGGTTTTGGGCGTGCGGTCTATTCCGTGCGCCTTGCCAAGCAGGATTATTCGCTGGTTGCATTTTCCAACGCGCTGAAAGACGAGGACCGGTCTGACCGGGTGATCGCCTCGGCCTGGGACACCGCCTTTGTGTTGTTTGACGGGGTGCCCGACGTTGATGATCTGGACAGGTTACAGAAAAATGCACCGCATCAGGAGGCGGGGCGTTTTACCGGCAGCGAACTAACCCTGTCCCGCGCCAATAAATCCACCCGTTTCTTTGAGCATGTGGTTGATCGCCTGAGCCGGGGCGAACAACCGGATGCGGCGCTGTTGACCAAAACCGGATATCTGATGCGCACAACGGCGGTATACGGCAACGGCAAATTTGGCATCGCGGACCGCCGCAAAATCATGCACCGCGCACCGTTTAAAGGGCCGTATCAGGCGGAAATGCTGACCGTTTGGCTGATCCGCGAATTTTCGATGGATCTGGCGGATCACGTGGCCAGCGCCAGAGATCCCGCCAACGCGGTTTGCCTGCACAGCGACGTGCGGCGGCAGTTGGGGGTTGGCAACGCCACGGGTCTGGGCATGGCGCCGTTTTTGGTGAACCATCCGGTGTTGCTGAACAATTGGGTGCGGGCCTATGAAACCGCGCTGAACCGCGTGCGGGCAATAAAGCGGTGCCCGGACAAAGTTGCGCAGACTATCCTGCTGCTGATCAGGCGGGCCAAAGCGCATCTGCAGCAATGGTCGGTTGATGACGAAATCCAGACCGCACGGATAATAACGCTGCGCCGGGAGCTTGCCGAGATCAGCGATTTTGTCACGCCTGCAAGGTTGGCAGGCCCATATCCATTTGCGAAACTTCTGGACGCGGCCGGGGCGTATTCACTGGAATGTCAGGAATTGCTGGCGGCTTTGGTGTTGGAGCCGCACGGGCCGTTGATTGACGATCTGACCGACGAAATGGCCAGTGAAACAGAGGATGTTTTTGACCCGTCAATGACGGTTTCCGCCGTGCGGCGGCTTATTGACAGCAATTATGACTGGGCGTTGCAGATCGATTTTACCCGGCAACGCGCGACCGAAATGTTTTGGTATACATCGGCGGCAAAGCTGGAACCGCGGGTTGGCAACCGTTTCACGGAACCGGGTGCAGAGTGGGAAATGCCGCTGGATATTGCTTTTCGCGTGCGCGCACTGGTGCGTGATCTTGCGGGCGCGGATGCAAAAATGACGGTGGCGCGGTTTTTGGCAGGCAAGCCTGCGCATCGCTATGTCATTCAGCGCATTCAGATCAACGCCGCCCATCCCTACAGCGAAATTCGGGACAATCTGATAGACGGCGGGTGTCGGCCCATCGACATGCTGCGCTTTAAACTGGCGTTTTTTGGCGCGTCCAAGTTTGATCCGAAATCCGATTTGTGGACGCGGATCAACATGTTTCAGGGGGCACCGTTGCGTGGTGATATTGCGGCGGGCGATGTGGATGACTGGTGGTTGCCGGTGCTGGAGGGTGCTGTATGATCACCTCTGGGTTTGAGATATTATCCACGGTTGACAAAGCCGCCTTTGCCTCTGGCATTCCACGTGGGCAGGCACGAGAAATCGGCAGAGCGGCACAGTGGTTATCAGCACACGGCATAGACGGCGTGCGGGCAACGCTGCCGGCCCTGAAAAATTTGACAACGCACTGCCAAATTCCGGACGCCACCGGTGAAATCATCATGGCAGACGCCAGGGTTGCCCGCTGCGGTTTGTCGGTGATGGAGCTGTTGTTTTTTGATGCTTCTGTTGATGGATTTGAATTGCGGGCTGCGGACTCTCCGGTTTTGATGTTGGGAATTGCCGGAGTATCGGCGCAGGCCTACGGCAAGGCGGTTGGGCTGACTTTTTCCGGCGGCGGTGTCGTTGTTGTGCAGGGCGGGCAGCTGAAAATGACCGGTCAACCGGAATTTGCAGCAGGTGATGTGCGTATATTCTGCGATCCTGTGGAACGTGATGACCCTGTTACCGAAGCCCAAGACGGCCCATTTGAAACCGCCGACGGGCATTGGCAGGAAATCGCCGCACTGGCATCGCGCATTTATGTGCCGGAGTCTGAAAGTTCCCGCAATGTTGGGGCCGGCGCGGGGCTTACGGACAACGACTAGCGCGGCTGTTGCAATTCGTGTAGCCTGGAGCTGTGCAATGTTCCGCCGGAGGTAACTGATGTTAAAATCTGCAACGCTGCTGCTGAGCGCCCTTGCCGCGGGCCTTGCAATTACCGGGTCCAGCCAAGCCGCCACGTGCAAAGTCAACTTTATCCAGGGCGCAAACGGGGCGCTGCTGACTGGTCACAGCAGAAAAGCTGCCCGCCAAAACGCGCTGGTGGTGTGGGAGACCAAGGTTGTGGCTTCTGTCGGGCCGCAATGGAGCCGTTGGGAAATCAGCCACAATCGCAGTTTGGAGTGTTTTCGCAACAAGGCCCGAAGGTGGAAATGCACAGCCCGGGCACAGCCGTGTAAGGGGTAGTGCGGCGTTAAGCAGACCTATGGGGTGCTGTTGATCCCGGCTGTTTGCCGCTGCTCAGACGTGGAGCCTGAAAACAGCGGCCCGTTGATTTCGCGCACCAGTTTTTTTCGGATTGCCTCGGCGAAATCCTCAAACGCGGAGACGATAATCAGGAACGCTCCGGGCCCGCCGATCACCTGATTTAAATAGTGCTGCCGCAGGTCTTCGCGGTCCAGCTCGCCAAGGTCATAGTCAAACTGAATGATCACCAGCCCGTTGATGACAATGCCGCGCTGCACTGCCGCGTCGCGCTGTGGTGCCGGAGAGCCTGTGCTGCTGGTGCCGTCACCGGACACATCAATCACCCGGCGCAGCCCGTCAAATCCGTTGCCCGCAAACAATTCGGACGAATAGCGAATGGCGCCGCCGATATCGGTAAATCCCTGCATCTGACGCGGCACCGCCCTGATCTTTGCGGAAAACCGGCTGGCACTTTGCGCGTCGGAAATATGCGTCCAGGGCACGGCGGTTTGGTGTTGCCCTTCGCCGGACCACTGTACCAGCGTTACCGCAATGCCAAGATCGCCGGTGCTTTTGATGGCGTTGATCACGTCAGGATGCTGAAACGCCAGTTCCAGCCCCCGCCATTGCAGTTCAAACTCGCTGTCATCCACGCTGGTAGAGGTATCAATGGCCAGAACCAGCTCCAGATCCACGGTCTGTCGGGGCTGGCCAGTCGCGGTTTGCGCGATTGCAGTTGCCAGAAAAATCAAAGCGAAGGTCAGATTAAATCGAGTTTTCATCCGCGTGGTCATTGGTTGAATTCAATTTCGCTTGGATAACAGGAAAACCGGCAAATGTGTACTTTGGTTGATATTATCCGACGTGGCCAATCCGAACCACATTTACAAAACGCTTTGGGCGAACACGTTTTGCAAAAAGAACAGTCCGATAAAGCAGATGATGGCGGCCAGAAACGGCGTAAGCACCCACCCCAAAACGATGCGCAACAACATCCGCACGCGCAGGCCCTGCATGCCTTGCATCAATGTTATGCCAACAACCGCGCCAACGACGGCCTGCGAGGAAGACACCGGAACCAACGGAATTGTCGGCAGCCCGTTGCCGGCAAGCCAGGCTTCCAACCCGCGCGAGGCAAATATGAACAAAACAATCGAATGTGCGGTAACAGCCGCCCACGCGGCGATGGGTGATATCCGGCTAAGGCCGGTGCCAACCGTCAACATCACCCGTTTGGAATAGGTCAATACGCCAACAGCGATGGCCAATCCGCCCAGCAAAAACAGCTGCTCGGCTGCTGATATTGTAAACAGATCGGCGACGACAATATCGCGGAAAGGCGACGAAGGCAGGAACACACCAACCACATTGGAAATGTTATTTGCGCCCAGCGAATAGGCCCCAAAGGCGCCTGCAACCAGCAGGCCAACGCGCGTGTAGGCATCAACCCGCAGCATATGCGGCTTGGTGTGGCGCATAATAAACGAGGTGCCACTGAAAAGTGCCATTGCGATCAAGGCCGCCAGTACGGGGCAAATGATCCAGGTGGCCAAAATTGTCGAAAGGGTGTTGATGTCCGTATCCACGCCGGAAAACAGGTTCCATCCGACAATCGCCCCGACAATGGCTTGGGTTGTGGATACCGGCAATCCGGCTTTGGTCATGGTAAAGACCGACAGGGCAGCGGAAAGTGCCGCCATGAATGCGCCGGCGGGCTGGGTGATGGAGCCAAGTTTGCCAAGCGTATGCGCGGCACCGGCCCCGGATACGACCGCGCCCAAAACCAAAAATACTGAACAGATTATGGCCGCTGTAAGCCACGGGATCATCTTGGTGCCAACCGCCGTGCCAAAAACATTGGCCGCATCGTTGGCCCCCAGCGCCCAGCCCAAAAACAGACCGCTGGACAAGAAGATCAAAATTGTCGGATCAACCTGCACGAACCACCTAGACCAGTCGTTTTATGGCGTATATTTCCAAACGGTCGGATACATCCTCGGCCCAATCCGCCACGTTGTCGATATGGGTCACAAAATCCCGCAGGTGAATTTTGTGTGCCAGATCCAGATCAGAGTCAAAAATCGCCTGTTTCAGATTGTCCGAAATCTTATCTGCCTCTTTTTCGTACAGCAGCACTTTGTGGTTGTGATCATTTACCGCGTTTGGGGAATGAAAAAAGGCGCGGGCCGCCAGCACCAGGCTGTCAACCGCCGAGACCACCATATTTGTCAGCTGTTTGAAGCCCGGGCGAAATTGTTCCAGTATTTCCGGGTTTTCGGTGCTGAACGCCTTTAGGGTATCCTGAAAGAAATTAAGCAAATCATCGAGGGTTTCGATCAGGCCAAGCACGTCTCCACGGGATTCCGGGATCAGGGTTTGGGTGTAAAGTTCGGTCTTGATCCGTCGGCGCAGATTGTCAGCATCGCTTTCAAGCTGGCGCACTTCATCCAGCTTTTTAATGAACTCGTCACATTGGCCGCTGCGCAAATAGGCTTTGACCGCCAATTTGAACAGGATCGCGGCCTCTGACAGTTTGGTCAGAAAACCGTCAATTTCAAATTCCAGTTCCTTGGTTCGCCGAAACAATCTGAATTTATCCATTGGGTCTCTCGGTTATTCTATGCAGCGCGCAGCGGCAGGCTTTTGGTTGATAGGCCGACAATTTTGTATACCCGTTCATTGCACCACCTTTTAGCCCTAAAGCGTGGTTCGGATTTGATACCCGGGTGCATAATGCAGCCGGACAGATGTTATCGGCTTTTTCTGATCCCAGGTTACGCGTTCGATCACAAACAGCGCGGTGCCGCAAGTAACCTTTAGGTGCCCGGATTGCGCCTGATCTGCACAAGCGGATGAAAACGTGATGTCGCCGTGGCTGAACGGGGCGTTCTGAACCAGCCATTCGTTGGCGTTGGTCGCGGTAAAATCAGCGTTCAGCGCGGTTTTGACCACCGATGTGTTGATCCAGCTGTCCTCTATCACAAAGGGCTGCCCGTCGGCGAAATGCAGGCTTGTCAGGTGCAGCAGATTGATGTCATCCCGCAGCTTCCAGGCGCGCGCCAACGGTTCTGGTGGTGCGGTAACGGCCCGCAACAGCAGGGCATACCGGTACTTATGCCCCCGGCTTTCAATTTCATGCCGGGTGATCGGGATAGACAACGTGGCTTTGCGGATCGGATTGACGACCACCCGCGTTCCGGCTTTGCGGCGGCGGTCAAGCAGTCCGCTTTCAGCCAGTTCGCGCAAGGCCCGGTTGACGGTCACCCGCGAACAGCCAAATTCCAGGGCCAGGTCTTCCTCGTTGGGGATCAGATCGCCCGGAGGCCACTGGCGGGTGGCAATTTTGCGGCGTGCCTCCACCTTGACGTCCTGAAAACTGATGGAGGATTTCAGGCTCATAGCCGGGCCATCAGGGCGGTGATGGTTTCAATGTACCGCGCTGTGATCCGGCCCTGCCGCACGTGGGCACCGTCCTTAACCACATGGCGACCGGCGGACCAAACGTCGGTAATCATGCGCTGCGAATTCGTAAAAACGAAGGTGTCCAGTGCTGTGTCTCCGGGTCTTCCGGTCAGGTTTGGATGACGCAAATCAAGCGCCAGTATATCGGCCAGTTGCCCCGGCTGGATGCTGCCGGTGTTTCGTCCGGCGGCGCTGGCCCCGCCAGCGGATATGTTTTCCCAAAGGCAGCGTCCGGTGGATTTATCCG
>CAYZQS010000001.1:17210-50411 GCA_964480735.1 uncultured Rhodobacterales bacterium
CTGGCCCCGCCAGCGGATATGTTTTCCCAAAGGCAGCGTCCGGTGGATTTATCCGCCGTCGCAAAAAGCGCACGCCCGTGGTCGCGCAGGCGCTGGGAATACTCCAGCCCGCGCATTTCTCCGGCCAGTGAAATCCTGATATTGCTGTCGGTTCCAAGGCCAAACTGTCCACCGGCCCCCAGATACCTGACGCCGTCAAATATCCCGTCGCCCAGACTGGCCTCTGTTTCCGGACACAGCCCGGCGGTCGCGCCGGTCTTTGCCAGCGCGGAGGTCTCGTCCGCTGTCATCTGGGTGGCGTGGATCAAACACCAGCGGTCGTTCACATCGTGTTCGCCCAACAGCCATTGAACCGGGCGGGCACCGCGGGCGGCTGACACCTCCTTCACTTCGGCGGTCTGTTCGGCCACGTGAATGTGAAACGGCGCGTCCGGCAACAGGTCGGCCGCGTGCCCTAAACCTTCGGGCGAAACCGCCCGCAGGCTGTGCGGGGCAATGCCCAGATTGGCGTCCGGCGGCAGCGACGAAAGCGCTGTTGCCGTGCCGTCGATCAGTTTGGCGAACCGGTCAATCGAACTGCCAAAGCGGCGCTGGCCGTCACCCAATGCCCTGCCGTCACAGCCGCCAACCTGATAAAGAACCGGCAGCATTGTCAGGCCGATTTCTGTGTCCTGCGCGGCTGCGACGATGCTGTCGGCCATTTCCGCCGGATTGTCATAGGCCGCCCCGTCGATCTGGTGATGCAGATAATGAAATTCGCACACCGAACCAAAGCCCGCCTGCAGCATCTCCATCTGCGCAAACGCCGTGATGGCGTGTACATCGTCCGGCGTCAGGTGATCCAGAAACCTGTACATCAACTGCCGCCATGTCCAAAAGCTGTCGGCTGCCTGTGCGCCGCGGGCTTCGGTCAGGCCTGCCATTGCGCGTTGAAAACCGTGTGAATGCAGGTTGACGGGGGCCGGAACAACCGTGCCAAAGCGCGGCGCGCTGCCGGGTTTTGCGTTTGGCGAAACGCCGGTAATTACGCCGTCATCGCCGATTTCAATCAACGCGCCCTGCTGCCAGCCCTGCGGCGTTAATACTGTTCGTGCCCAAATGGTCTGCATGATCGTTCCGCATTGACAATTATTATGTATATACATAAACCAAAGATGCCGGATCAATCAAGCTTATGTTGCCATGAAAAATCAAGTTTTAACCCACGCTGTGATTGCGCCCCAATGCGGGCCGCAAAACCTGATTGCGGACGGTGCGATTGCCCTGCGGGGCGGATTGATTGACTGGGTTGGCAAAGCTGACGCCCTGCCGCAGCGGTATGACAGCTGGCCGGTTGAAGAAGTGCAAATGCGGCTGATCACCCCTGCCCTGATTGATTGCCACACGCATTTGGTTTTTGGCGGCAACCGCGCCAGGGAATTTGAGATGCGGCTGAACGGCGCGACTTATGAAGAGATCGCGCTGTCCGGTGGCGGCATTGTTTCAACGGTCAAAGACACCCGCGCGGCTGGACAGGAGGCGTTGATTGCCGGTGCCCTGCCCCGACTGGACGCGATGATTGCAGAGGGCGTGGGGACTGTTGAGGTCAAGTCGGGATATGGGCTGGACCTTGAAACCGAGCTTAATATGTTGCGCGCGGCCCGGGCGCTGGCGCAAATGCGCGACGTGCGGATCGTCACTTCGTTTTTGGGTGCCCATGCGATACCTGCGGAATTTAAAGGTGACGCAGACGGATATATTGACACCATCTGCGTTCCGGCGCTGCGCATGGCACACGCTGAAGGGCTGGTGGATGCGGTGGATGGATTTTGTGAAAACATCGCGTTTTCGCGCGACCAGATTGCCCGGGTCTTTGACGTGGCCGCAACGCTTGGCCTGCCGGTAAAACTGCACGCGGAACAATTGTCCCATCGGGGCGGGGCCAAGCTGGCGGCCGGATATGGGGCGGTGTCTGCTGATCATCTGGAATACGCCGATGAAGCGGACGCAAAAGCGATGGCGGCGTCCGGCACGGTGGCGGTTTTGTTGCCAGGCGCATTTTATACCCTGCGCGACACCCACCTGCCGCCGGTGCAGGCGTTTCGGGATCACAACGTCCCGATGGCGCTGGCCACGGATTGCAATCCCGGGTCTTCACCGCTGGCATCGATTTTGCTGGCAATGAACATGGCGTGCACGTTGTTTGGGATGACACCGACAGAGGCTTTGCAGGGCGTCACCGCCAACGCAGCGCGGGCTTTGGGGTTGGCGGACAGCGGGCAAATTCAAGCGGGAAAGCGGGCGGAACTGGCGGTTTGGAACGTGCAGCATCCGGCAGAGCTGGCCTACCGCATTGGTTTTAATCCGCTGCACCGGCGCATATTTGGTTCAATAAAATGACGGTGATGACCCTGACACCGGGCAAAGTAACGCTTTCACAGCTGGAACAGATTTTCAGTTCAAATGAACCGGTGGCGCTGAACCGCGCCGCGAAATCAGGGGTGGACGCGGCCGCGAAACTGGTGGCCGCTGCCGTTTTGAATGAGGCACCTGTTTATGGGGTGAACACGGGATTTGGCAAACTTGCCAACCTCAAAATCGACGCCAAGGATACCGCGCAACTGCAACGCAACCTTGTTTTGTCCCATTGCTGCGGCGTCAGTGATCCGGTGCCTGCCAATATTGTCCGCCTGATGATGTCGCTCAAGCTGCTGTCACTTGGTCGTGGCGCGTCCGGGGTGCGCTGGGACGTGACCACGTTGATTGAGGGCATGCTGAAAAAAGGTGTTTCACCGATCATTCCGGCGCGGGGGTCTGTTGGCGCGTCCGGTGATCTTGCACCCTTGGCGCATATGGCAGCGGTGCTGATCGGTGAGGGTCAGGCAAGCCTTGAGGGGAAGGTGCATTCCGGGGCCAAAGCTTTAAGACTTGCAGGCCTTTCACCGGTGACGCTGGCTGCCAAGGAGGGTCTGGCCCTGATCAACGGCACGCAGTTTTCCTGCGCGTTTGCTTTGGCGGGGTTGTTTGCGGCCCTGCAAAACGCCGAGACGGCGCTGGTGATATCGGCGCTTTCCACTGATGCGATCATGGGGTCAACAGCGCCGCTTTTGCCTGAAATTCACGCCCTGCGCGGGCACCTGGGCCAGATCACCGCAGCCCGGATCATGCGCGATCTGATGCAGGGATCGGAAATTCGCGAAAGCCACCGGGACGGCGATACGCGGGTGCAGGACCCCTACTGCATCCGCTGTCAGCCGCAGGTGACCGGTGCGGCAATTGATCTGTTGTGGCAGGCAGGCCGCACGCTGGAGGTGGAAGCCAACGCGGTAACGGACAACCCCTTGGTGCTGGTTGAGGCGGGCAAAATTGTATCGGGTGGCAATTTTCATGCAGAGCCTGTGGCTTTTGCCGCCGACCAGATCGCACTGGCGGTTTCGGAAATCGGGTCTATTGCCCAGCGGCGGGTGGCCCTGATGGTGGACCCCACCTTAAGCCACGACCTGCCGCCGTTCCTGACACCCGATCCCGGACTGAATTCCGGGCTGATGATTGCCGAAGTCACCACCGCCGCCCTGATGAGCGAGAACAAGCATCTGGCCAATCCCTGCAGTACGGACAGCACGCCAACCAGCGCAAATCAGGAAGACCATGTGTCTATGGCCGCCCACGCCGCCCGCCGGTTGATGCAGATGAACGTGAATCTGGCGCATATTCTTGGGGTAGAGGCGATTTGTGCCGCTGCGGGTGTGGAATTTCGTGCGCCCCTGCGGACCAGCAAACCTTTGCAGCGCACAATCGCGCGGTTGCGACAGGACGTGGCGGCGCTTGATCAGGACCGCTTTATGGCACGGGACCTTGAAGCGGCGGCACAACTGGTCACATCCGGCGGCCTGAGCCGCGCGGCTGGCGATATATCCTTGAATGCAAACCTGAATTTGGAGGGCAAATGACCGATCCCCGCAAAAACACCCGCGATATCTACCCGCCCACCGGACCGGAAATTACCGCCAAATCTTGGGCAACCGAAGCGCCTTTGCGCATGATCATGAACAACCTGCACCCGGATGTGGCAGAAAACCCGCACGAGCTGGTGGTTTACGGTGGCATCGGGCGGGCGGCGCGAACCTGGGATGATTTTGACCGGATCACGGCGGCGTTGCGGGAACTGGAGGGTGACGAAACCCTGCTGGTGCAATCGGGCAAGCCGGTTGGCGTGTTCAAAACCCACGCGGATGCCCCGCGTGTTTTGATCGCCAACTCCAATCTTGTGCCCCATTGGGCAACCTGGGATCACTTTAACGCGCTGGATAAAAAAGGGCTGGCCATGTACGGCCAGATGACGGCAGGCAGCTGGATTTATATCGGCTCGCAGGGCATTGTGCAGGGCACCTATGAAACCTTTGTTGAGGCCGGGCGACAACATTACGGCGGTGATCTGACCGGCAAGTGGATACTGACCGCAGGTCTTGGCGGTATGGGCGGCGCACAGCCCTTGGCGGCGGTGATGGCCGGGGCCTGCTGTCTGGCGGTGGAGTGCAATTCAGACAGCATCGATTTTCGTCTGCGGACGAAATATGTGGATGAGCGCACGGATGATTTGGATCAGGCGCTGGCGATGATCGCCAAATGGACCGCTGCGGGTGAAGCAAAGTCTGTTGGGGTGTTGGGCAATGCGGCGGATATTTTTCCCGAGCTGGTGAAGCGCGGCGTTAGGCCTGACATCGTCACCGATCAAACCTCGGCCCATGATCCGCTGAACGGATATCTGCCGCAGGGCTGGAGCGTTGCTGCATGGAAATCAAAACGCGAAAGCGATCCAAAGGCGGTTGAAAAGGCGGCGCGGACCTCGATGAAAACCCATGTGGCGGCGATGCTGGACTTTCACCATATGGGCATTCCAACGGTGGATTACGGCAACAACATCCGGCAGGTGGCGCTGGAGGAAGGGCTGGCAAATGCCTTTGATTTCCCCGGCTTTGTGCCGGCTTACGTGCGCCCGCTGTTTTGCCGGGGCATCGGGCCGTTTCGCTGGGTGGCGCTGTCAGGGGATCCCGAAGACATCTACAAAACCGACGCCAAAGTCAAAGAACTGGTGGATGATCCGCACCTGCACAACTGGCTGGATATGGCCCGCGAACGCATTGCCTTTCAGGGCCTTCCGGCGCGCATCTGTTGGGTGGGGCTGGGCGTGCGACACCGCCTTGGGCTGGCGTTCAACGAGATGGTGCGCAGCGGCGAGGTGTCAGCACCCATCGTGATTGGGCGCGATCATCTGGACAGCGGCTCGGTGGCCTCGCCAAACCGTGAAACCGAAGCCATGAAAGACGGCTCTGACGCGGTAAGCGACTGGCCGATGTTAAACGCATTGCTGAACACAGCCTCTGGCGCCACATGGGTGTCGCTGCATCACGGCGGCGGCGTGGGTATGGGGTTTTCGCAACACGCGGGCATGGTGATTGTGGCGGATGGAACGGATGAGGCGGCCGCCAGACTTGAGCGGGTGCTGTGGAACGATCCGGCCAGCGGTGTTATGCGCCACGCTGATGCGGGATATGACAGCGCTGTTGCCTGCGCCCGTGAAAACCGGCTGAACCTGCCCGGGTTGCGCGCTTAAAATAACAAGCCCTTTGCCTGTCAAATCCAGCGGTGCCTGAAAGGTCCGGCCGCCGGCAAACTGCCGGGGTCTTGCCCATGAACGGCGCACAGGTTTAATCGCAAAACGTACCAGCGGCACGGTGGTCCGATTGTCCGGTGGACCAAGTGTCCGGTGGATCAGTGGACCGACCGATCGGTGCGCCAGTGCACCGGTGCACCGGAAAAATGGACCAAGGTTTCGGTTATTTTTCAGAAGGTTACGGCGGAAGTCGCGCCTAAACGTGGAAACCGATCGCCTTGAGTCCGGGTTCTGAAGAATTCCATCCTGATTGCAGTGTTGCCTTGGACATTCTGAAGCCTTATCTAGCAAGTGTTCCGGTCGGCGTCGCCGGATATGGGCGTTGCAATAAAATCGAGTGTTTCCATTTGGCTACGTCAAGAAATCCAGAAAGTCCGGATGCCAATCGCGCGTTGTTGGACAACCCTGACGGATATACCCAGCGGCGGCTTTTATCGTGGATCTGGCATGAGTATCTGAAATCTTACTGGCTGTGGATCGGGTTTGCCCTGATTTTGATGTCCCTTGAAGGCAGCATGCTGGGGCTGTTCAGCTATATGATCGCCCCGCTGTTTGACAGCCTGCTGGAAAGCGGCGACCGCAGTTCGGTCAAATGGATCGGATTTACGGTTGGCGGGATATTTTTTGTGCGGGCATTTGCCAGTTTTACCCACAGGGTAATATCAGTTGCGGTAGGCCAGAGGATCGTCGCCAAAGTGCAAAGTGACATGGTTGTGCATTTGCTGGCCTTCAGTCCGTCGTTTTTTCAAGTCAACGCACCGGGCAAGCTGATTGAGCGGGTGCGTGGGGACACCACGGTTATTCAGGGCGTCTGGACCACCGTTATTGCCGCCTTTTTTCGTGATCTTATTGCCGTGATCTCTTTGCTGGCGGTTGCCATGTCGATTGACTGGTTGTGGACCTCTGTGGCCCTGCTGGGGGCCCCGCTTTTGGTTTTACCGGTTTTGATGCTGCGCAATCTGATCCAGCGCACGGCGCGGGCATCCAGAATGGCGGCGGCAACGCTGACGACGCGGCTGGATGAAATATTTCATGGCATCACCTCGATCAAGCTGATCCGCGGCGAAGCGTTTGAGAGTATTCGCTTTAAAGGCAGTCTGAAGGACTACGTCAAAGCGACAGTCACGGCCCAGGCAGGCATGGCCGCGGTGCCGTCCCTGATGGATTTGATCGCCGGCATTGGGTTTGTTGGGGTGATGACCTACGGCGGGTTGCAAATCGTTGACGGCACCAAAACCGTTGGCGATTTCATGAGCTTTTTTACAGCCATCGCGCTGTTGTTTGAACCGGTGCGCCGTCTTGGCAATGTCAGTGGGGCCTGGCAGGCGGTTTATGCCAGTCTGGTGCGGATTTATGTGGTGTTTGACAACCGGCCCGACATCACGTCGCCAAAGCACCCGGCCAAGGCCGATGCCGAGACGTTCAAATCGAAACTGACGATCGACGATGTTCATCTGTCTTTTGGGGCGCACAGGGTTTTGCAGGGCGTCAGTTTTGAAGTTGCCGCCGGAAAAACCACCGCGCTGGTGGGGGCTTCCGGTGCCGGGAAAACCACGTTGCTTAATCTTTTGACCCGGCTGGTTGACGCGGACAGCGGGCAGATTTTGATCGGCGGTATCGACAACATCCAGATGGACCTGGCGAAATTGCGTGACGGGTTCAGCGTTGTGTCACAGGAAGCGTGGCTGTTTGACGAGAGCATCGAGCAAAACATCATGGCCGGGCGTCCTGATGCCACGAAAGGCGAATTTGAAAACGCGCTGGACGTCGCGCTGGTCTCTGACTTTGCCAACCAATTTCCCGACGGCGTTCAAACCCAGGTTGGCCCGCGGGGATCAAACCTGTCAGGCGGGCAAAAACAGCGGGTGGCCATCGCCCGGGCTGTTTTGCGCGACGCACCGATTTTGCTGCTGGACGAGCCGACCTCGGCGCTTGACAGCAAATCAGAGGCGGCGGTGCAAAAGGCGCTTGAAGGCCTGTCAGCCGGTCGAACGACGCTGGTGATTGCCCATCGCATCGCGACGATCAGGAACGCCGATAAGATAATCGTGATGGATGCGGGGCGGGTGATTGAGCAGGGAACCCATGCCCAGCTGATAAAATCCAGCAATGTTTACAGGGGTCTTTATGAGTTGCAGATGGGGGTGGAAAAGAGCGCTGATCAGGCGTGACTCTCCACCATCTGAAGCGCATTTTGACCTGATAAGCTGCAAATCCCCGTCCTGTTTGTCAAACCAACGCCCAATTGGGGCGGTCAATTCACGATTTTAGTCACAATTTTAACCAAGTTGTCGCGTTCAACTTAAAGGCAGCGGGACTCTGTTCCGCAATATTTGTGGTTTCACCGGACCCGGATTTGGAAAGTGATACGAAATGAAAATTCTTGCGGTTGATGACGACGCGTTCATCCTGGAGATTTTAAACGAAGCCATATCTGCAATTGGCGGGCATGACATCGTGCTGGCCTCGTCCGGCGCGGACGCGCTGGCGATCCTTCGGGATGCGGTTGATCCGTTTGACTGCTTTTTGCTTGATATTCAAATGCCGGAAATGACCGGTGTTGAATTGTGCAAGCTCATTCGTGAACAACCGGAATATTCAAACGCTCCGATCCTGATGATCACCGCGATGTCCGATAAGATTCATGTGGATCAGTCGTTTGCCGCCGGTGCAACCGATTATGTGACCAAGCCCTTTGACGTGGTCGAACTGAATTCGCGTATCAGCTTTGCCGAGCAAACCATAGAGCGCACCAACCGTCCGGCCCAAAACACCGGCACATTGCAACTGGTTGTGGAACAACTGCTGAGTGGCAGTTCTTTTGACATTGCCGATGTCATTCCGCTGTCCGATGTTCCGCGTTCACTTAACCTGCACGCATTTGAAAATTATCTGCAGCAGATCAGGCGCACCCAGTTCTTCAGCACCTCTATCTTTGCGGTTGGCGTGGCCAATATCGAAACGATCTATGGCCGGTCTTCCGGGCGCGAATTTGAGGACCATATTAACGATATTGCCGAATCGATTGCCGGCGCCATGCGTGGTGTGCCCGGTTTTCTGACCTACATGGGCAATGGCGTCTTTTGTTGTGTGATCGAGGTGAAATATCGCGAGATACTGTCTGAATTCAGGTTCGAGCTTGAAAACAAGACGTCAGAACTTGAACTGATTTACAGAAACGGCAAACCGGTTGATGTCAAATATGTTGTTGGTGCACCGGTTACGCCGGGTTTGTTTGTGCGGGGCAAAGTCTCGGATATTCTGATCAAGGCTGTGCAAAAAATGGAAGTGTCTGCCGGGTCAAAACCAACCAGTGCACCGGTTACCACCTGGATGCACGAACATTGATCACTTGATCAAGCTGACGAATTTTCCTGACATTTTTGCCCGCTGACGAAGCTTTTGCGCAATATCTGTTATACGCCGCCTGATTGAGCGCGTGCCGCAGCAACCTGCGCCAGCAAGCCGGTTACCGCGCTGGCCGACTGTTTTACAAATCTTTGATTGGTCTGTTCGCACAACAGATGTGTTAACCGTTCCTCGCAGACTTCTGCAGAGGTGCCAATATCGTCAAATCCCAGAGTTTTGGCCGGGCCCCGCAACTTATGCACAACAAACGTAAGCTGTTGCAGTGGTTGCAGATTGAGTGTCGCGCCAAAACTTTTGGCGTATAACTGTTTGATTTCTGCCTCAACATCCACAAGCCGTTGCAGGTACCTTTGCCTTACCCCGGCCAGACGGGAGTGAAATTCCTCCGCTTGTGACATTACAAAACCTTTCTTGATCAACGCTGCTGCTGATAATCGGGTTTTGGGCGTATTTGATGTTGGAAATGTGTTAAATTGGTGCAGATTTGGTTTGCACCGCGAAATCTGCCGCGCTGATTTTTGCAGTATTGTGGTGCATGCACCTTAAAAACTGGGCGCAATGGCCTTGGTCGTCAAGGATGAAACCCGCCGCAAAATTCCTTGCAGTCCACGATCAATGCAGTGATGTCTGATTGTTTCCTTATTCACGTCAATATTGCCTGCCATACAGGTTTGGTAAACACATCGAAAGCGGGCATGTCTCAGGCAGAATCATATCAGAAAATGACACAGCCATCAGAGCGGGCGGTCAACAGGCCGTTTGCGGGGCGGCTGTCAAAAATCGCTGTTTCGCGCCGGTACAAGGGCGGTGTCTACTTGATCCGTCGCATCAAAGAGTTCGTTGACGGCGGCGTACGGCTGTTCTGGCACCGCCAAAGCATGTTTATCGCCGCCGCCCTTTTGGCGGGCATCTACTATAACATGACCATCGCGATTGTCTGTTTCGCATTTTGTGAGATCACAGAAGCGTTTGACTACGTGCTTTCAAAGAAAATCCGCAATTGGCACGACGGCGGTATTGCCAAGGCGCGGCGGTATTTGAATCTGTTGTCCATCAGCACGGTTCTAAGCGCCTCTGCTGTCAGCCTGTTTGCGATCCTGATTGCGCGTGAAGAGGGTATTTCGATCCACTTCACACCTTTGTTCTTTTTGTTCGGTGCGGCGCTGTTTGCCGCCATGAACAATCACCAACTGCTTCGGGTCTTGCTGGTTCGATTGCTGATCTACGGGGCGGCATTCCTTTATATCCCTATTCGCGACCTGTGGGTGGAGCGCCCGTCTTATGATTCGTATCTGTGGCTGCAGTTCGCCACCTGCCTGTTTGTGCTGTACCTGATCGTTGATTGCTCGATCATATTCATCAACAAGTACAAAAAAGGCTTGCGCCAGATGGAAGAGCTGCGGCTTGAACGAGACCGCGCCGAAGCCGCTTATAAAATGAAATCGCAGTTTGTTTCGATTGTCAGCCACGAGCTGCGCACGCCGCTTACGTCAATCAAGGGGGGGCTTGGACTGATCCAAAGCGGATCTCTGGGGGACGTTCCAAAAGAGTTTGAGAAGATATTCGGGATCGCCCACAAAAACAGCAACCGGCTGGCGGTGCTGATCGACGACTTGCTTGATCTGCAAAAGCTGGAAGCAGGGCATATGAATTTTAGCTTCAGCAATATTGACGTTTTTGATCTGCTGCAGGACTCTGTTGAGTCAAACGAGGCATATGGCAGGGCGTCTGATGTCTCTTTCAAGATCGTCGGTAAAAAAGAGCCCTATTTTGTAAAGGGCGACCAGGACAGGTTGATGCAGGTCATGGCCAATGTGTTGTCAAACGCTGTGAAATTCACGAATGCGGGCGACGTTGTTGAAGTGGCTGCCGAACAACATGAAAGCAAAGTCCGGATTTCGGTAAAGGACAACGGAATTGGAATTCCACCTGAGTCCACCGAAAAAGTGTTTGGCACCTTTTCGCAGGTTGACGGTCGTGACCGGCGCAAAATTGGTGGTTCCGGTTTGGGGCTGAGTATTGCCAAACAAATCGTTGAAAGCCACGGCGGGACGATCGGCTACACCAGCAAGGTGGGAATAGGGTCCACGTTTGTTATTGATCTGGATTTGGTACTGACGGAATAAACTTGGCGGCTTTGCCCGCTGATACTGTTTGGTCGATTATTTCAGCAAGTTGCATAATAACTGTCCACAGGTATCTGAAAGCGATTCGGAAACTTCGCCGAAATCCAAGAGAATTTCGTCAATTCTGCCCAAATTGCGGAAAATTATGATTTGTGGGTGATATTTTTATTTCAACTAGATATAGCGCATGCGTCAAAATAAGGGCTAAGGCAATGATTTCATTGTCACACTTCAGGCCACAATCTTGCCTTATTTCGCCACATTGTCGACTTTTTCATAGCAAATGTGTCCGAAATATGTCCAATTCGGCGTTAACAAAAAAACAAAGTAAGACCGAGGCAGCAAGAATCCTATGCGTAAACTGTGCAAACAGAAGCAGAGAAAATGTGTCCACGCATTTCTGCAATTTCACCAAATTAAGTCCGGCGTTGCTGCTTTAGAAGCGCAATTATTTGCGCTGCCAGTTCAATTTTCCCGAAACACACCTGGGGGGGTGTCATGCTAGCAACGACCCTGTCTTTTCAAAACTTGCACCTGCACGGCGAGCTGTTCGTCAATCTGCTGAAAGCCCGGCGGCAAGCGTTTATCGTGCAGCAAAAATGGGACCTGCCGGAGGCCGAGGGTATGGAGTACGACCAGTACGACACGCCTGCAAGCCGCTGGGTGGCGGTGCATGAGAACGGCAAAGTATTGGCCGGCATCCGGCTGACACCAACGATTTCAAAATGCGGCATCTATTCTTATATGATCCGCGACGCGCAGGCGGGGATATTGGAGTCTATTCCATCCAATTTGCTGTATGACGAGGCGCCGGTTGATCCGCTTATCTGGGAATCCTCCCGGGTTTTTGTCTGCCATTCTGTATCGTCCAGAAACCGCATGCGGGTGCAGGCAACCCTGATGTCGGAAATGATTGCAGCGGCGCAGGATCTGGGTGCGCAACAGGTGCTTGGTCTGGTGCCCGCAGTTTGGTCGCGTTGGGTTGGCCGGCTGGGGATCGAGGCACAGCCCGCCGGGCCGGTCTTTCAGATCGACAAAGACTCCAATCAGGTGGCACGGCTGGATCTGAGCACGACCAAGGAATTGATACAGCGCAAACGGGAAGGCAAACAACTGAAATCGGTTGCGATGACGGCCTAAGGCGTTTCCAGTTATAGTGGCATCATTTGGCCCACCGAACGCCCATGTAAACAAAGGCTGCCTCGGTGGGTCAAATGAAACGCTGTTTCAATGTAAACCGGAAACGCTGTAGCGCTTAGTGAACCGACCGCAGCAACGCATCAGAATAGACCTGATTAAACCGCTGCTTTGGTTTCGTTGTCTTTTCAAGAATGGTAAATTTTTCCACCAGAAATGTGGTGTCGATGCTGGTGGTGCGGTACGGGATATAATTGGTCTGTGTAAACGTGCCTTTGGCTTTGACAACGTCACCGACCGATGCTTTGCTCAGCACATGTTCGATCATTTCGTCATCAATAAAGGTAAGGGTTGTGCGGGTCGGATATTTTTTGACGGTCTCGATTTCGTGGCCGGGCAGATCAGAGGATACATCCACCAGCAGTTTCTTCTCCGGGTGCTTTAAATTAAGCATATCGGCGATTTCGCCAACCACTTGAAACTCAAAATTATAACTATGCATTTTTACCCTTCCAATTCGCGAAGACCCCAATTGCGGTGCCGTACACCGGTGAACTTTGTCCAATAATATTAAAATGTTGCGTTCGATTAGTGACCACAATGTGATTATTTTTAGAGAAGAGTTTCATTGCCAAATGGTTAACAATATCTGGATTGCGCTTGTAAAAATGCTTGGAGGTCATCAAACAACCCCTTTGAAACACGAAACACCGAGGCCGAACAAACCGGCACTGCGCGTATACTACAAGTCATCATCTTAGGCGAGAACAATTGCGGCCCTTTTGGTCACGGTCTTCCTGCGGTCATTCTGGCGGATTGCCGTGCTGATTCAAGTTACCTTTTTAGACAGGTTCATTACTTTATCAAAAAACGCCCGTGTATTGCCCGGGTACAATAAGTAACCGCAAATTCTTCGCAATTCATCAAATTGCTGCCTTTAAAAGGTCATATAGGACCGTCATTTCCACCTGTGGCGCAGTCTTTTTCTACCAAAGAAACCGCGCTTTCGGCCCGCTGGTGGGCATTGGATTTCGGTGGGATGACCCCGCCACTACGGAGTTGAAATTGAAAATTCTGGCCATAGATGACGACGAAACAATCCTGGAGCTTCTGCGTGCGGCGCTGGACGTGACAGGCTTTGAAGACGCGGAATTTGCGCTTTCCGGGCAAGAGGCGCTGACGCTGATAGCGGATGCCGCCACACCGTTTGACTGCGTTTTATCCGATATCCAAATGCCCGAAATGGATGGCATCGAATTGTGCCGCCAAATCAGAGCCCTGCCGGCGTACAGTAAAACCCCGATGATCATGGTGACCGCCATGTCAGATCGCGACTATATCGATCGGGCTTTTCAGGCCGGTGCGACGGATTATGTGACCAAGCCGTTTGAAATTCTGGAACTGACCACGCGCCTTAAGATTGCGGAAAAGCTGGTTGCCGAACGGCGACTGGTGGCGCAGGGCATCGACGCGGTTGAGGAATTGCAAGAGCAGCTGTATGGCGAGCAATCGTTTGAACTGGCAGAGCCGCTGGACATTCCCAATGTCGCCCACGCCCTGGATTTTCAGGCTTTTGACAACTATCTGCTGCAGCTTAGTCGCCTGAGCCTGTTCCAATCCAAAGTCTTTGCGATCAAAATCGCCGACATAGAAAAACGCCATCAGGACATGGCACCGGCTGAATTTCGTCACATGCTGCAAAGCTTTGCCAGCAAAATCTCCAGCGGGCTGGATGTGGGCTGTGATTTTATCTCGTACCGCGGCAATGGTGTGTTTGCCTGCATAAACCACAAATCCTCTGGCCACGTGCATCGGGATTTTGAAATTGGTCTGCAAAATTCCATTAACGAGCTGGCGCTTACGGCATCCGGCGAAGAGGCTGACAAGGTTGGGTTTGTTATCGGTGATGCGGTTGATTTTGGTATTATTGCAAAATCCGGTGCGCTGAACGACGTGCGTAAAGCGATTGCCAACGCAGAGGCGGCGTTGCAACGGTTAACCAGAAAGACAGAGGAAGACGCGGTGGTGGAAGAAGACCCAACCATAAAGCAGATGCCCTACAAATCTTTGTTGCAGGACAATCTGGTTGAGGGCGTGTTCCAAATCTCTGGAAGGGGTGGCAAGAATTCCGGTAATCGGCTGGCATCAAGCACCGTTTAGCGGACGTTAAGTGGGCACCGGTTTTCGGAATAAATTGCGGGCAAGATCAAAAAGATAGAGCCGCTCCGCTGGTTCAGATAAAAAGGACGCGGCTCTATCGGACGGTAAGTCCGTCTTCATGACGGTCTATGACAATTTGAACATCCAACACGAAGACATGCCGGCGGCGGGTCAAATTGGCGCCCATCACATGGCTGCAAACGACCTTAAATGTTGTCGCATTTGCCCTTCGCCTGCATCGGCACGAATTCACCCTGAACGTCGGCCGACTGCTTCATGATCGCCTCGCCCTTACCGTTTCCATATATCCTGTACGAAAAATTATAGGTGAATTTTCGATTTATGTCAGAGTATCGGCCGGTGTATTTGAATTTATACAGGGTGAACTTGCTTGTTTCTGAAATCTTGACGTTTTCAAATGTCGCCCATCCATCCTCGTAATAAACCTGAATTATTTTCTTCCTTTTTGAATCAACTTTGAATTTTGTGCCCAAAATACTTATGACAAGCCCCTCTTCGTCAGGGCCGCCTCTGTATTCGCCGGTAAGCCGGTGACCGCCTACTTCGCAGGTTACGACTTTTGAAAAAGCCGCATCTGCCTGCAATGCGGCAATTGCCAAGACGCTCGCGGTAATAATTTGTTTAATCATAATGGTATCTCCTCAATTAGCGGTTTCCAGAAAGCCAAACAAATCAGACTTGCGCCACGTAAACTGTGCTTTTCAAAGTGGTCATGACGGCATTATGTGCAGTGGCATTTGATCTGGCTGACAAAAATTAAAACTAAATATTGGTGAGGCACTGTACCAAGAAAAATGTTTCGACATCAACGGATTTAATTGATCAATAAAAAAAGGCAGGACCTGCGCGTATTCCCTTCTCAGATATACCGAAAAATCAACTTGGATGAAATCTATTGGATTTAGGTTCACTTTGGCGCCGGTGACCGGACGGTGACCCATCGGTCAAATATTGGTTGGTTTGGGCGAAAAGCCGACGTTCGATGCAGGTTCAAAACGCTGATGCCGGATCGTGGACTGCGGACAAAAACGGGTTCTCAGGGTCAGTCTATCCTCTGCGGTGTTGTGATGCGACCCAGAGCAGTTACCGTTGTCTTTGCACCAAGCATATTTGAACCCAAAAACATGAAACTCAAAATAGGTATACCGCATTGCGCTGATCACCAGAAACCAAAAAAAAAATTTGAAAGCACTCCAGCCAAAAGAATACCACATGTTCTGGCACGCACACGAAAAGTTTTTGGAGACCGCTGTTAGTTGTCGATCAGAGCAATTGCACCATTGCCCAGCGCTTCTCGTGTTCGCTCCAAATCATCGTCTGTCAGAGCAAGGCAGGGGTATGTTTTCCCGGGAGACTTGAATATTCCATTTTTGCGCAATGTGTCATTCCAAATCTTGGCTTGATCGGCATTTCCGCTTTGAACTTCGCGATAATTGTTAGGAGCAATACGCGTAAAGACCACTTCAAAAAGTGTGGCGTCCCCGACGATTTGATATGGGATACCTGTTGGGTCCAATGCCTCGCGCAGCATGCTCATGATGGTATCTCCGAGGTGTCGTAGTTTCTCATATTGCCCGTCGCGGCGGAGAATTTCGAGGCTTTTTAGGCCAGCGACCGCCGCAATGGGGTTTCCTGATAGCGTGCCCAGCTGCATGAGCCACTGATCAGAATCAACTGCGTCCTTGTCAAAATGAGCCATGATTTCAGATCGACCAACGATCGCCGCCAATGGAAATCCACCACCAATCAATTTTCCTAAAGTGGCAAGATCGGGCGTTACGCCGTAGTGTTCTTGGGCTCCACCATAGGCAAACCGAAACCCGGTTACGATCTCGTCAAAAATCAGGACTATGCCGTATTTGCTGGCCTGTTCGCGCAACAGTTCCAAAAATCCGGGTGCAGGAGGAATAATGCGCTGCATTGGTTCTACGATGATGGCAGCAACCTGGTCACCCCATTCAACCAACAAGGAGCGGATGTAATCTGGGTCATTAAATGGCGCGATCAGCATTTCTGCGGCCACAGAGGCCGGAATTCCCGCGCTGTCAGGAACCGCCTGAGGAAAATTGGCTCGTTGAGAGGGCGCCAGTGACATTTGCGCTTCGGCGCTCATACCGTGATACCCGCCTTCAAACTTTACGATTTTGTCACGCCCGGTAAAGGCGCGGGCCAGACGCATGGCATACATGTCTGCTTCGCCGCCGGACGAGACATAACGAAGCTGCTGCGCGCAAGGGACCGCGCGAACAATCTCTTCAGCCAGTTCAATGCCCGCGGGGTTATTGGCGAAAAATGTCTGACCTTTTGTCAGTTGTTCAAAAACAGCTTCCAGCACTTCGGGATGGCCGTGACCCAGCAACATCGGGCCGGATCCGATGAGATAATCGATATATTCATTTCCGTCAGCATCGCGAACCCGGGCACCTTGACCTTCGCTGATGACAATTCCCGGATCAAAATTGCCGAACCCGCCTGCGGGCAGCACGTGGCGCGCACGATTTATCCAATCAGTCTGGGTGCCAATTTTGTGCATCATTTCACTCCAAGACCAAGTCAGGTTGTCCCAATTGCTTGGCATCCGGATTGATCCCAAGCCCCGGTGCATCGGGCGGCGCAATTCTTCCGTTTTTTCGGACCGGCCCGTCGCTTGCCAGTCTGGGACCGACATAACCTGACAGATCACAGGTGTTCAGCAACCGCGCGGGTGGGGTACTGGCAGCGAGATGCAACAGGGCCGCGGTTGTGATATCTGACCCCCAGGTATCCTCGATGCACATTTTTGCACCCAGATGCAGACACAAATCTCGTGCAACCCGGCTGGCGGACAGGCCACCAAATTTTGACAATTTGATCGCTACCGCATCCATGCACCCTCTTTCATGCCCTTCCAGCAGGCTGGCGGTATCATGGGCGTTTTCGTCTAATTTTATGGGCAGTCCGGTTGCCGCGCGAACGCGGGCGCAATCAGCAATGGTCGCACAGGGCTGTTCCAGCATCACGTCCAGATGCGCGACGGCCCGACCAACCCGAGTGGCATCAAGGGAGGTTGCGCCACAGTTCCAGTCGCCATAAACCAGCGGGCCGGGACCGACGGCTTCGCGCACTTTGGTCAGCCTTTCCACATCAGTTTGCCAATCGCCGGATGCACCCAGCTTGACCTGAAACTGCCGAATGCCCTGATTATGGGTTCCAGCCGCGATGCGGGCCATCTCGTCTGGCTCAACACAGGTTATCGAATGATAAAGCGGCATATCTGAGGATTGCCGCCCACCAAGAAGCGAATAAAGCGGCAAGCCCGCAACCTTGCCGGTGATGTCCCAAAGTGCGATATCCAAGGCTGACTTGGCATAGACGTGGCCTTGCAAAAACGCATCGGCGCGGTCCATCAATGCCTCCGGTCCAACCGGATCAGCGCCAAGCAGTACCGGTGCCAATTCAGTCAGAACAGGGCCAACACCGCGGGCATAGGCAGGCAGGTAGTGCGGGATTGGGCAAACCTCTCCCCAACCGGCGACACCTTCATCGGTTTCAATTCTGAGAACGGCAGATTCCACCGTGTCACAGGTTTTTCCACCCGCCATATGATAGGTTTGGTGACTGGTCAGGGGGATATGCCACAATGATAAGCGTGTGATTTTCATTGGTAAACCGCCACAGGCGCACCCAGCGCCTTTTCATTTGGCCAAACGCCCAACCCCGGCCCCGCGGGCAGGTCGATAAAACCATTATTGATGGTGACCGCCCCTTCCGTTTCAATGGGGCTGTTGATGTAAGACCCTGCGGTCCAAACGCCGTCCAGCTGAGCCGGCAAAACGGTTGCCGCCATGTGCACGCAGGCCGCTGCTATGATGTCACTGCCCCAGGAATCATCGCAGGTGTGCGGCAGGTTTCTTGCCGCCAGCATATCCCGCATAGTCGTCATCGCGCTTAGCCCACCCATGCGGGTAAGCTTCAGACCAAACCCGTCGGCCAGCCCTTCGGCCATTATCAAAAGCGCGGTATCAAGATCGGTGACCGCCTCGTCCAGATACAGCAGATGGCAAAGGTGGGGACGCAGCTGCCTGATTTCGCTTAAAGTGTCACAGGGCTGCTCAATCACCATCGGAATATCGCGGCAGGCCTGGCTTATTTTTATGGCCTCCGCCACGCGCCAGCCTCTGTTTGCATCCACAACCAGCTGAACGCCAGCGGGGCCTGCAACCTCTGACACGCGGGTGATAACAGCGATGTCCTCTTTGGGATCTTGCCTGCCAACTTTAAGCTGCAGACGCCTAAAACCTTCGGCGATCTTTGCTTTGGCGATGCTTGTGGCCATTTCAGGAGTTTTAAGGCCAATCGCATAATACGCGGGCAAACGGGTGCGAACAGCGCCGCCCAGAAGGGTTGTGACGGGGATATTCAATGCCCGGGCCAGCGCGTCGTGAACGGCGATATCAATGGCCGCCTTGGCGTAATTGTGACCGGCCAAAAGCTGGTCCATACGATACTGGGCCGGTCGCACAGCGGCATCTGTACCGATCAGTCCGGGGGCCATCTGGTCCAGCGCCGCGCGCGCACCTTTTGAATGCGCGGGCGCATAGGTGCTGCCCAGCGGGCAGGTTTCACCCCAGCCTATCTGGCCGCTGTCAGTTACAAGTTTGATCAATGTGGTGTCCACGGCATCAAGTGACGTGCCAGACATCGTGTAAGGACCGTCTTTGACCGGCAAATCCACTTGAAAAATATGGATCTCTGCGATCTTCATTTGTAAATGGCCACTGGGGTGCCCAACCTGTTCTCATCCGGGTGAACACCAAGGCCGGGTTTTTCCGGCAAATGCAAATGGCCGTCTTCATTGCGCGGCCCACGCCCGCCTGCGATGTCAAGCGTCAGCATGTCCTGACAGGCCCAAACGGCGCGAATGTTGGCGTCGGGAATTGTGGCGGCCAGATGCAGCGCCTCGGTGTCAGCCAGAACAGAGCCGCCGGTGGCCATAACAAACATGTCAATCCCGTGGGCAAGGGCCACGTCCCGCAGGCGGGCGGCCTTGGTCAGACCACCCACGCGGTTTAGCTTGATGCCAAAAACCTCTGCCAGACCGTCCCGCACAATCCTTGTGGCGTCCTGCAGAGTGACAAGGCTTTCATCCACGCTGACGGGCGCCGCATGCAGCGGGCGGATGGCGGCAATGTCATCCAACGTTTCACAGGGTTGTTCAAAAGTCACGCACAGCTCTTCGGTGGATTTCATAACCTGAACGGCCTGTTGGCGGCTCCAGCCACGATTGACGTCATAGAGAATAATTTCGTCTTCGGTTCGGATACTTTCCACATCGCGCACGCGGGCAATATCCCGCGCCACGTCGCCGCCGATTTTCACGGAATGGGCCACATATCCACGCTGGCGGTACCGGTCGATCACTGCGCGTGTTTCCTCTACCGATTTGGCCCCAACGGACGCAGCGATCGGTTTTGGCGTGCGCGACCCGCCCCCCATAAGATCGGCAATCGGCAGACCAGCCGCCTGTCCGGCAATATCCCAACAGGCCATATCAATTGGCGATTTGGCGTATAGATGACCCGGCAAAGCCAGGTCCATCGCACGTTCAACATCCAGAACACGTCGCGGATCGAGGCCCAAAACAAAAGACGCCATTGTTTCAATTCCGGCCCGAATACCTGGGCCATGGGCGGGCACATAAGTATGGCCCCAAGGCGTTCCTTCTCCCCAGCCGGTAATGCCTTCAACGGTATCGATTTTCACGAATGTGGCGTCCAATACCTCAAACTTTAGCCGCCCGCCCGACAGCCAGTAAGGATGTTCCAACGGCAGATTGGTTTGATAGACTGTGATGGACCTGATTTTCATTTTGAACGCATCCTCAATTCGCCGGCAAGATTATCGCTGTGCAAGCCGCAAGTTCTGACAAGACCGGAACCGTTACACGAAATCGATTTTCAGCATCCAAAGCATTATCAAAAAGAGCCCACCTCACGGGATCACCACGATATTGCCGGTATGCTGTTTTTCGATAAATGCGGTTTGGGCTTCGCGCAGATCGGCCAAGGGATAAGTCGCCGCAAGAACGGGATTGATTTGACCAGTTTCGATATATTCGACTAGTTTTGCAGTGACTTCAGGGGCAATAACGGTGGACCCCGTGAACGTCAGATCTCGCAAATAGAATGTGCGTAAATCCAGGGCAACCATTGGACCGGCGATGGCGCCAGAACATGTATAACGCCCGCCGCGTTCCAGCACATCAATGAGGTTCGGCCAATAATCCCCGCCAACAATATCTGCCACAACTGTTACTTTTTCTCTCCCCAGCGCGTGCCTAATATCCCTTGGACTTCTAGGCAGGATTTTACTTGGTCCAAGCAATGCCACGTCAGCATGCTTGGCCTCTGATGCCATGGCAATCACACGAGCGCCTCGACGTTTGGCCAATTGCACCAGCGCGCCACCAACCCCGCCAGAGGCACCGGGCACCAAGACCGTATCCTCAGGCCCGACATCTGCCCGCGCCAGCATGCCCTCGGCCGTTGAATACGAGCAGGAAAACGTCGCCAGCTCTGCATCCGAAAAACCCGAAGACACAGCAATCGCATTTACTGCGGGAATGGTCGTGTACTCGGCAAAGCCACCATTTCGTTCCGAACCAAAATAACCGGTCTTATCCATATTCAGCGGATCGCTTTCATCACGCAGCCAATTGTCGGTTATGACCCGCTGGCCAATGCGGGTTTTGCTTATGCCCTCACCCACTGCGATAATCTGGCCACAAACATCGGCGCCCTGAATGCGCGGGAATGTAATAGGTTTACCGCCCCAGGTTGGATCAGCCTCGCTCACATCTTCAAAAGCTTCGCCCGTTGTGCGTTCGGTGACCGCTTTGGAATACCAACCGGAACGGGTGTTCACGTCTGTGTTGTTCAATCCACAGGCACCGACCCGGATAAGCACCTCACCGGCCTGCACCTTGGGCGTTGGCCAGTCCTCGTGCAGAACCATTTGGTCCAAGCCACCATGCCCCATCGTCACCATTGCACGCATTGTCTTTGGCAAACTTTTCATGCGTCCACCCTTGGTTTGATACTCGCCGGATCATAGGCAGCGTCCGCCAATATACGTCCCTTGCGGGTCTCGCCTGCGATAACCACCTCGATTGAGGTGCCTGCGATATTTACATGAGGCTTAATATAGGCGAAGGCCAATATTTTACCGACCGTATGACCGTAAGCCACCGAAGCGGTTGCACCAACCACTTCTCCATCCAAAAGCACAGCCTCGCCGCCGTGCCCGTCTTCTATCCCGTTCGGTTCGATTTCCAGATAGGCACAGACCCACGGCATGGTCCCCGCGGTCATCTGCTTGGCCGATGATCTGGTTGCTTCAATGCCCAAATATTCTTTATCCAGCTTGGTAAAACGCATTACATCCGCTTCCGGCAGTGTCACCTCGTTGGTCAGTTCGCCCGCACCCTTAAAGGCCTTTTCCATTCGCAGAACGTTCATGGCAAAACTGCCATAGTCAGCAATGCCGTGCGCAGTGCCTGCCGCCCACAGCGCATCATAGACAGCCAAGGCATTTTCGCGGGGCATGTGAAATTCCCAGCCAAGTTCGCCCGAGTAGGACATGCGAAAGGCCCATAATTTGTGACCGGCAACTTCAATTTCCCGCGCACTTAACCAGCGGAAATTTGCATTATCAAGAGGCGTGTCCGTGCAGGCCGCCAGTACATCCCGGGCATTTGGTCCGTTTAATGTTAGCGCCGCCCAATCATTCGAGCGTAAAATGATCTGTGCATTTTCGCCATCACGGTTTTGGTTCAAATGATCCAACAGACGGTTTTCAAAAAACGCGGCGCAGACAAGGTAGTAACGGTTTTTAGAAAACTTAACCACTGTGGTTTCAAGTTCGATCCGCCCCCGGGCATTCAACATATGGGTCAGGACAATCCCGCCGGTTTTCTGCGGCAACCGGTTGGCCACCAGACGGTCAAGCATGTGTGCCGCATCCGGCCCGGTCACCTCGATTTTGGTGAAGGCAGAGATATCCATGATGCCGGCGTTTGAACGCACCGCCGCGCATTCCTGTCCAACAATATCAAATACTTCGTTGCGCCGGAAACTATAATGATCCTGTTGGGCAACATCGCCGGTTGCAAACCAGCGCGGCCGTTCGTGGCCAAAAACCTCCTCATAAACCGCGCCTTTTTCTTTGAGGCGTTCAAATAGGGGCGAAGGCTTGATCGGGCGCCCTGCCAAACGGTTAAAATGCGGATAAGGGATTTCGTGGCGCAGACAATAATCCTCTTTGGCTTTGATAACCTGCCATTCTTTGGTGGCGTACGCGCCAAACCTTCGGGGGTCATACTCGCGCATCGAGATGTCAGCAGAACCGTGAACCATCCACCGCGCCAGTTCCCGGCTGAGCCCCGGTCCCCATCCAATGCCGATCTGCGTGCCACAACAGCACCAGTAGTTGCGCACACCCGGAACAGGACCGATCAACGGATTGCCGTCAGGTGGATGGCTGATGGCACCGTGGACGTCACGCGAGATACCAAGATCGGCAAAAATCGGCATACGTTCCAGCGCGTTTTCGAGCCAGGGCATGATGCGGTCATAATCTGGATCAAACAGCTGGTTTTCGGCCTCCCACGGGCAGTGGTCTTGCCAAACGGTGTTTGGATTTTCCTTTTCGTAGATCCCGATCAGGCCCTTTTTCTGCTCCATCCGGATGTAGCCCGAGACCTGTTGGTCGTCCCTGATGACCGGCAACTCGTAATCCAGCGCCTCAAATTCGGGTACGTTTTCTGTGACAAAATAGTGGTGCGTCATGGACGTCATTGGCAGCTGCAGGCCTGACCAATCGCCCATTTGCCGCGCATAAGTGCCGCCCGCATTGACCACATGTTCACAGCGAATGGTGCCTTTTTCGGTTTCAACCACCCATTCATCGCCGTCTTTGGCAATATTGGTGGCCCGACAGCGCCGGACAATTTGCACCCCTTGGGCCCGTGCGCCCGCCGCCATAGACATGGTGACATTGGTCGGGTCCACATGTCCGTCATCAGGCGTATGAAGGGCACCCAAAACACCATCCAGGTTATAAAACGGGTGCAGTTTGGCAACCTGCTGAGGCGTGACAAGTTCAATGTTAAATCCAAGACTTCGCCCCACCGAAAGTGTATGGCGCAGCCAATCCATTTCATCGGTTGAATAAGCCAGACGAAAGGACCCGCAACCGTGCCAGGTCACCGCCTGGCCAGTCTCTGCCTCAAGCGCCCCTGAATAAAGTCCGATGTTGTAATCCACCATCTTGCCAAGACCGTAAGAACTGGTGGACTGGGTGATTTGCCCAGCTGCGTGCCAGGTGGAGCCGCTGGTTAGTTCAGCTTTTTCCAACAACACAGTGTCAGATCCCCATCCTGCGTGGGCCAGATGATAGGCCAGACCTACCCCCATAACACCGCCGCCAACGATAACAACACGGGCATGACTTGGGAAGTGAGACGGCATGGTCGTGGTTCCGAATGGTACAAAAGAATCTTCTCGACAAGATAATCAAACAAATATACCATCGTCAATCATGAATGACACAAATGTATCATCCCGTGTTCTTTCCCGTCTATCAAACGAATGGGACAGCCTGACGCCAGAGGCGCAAAAAGCAGCGCGATATGTGCTGGAGAACCCACAGGACGTGGGGGTCAGTACCGTGCGCGAAATTGCCGAAGCCGCAAAGGTAAAACCAAACACCTTTGTGCGTATGGCGCGGCAAGTGGGTTTTGAGGGCTACGAGGATTTTCGCGCCCCTTTTCGCGAAGCTATACGCAAAGGTATCGTCAGTTTCCCCGACCGCGCCCGTTGGCTGCAAAGCATTGCAAAATCCGGTGATCTTGGTGGGATTTACGCTGATATGGTTGGCGCGGCCATTCAAAATATCGAAGAGACTTTTGCGGCAATCTCTGCTGCGCAATTAAAGACGGCGGCAGAGGATATTTGGAATTCACGGCAGGTGTTTACGCTTGGGGTCGGTGTGAACAACGCCAACGTGCGCAATTTTACCTATCTGGCCTCCACCGGTATGACGCGCTTTCACGCCATTCCACGCCCCGGTTCCACCCCGATTGACGATCTGGCATGGGCAGACCAGCGTGACGTTTTAATCGCCGTAACCTGCCGCCCGTTCCGCCGAGAGGTGGTAGAGGCTGTGCAGACCGCCCGCGAACAGGGCATGAAAGTTGTCGGCATATCAGACAGCGCGGCCAGCCCGATTATTCTGAACGCCCATCACGGGTTTGTTGTGGCGGCAGATACGCCGCAGTTTTTCCCGTCATCGGTTTCGACAATCGCTTTTTTGGAAACACTGCTTAGCTTTGTGGTTTCGGTTTCCAGCGAGGAAATTGTTGATAGGGTCGAAAAGTTTCACCGTCGCAGACATCAGCTGGGCATATATGACGAGGAACCGGAATGAACTCAAAAATTGATGGCGCTCTCCCTGTCCGGTCTCTTGAGGCGCGTTACTACATTGACCCTTTGGTGTTTGAAAATGAAATGCAGGGATTGCTGTCGCGCACCTGGCAATTTGCCGGACATAAGACGCAACTGTCCGAAGTAGGCGACTATTTCTCATTTGAAATAGCCGGGCAAAACCTATTTGCCATTCACGGTCAAGATGGTGTCATCCGCACATTTTATAACGTCTGCCAGCACCGCGCCCATGAATTGGTGTCAGGCACCGGCAACACGCGGGTTGTGGTCTGCCCTTACCATGCGTGGAGCTATGAATTGACAGGTCAATTGCGCGCTGGACCCAATATCAAGTCTGTTCCGGGATTAGATCGCTCCGCAATTTGTCTGACTGAAGTGCGTACCGAAGATTTTCACGGCTTTCTTTTCGTCAATCTTGATCCCGACACCCGCCCGATGGACGAGTGGTTTCCGAATGTGCGTGATGAATTGGCGGCTTTTGTACCAGAAATAGACTGCCTTGCCCCGCTTGAATGGGTGGAAGTCAAAGAGAACTGCAACTGGAAAGTCTCGGTTGAAAACTATTCTGAGTGTTATCACTGCCATCTAAACCATCCCACTTTTGCCAACGGCGTGGTGAAGCCGGAAACCTACGATATTCAACCGGATGCAGGTGGCGGGTATGTTTTGCGTCACACCACTGAATGCCAAAGTTTGGAGGCTATGACATATCCTATTGACCTAGGCGCCAATGATCATGCGGGTGATTATCAATCCTGGTTTTTGTGGCCAACATTCAGTTTTCAGTGTTACCCCGGGAATGTCCTGAACACCTATCACTGGCGTGTCGATGACGTGAACAGCTGTGCCGTTTGGCGGGGTTGGTATACCGAGGGTGGCAAAGATAGTGCCGTTATTCGCAAGCTGGCGATCCAGGACCGCGAGACCACGGTTGCAGAAGATATTGGACTGGTTGAGAGCGTACAGCGGGGCATGCGTTCCAAAGGATATCGTCCCGGCCCGCTGGTTCTTGATCCCAAAAGCGGTGTAAACTCTGAGCACTCGATCCAAAAACTGCACCAATGGGTGCGAGAAGCCCTTGATGGGTAGTGACATGTTGATGCCCAAGGTCTGGCGCCCAGAACATAAATTGTTTCCGCATCAGGTGGGCTTTACCTGCCCGCCTTTTGATTACGACGCAGCACCTTCGGATTTTCTGCGGATGTCGCCGCGGTCGGTCGGCGTGCACGGGTGGATGATGCACGCGCCTGATTATGCGCACGGCCTTGATCAGCGCGCGCAGAATTTCGGGATGCTCGATGAATTCTGTCACTGTATGGCCCGCAATGGTGCAGATGTGGCAGCGCAAGTGGGTTCCAACTGGGTCCATGCCAGCGGGCTTGGTGTGGAAGGAATCCGGCAGCACTGTGAAACTTTATCTGAGAAACACGGGCTGCATTTTCACATGGCGGGTTACGCCATGGTCGAGGCCTTGCGAGAGCTTAACGTTGAAAAGGTGGCCCTGAATGCCGCCTATCATTGGCCGCAGTGGTGGCAGGGAACAGTGAATTTCCTAAAGGAAGCCGGGTTTGACGTCGTTTGGGCGGGAAACTTTCACGATCAGGGTTGGTATGACAGTCAAGAGGCGGTTAATGCCTGTCGTTGGGTTTTTGACGGCGACCTGGTGGTGAAGAGTTTTGAGTATGTGGCTGACCAAGCGCCAAATGCTGACGCTTACCTGATCAACGGAATGTGCAATTTTCGCACGGGCGAAGGCGGCCTGCCTGAAAGGCCGGTTCACTTAACGCAGGCTTTAGAAACCACGCTTGGCAAACCGGTGGTCGGTCACGACACTGCCCTTTATTGGCGTGTTTTTAAGTCTTTGGGTATTGCCCCTACCGCACCCTTGGGACAATTGATGGAAGGTCTAGATGCATAAAATTACGGCGCTTTGGGCCATTCCCAGATCAACCTCTACAGCCTTTGAATGGATGATGCGTCAACGCGGTGATCTTGATTGTTTGCACGAACCCTTTGGCGAAGCGTGGTATCAAGGCGAAGCACCTTTGTGGCCTCGATTTAAGTCAGGTGACCTGACAACGCCAGGCCTGACATTGGAAAGCGTTTGGGAAAACATTCAAGCGCGTGCGCGTAAAGCCCCTATCTTTCTGAAGGATTTCCCCCATTACATCAATCACATGTGGGATGATGACTTTCTGTCAAACTTTATCCACGCGTTTTTAATCCGTGACCCTGCCAAAACCATCACGTCCATATATCATCGCTGGCCCGATTTTGACGAAGCCGAAGTAGGCTTTCCGGAACAACGGGCCCTTTTTGACCTGTTATGGGCGTTAAACGGCAGCCCTCCACCGGTGATTGACAGTGACGACCTTTTGGAAGACCCCGCAGGCATGACCGCGGCTTTTTGTAGTGCCGTTGACCTGCCCTTCATCCCGGAAGCCCTGAGTTGGGCGCCAGGAGCAGATCCGTCAGAATTTAGTTGGTGGGACGGCGGCATATTCCACCATAATCTTGCCAAATCAACAGTGTTAACGGCGCAAAAACGATCCTATGTCGAGATTTCCAAAGCACCGGATCGCGTTCAGAATGTGCACCGGCGCATGAAACCACATTATGATCGGCTATATGTGCATCGTCTGAAAATCTGATAAACAACCTGAAAACGCGATCAACCAAAGGACCCCTATGAGCATTTTCGATGAAGATCTTTTTCTAAAAGGCCTTGCGCAGCGCAAATCGACGTTGGGTGCTGAATATGTGGAAAAAAACCTTGCCGCAGCCGATGATTTCTCGCGTCCGTTTCAAGAAGCCATGACGTCCTGGTGCTGGGGTTTTGGGTGGGGGGACGACGTGATCGATGCCAAAACCCGGTCCATGATGAATCTGTCGATGATCGGTGCGCTGGGCAAAATGCACGAATGGGAAATCCATTTAAAGGGTGCGTTGAACAACGGCGTAAGTGTTGAGGAGATCCGCGCAATTATTCACGTGGTCGGCATTTACTGTGGCGTCCCGCAGGCGTTGGAGTGTTTTCGGGTGGCCCGTAAAGTTCTGACGGAAGCTGAATTGCTGAAATAACCACGGATCAGAGGGCGGGATAAAAATGCCGGTTTTTTTGCCAAGGTGGTTTTTGGAGCGGTAATCGCATGGCGCTGACCAAACTGTTGCAAGGTTGTTTCGGACCAAAAGCAGGCATCAAGTTAATCGCTGTCACCCGCTACACCGCAGACACCGTCAATCAGTCTTTGATCACACCCGCAATGAAACCGAAAATGGCCGCGTAATTTTACAAGCGGACCCTTTTGAAACTGGGAACCGTCTACTGAATATTGGTGGAGCCAGGGGGGCTCGAACCCCCGACCTCTTGCATGCCATGCAAGCGCTCTCCCAGCTGAGCTATGGCCCCGGTTGAACAATCGTATTGTCCGCGGATTTCTTAGGGAAACCCATAAATCAGTTCAAGCCAATTCTGGATTTATATTAACTGTCGTCCTCGTTGGCCGGCACGTCGGCAAGATCATCCAGATTAACGGTATCATCGTCATCTTCATCCAGAACATCGTCGCCCAAATCCGCGTCTCCGCTAGGGTCGTCCTCAACCAGAGTTTCATCCTGATCGTCCAGCACCACTTCTGCATCTTCAACTTCTGCCTTGGCACCTTTGGATGGTTTTTCCGGTGCAACAGTGCGTGATTTTTGTTGTGTCAGACTGGCCAGATCAAACGTTGCTTCGCAAGAGGGGCAGGTCATCGGATCATTTTGCAGGTCGTAAAATCGTACGGCGCATTTGGGGCACACACGCTTTACGCCCCATTCATCTTTGGGCATTGATTTTCCCTCTTTTCGGATCAGGATCGGACAATTGCTGCCAACTGCCACATCCCTGTGGGCCTTGTCAAAGACTTTAATATTAACACTGGAAAATATGAAACTTACCATTTAGATCGCCAAAAACCCAAGGGCCGCGTTTACTTTTTTTGGTGGTCGGCTACGGTCATTTGCATGAATGAAGTCACATTTATCGGAAACCCACCCATCGCCGTGACGATCCGCAGATCGGCGCGTGCACGGAAATATTCGCTGCGCATTTCCAACACGGACGGTCAGATCAATCTGACCGTGCCGCGGGGTGCTTCTGTGACCGATGCACTGGATTTTGCCAGCCAACAAGAGGGATGGCTGCGCAACAAAATGTCAGAACGCCCGTCGCTGATCCCGCTGCGCATTGGTGGTGAATTTGTATTGGAAGGCAAAGCGGTGCGGCTGGTGCAGGGAACAGGCCGCCGTGTTGTTCGTCTGGACGGCGCTTTGGCGATCCCCGGAAATGCGGCAAGCGTCGGTGCCCGCGTGCGGGGGTATTGCAAAGTGCTGGCGCGCGAACGCCTGGCGAATGCGTCACAATTTTACGCAACCAAACTGGACGTGTCTTTTGGCAAGATAACTTTGCGGGACACAAAAACCCGCTGGGGGTCGTGCAGCGCTGCTGGAAATCTGATGTATTCGTGGCGGCTTATTCTGGCGCCCGCAGAAGTTTTGGATTACGTGGCTGCGCACGAGGTTGCCCATCTGCGCGAACTTAATCATTCTGCTGCCTATTGGGCAATTGTGCGGGACGTTTGCCCGACGTATCAGGGCCATCGCGATTGGCTGCGCAAACACGGCACCGCATTGCACCGATACCGGTTTTAGCAAAGTGATTGACCAAACCGGTGATTGTGATCACAATCGCGCCCATGTCTAAAGACCCAGCACCCTCTGATTTCACCGGTTCCGCCCACGAATGGGTTTACCGCAGCATCCGCCTGAAGATCATGACCGGCGAGGTAGCGCCCGGCACCGCCCTGACCCTGCGCGGCATCGGCGCCGAATTTGGCGTCAGCATGACCCCGGCACGTGAAGCGGCGCGGCGTTTGGTGGCAGAGGGTGCGTTAACCTTGTCAAATTCAGGCCGGATCAGCACGCCGGTCCTAAGTCGCGACCGCATCGAAGAACTGGCTTCAGTACGTGCATTGCTGGAGCCGGAATTGGCGGCACGCGCCCTGCCCCGGGCCCACCCCGCGCTGATTGAACGGCTTCACACAATAAACGAGGACGTCAAACAAAGCATCGCGAAACGCGATGCCAGCGGCTATATCCGTGGCAATCTGGATTTCCACCGCAGTTTATACCTTCGCGCCCAGGCCCCGGCCATGCTGGCCATGACAGAAACCGTTTGGCTGCAGCTTGGGCCGACCATGTGCGAACTTTACAAACAAATGCGCACAAGGGATCAAAGCGGACTGCATCAGAAAATACTGGCTGCGCTGCGAGCCGCGAACGAGGGCGAATTGCGCACAGCCGTGCGCAATGACGTCACCCTTGGACTGAAGATGTTGATTTAGGCGAATTGCATTTTCTCTTGCCAATTCGCGCCTGAAAAATTTGCGCGCCCACGCGCTTGTGTGGGCGTTGGGTATGCGCAATGCCGTTCATCTTTGCCCAAATACTCAACCACCACCGCGCGTGTCACGCGCTGTTGGCCAGGTTTTTGGCGGGAGCGCAGCACCTTTATTATACTTCAACCGGAGGAGATTACAAAAACCCGCGGTGATGGAAATCTTCGCACTTACGTCGTACCTTTATCTTAAGCCATATCGCCTTAGGCGTGAATCGCGCCGTCCCCACAAGCCAGAGCCGCCTCGCGCATGGCCTCGCTGAACGTCGGGTGGGCGTGGCAGGTGCGGGCCAGATCCTCGGCCGAGGCACCAAATTCCATCGCCACACAAACCTCGTGAATCAACTCTCCGGCAGCCGGTCCCATAATATGGGCGCCAAGAATGCGGTCTGTGCTGGCACAAGCAAGGATCTTGGCAAAACCCTCACCCGCAAACCCCGTTTTGGCCCGCGCGTTGCCCATAAAGGGAAATTTGCCAACTTTATAGGCGGTGCCCTCGTCTTTCAGCGCCTCTTCGGTCTTGCCAACGCTGGCCACTTCGGGCGCGGTATAGATCACGCCCGGTATAACGTCATAGTTCACATGCCCCGCCTGTCCGGCGATGGTTTCGGCCACCGCCATGCCCTCGTCTTCGGCTTTATGGGCCAGCATCGGGCCACTGGTCACGTCACCGATCGCCCAGATGCCCGGCACATTGGTCTTCCAATGATCCGTTTCAACAACCCCGCGCTGCGAAACCTTAACCCCAACGCTGTCCAATCCAAGGCCACCGGTATACGGCTTGCGCCCGGTTGCCACCAGAACAACATCAGCCTCGACCACGTTTTCGCTGTCATCTTTTTGCAGTTTATAGCTGACCTTGGCCTTGGTTTTTGTCGTCTCAACCCCCTGCACCGCAGCCCCCAAAATGAACCTGAACCCTTGTTTTTTAAGCGCCCTCTGGAAGGTTTTGCAGATTTCGCCGTCCATACCCGGGGTGATCTGGTTGAGGTATTCAATCACCGTCACCTCTGAACCCAGCCGCGCATAGACCGACCCCATTTCAAGCCCGATAACACCCGCACCAATCACCACCAGTCGTTTGGGAACCTTGGTCAGTTCCAACGCGCCGGTCGAGGTGACCACGATCTTTTCATCCAACTCCACGCCGGGCAACGTTGAGGGCTCTGAGCCCGTCGCGATCACGATGTTTTTGGCGGTGTGAACGTCCCCTCCGACTGTCACCTCGCCCGCCTTGGTGATTTTGCCCCAGCCCTGAATGTAATCAACCTTGTTTTTCTTAAACAAAAATTCGATGCCCGCCGTATTGCCGTCCACCACACCCTGTTTATAGTCCATCATCTTGGCCAAATCGACCGACTGGGTTTTGCCCATCAGCCCCATTTTGGCAAAATTATGGGTGGCCTCGTGATAGGAATGGCTGGCGTGCAGCAACGCTTTTGACGGGATGCAGCCCACGTTCAGGCAGGTGCCACCCAGCTTGCCCCGGCCTTCCACGCAAGCAACTTTCAGGCCCAGCTGGGCGCAACGTATGGCGCAGACATAGCCGCCGGGGCCACCGCCGATGATGATGACGTCATAGTTGGACATGGGGCCTCCTTTGGGCGCTATTGGCTGTGTTAACTTTGCACAGACCTCTGGCAATGTGTATGTGTGATTGGCGATATTCGCGGTATTTAGTGCGCTTAGTCAAGGCGCACCCCACGGCCATCGGCCAATGTAATTTCAACGCTCAGGCTGAATATATTTGCCGCTTTGATTGAAACCGGCCCAATGTCCCCACTCAGCGCATCCAGCATCTGCGTCAGAGTTTCGGCGTGTTTCGTCGCCACAGTCACCCGCGAAATCCGCGCGCCCAAATCCGGCATGCCCGCCGCCGGATGAGTGTCCGCGTCCGGCCATTGCATCAGCATCGGTGCCGCCCCGTCAAGCGGAATGGCCCCGTCATTGCGCACCGCAAAGCGCCAGCGCAAGTCACCGCGCCGCAGATCAAGCGCTTCCCCGTAATCCACGCCAAACCGGCGCGCGATGTTGATATCACGGTCCAGATCGTCAGACCGCAGCACCCAGCTGTGCGGCCGCGCGCGCTTGGCCAGCGTTGCATGCACGTCCGCGTCATCCAACCCAAACCAGCGCAACTGCGCAGGCTTTGCCGCATCCGGATCGACCGCAATTATCTCAAGGAAGGTATCCAGCCCCGTGGCCATCACAAGGTTATGCGTGCCCATCAGAGGATGCCTGCCACCCACCGGCACCTCCAGCCCGGTGCGCGCCCGCACATAATCCAGCCCTTGGCGCAAGTCCACACACCCAACGGCGACATGATCAAACCGGATCACTTTACCTCCCGGACCACGCCATCACAATCCGGACATTTGATTTCACCCTGCCAGAAAGGCGCGGTGCCAACCGTTGTCACCACCCAACCCGCCGCGTCCATCACATCCACATAATCAGGCCCCTGCCCGGGTTTGGTGCCCGGCCCTTCACCAATCACCCAGATCATTTCCTCGGCGCGACTGCACCCTGGACAGGTCAGTATCTCGGGCTCAAGATAGGCCATCTGCGTGCCGCCCCCCGCCTTCTTATTGGTTCAAATATCCATTTTCAGTGTTCTGCCGCAAAGGACCAGCTGTGGCCGAACGGGTCCACCAACCGGCCATAATACGCGCCCCAGGGCATTTTCGCCGCCGGCATGGTGATTTTGGCCCCACCCGCTTTGGCATCGGCAAAGGCTTTGTTCACCGCGTCCCGATCAGGCAGATTGATATGAATGGTCACCGTGGTGCCGTCTTTGGAAGGCGGCGCGGTCACGTA
>CAYZQS010000001.1:50511-52389 GCA_964480735.1 uncultured Rhodobacterales bacterium
TCCAGCGCCTCTTTCACCCGCACCAAAAACGTCACCGCACCCTTGCCATCGATGATCCGGTGGTCATAGGAAAGCGCAAGATACATCATCGGGCGGATCACCACCTCGCCGTTCAACGCAATAGGCCGCTTTTGTATCTTGTGCATCCCCAGTATCCCCGACTGTGGCGGGTTGATTATGGGCGAGGACATCAGCGAGCCGTAAACCCCGCCATTGGAAACGGTAAAGCTGCCGCCCATCATTTCGGCCATACTCAGCTTGCCATCCACCGCCTTTTTGCCCAACGCTCCGATCTGCTTTTCAAGGGCCGCAAAGCTCATTGCGTGGGCGTTTTTGACCACCGGCACCACAAGGCCGGTTGGCGTGCCCACGGCCACACCCATGTGGACGTAGTTTTTGTAAACGATGTCGGTGCCGTCCATTTCGGCGTTCACCTCGGGCACCTCAAACAGCGCGTGACAGCAGGCCTTGGTGAAAAACGACATGAAGCCCAGTTTCACCCCGTGTTTTTTCAAGAACAGGTCTTTGTATTCGGTCCGGATCGCCATGATCGCGGACATGTCGACTTCGTTATAGGTGGTCAGCTGGGCTGCGGTGTTCTGGCTCTCTTTAAGGCGCTTGGCCATTGTCTGTTTCAGACGGGTCATCCGCACCCGCTCTTGCCGGCTGGCGTCGTCAGGGGTGTCCGGCGCCCGCGTGGCAGCCAGTGCCGCTGGCGGTGCGGCGCGGACCACAGCGGTTGGCAGTTCGGTCGTCGGGTTGGCAATCGCCTCCAGCACATCCTCTTTCATGATCCGCCCGTCCCGGCCTGTGCCTTTTACCTGATCTGCGTTCAGATTATGCTCAGCCATCAGTTTCTTTGCTGACGGCGCGTCTTCGAAACCGCTTATTTTTGCGCTTGGTTTTGCGGTCGTTGCCGGGACAGCAGCCGGGGCGGCGCTTGCGCCTGTGGCAGCAATCACCGCCAGTTTACCTGACGCGGCAACGGTAGCGCCTTCAGCTGCCAGAATTTGCGTCAAGACCCCGGCTTGCGGTGCCGGAACCTCAATCGACACTTTGTCAGTCTCAAGCTCGCACAGCATTTCATCCGCCGCCACGCTGTCCCCGACGGCTTTGAGCCATGACCCCACGGTTGCCTCTGTCACGCTTTCACCAAGGGCCGGCACCATCACGTCTACTGACCCGCCGTCAGCAGAGGCTAAAGTCGGCTCAGGGTTTTTAGCCGGGGCCGCAACCGGTGCAGGTTTTTCGACCGGGGCCGGAGCCGGTGCCGCAGCGGGTGCCGCAACCGCCGCCCCGCCTTCTTCCAGAGTTGCCAAAAGGGCATCCACGCCAACGGTAGCACCTTCAGCGGCCACGATCGTGCCCAGGGTTCCGGCAGCGGGCGCGGGCACTTCAACCGTCACCTTATCCGTCTCAAGCTCGCACAGCATTTCATCCGCCGCAACGCTGTCACCGGCAGCTTTATACCACGTGGCAATCGTTGCCTCGGTTACGCTTTCACCCAGTGTCGGCACTCTGATTTCAATGCTCATCGGCTTACTCCTTATTATGCGTCAGCGCGTCGCTGATCAGTGCTTCTTGCTGCACTTTGTGCTGGCTGGCCAGACCGGTGGCCGGAGACGCCGCCCCGCCGCGTCCCGCATATATTGGCCGCGGGTGTTTCGCGCCGATGCGCCCCAGCACCCATTCAATGTTGGGTTCAATGAACGTCCAGGCCCCCTGATTTTTCGGTTCTTCCTGACACCAGACAACCTCTGCCTGCTTGAACCGCCCCAGTTCCTTTGACACCGCAATCGCCGGGAAGGGATAAAACTGTTCCAGCCGCATCAGATAAATATCGTCAATCCCGCGCGCGTCCCGTTCCGCCAGCAGATC
>CAYZQS010000001.1:52489-55963 GCA_964480735.1 uncultured Rhodobacterales bacterium
GACGGCGTGGTGCAGTTGGCAACGATCCAGTTGTCTTCTGCCGAGTTTTGCAAATAGCGTTCCAGCCGGGCCGACGAATGTTCCGGTCCCTGCCCTTCAAAGCCGTGCGGCAGCAACATCACAAGGCCTGACATGCGCAGCCATTTACGCTCTCCCGAGCTGATGAACTGGTCAATCATGATCTGCGCCCCGTTGGCAAAATCGCCGAACTGCGCCTCCCAAAGGGTCAGGGTATTGGGTTCTGCAAGCGAATAGCCGTATTCAAACCCCAGCACCGCATATTCGGACAGCATGCTGTCGATCACTTCGTAATGCGCCTGCCCCTCTTTGATGTGGTTCAGCGGCAGATAGCGTTCTTCGGTCTTCTGGTCGATAAACCCGGAATGACGCTGCGAGAACGTGCCGCGCGTGCAATCCTGTCCTGACAGGCGCACCGGATACCCCTCCAGCAGCAACGAGCCAAACGCCAGTGCCTCGGCGGTGGCCCAGTCTATGCCTTCGCCCGATGTCATCATTTTCGCCTTTGCGTCCAGCAGGCGGCCAACAGTTTTATGGGCATTAAACCCGTCCGGCACCCGGGTCAGCGCATTGCCGATCTCTACCAGACGCGCCTTGTCAACTGCTGTGGCACCACGCTGATAATCGCCGTCCAGCTTGTCCAGATGCGACCACTTGCCGTCCAGCCAATCGGCCTTGTTCGGGCGATAGCTTTTGCCAACCTCAAATTCCTCGTTCAGATGCGCCTGAAATGCCGTTTTCATGTCCTCGATCTCGCCCTCGGGAAACAGCCCGGCGGCCACCAGCCGGTCACCATAAAGCTGCAGCGTGCTTTTCTGGGTTTTGATTTTCTTGTACATCTGCGGCTGGGTGAACATCGGCTCGTCACCCTCGTTATGGCCAAAGCGGCGGTAACAGAAAATATCCAGCACCACGTCCATATGGAATATCTGCCGAAATTCTGTGGCCACTTTGGCAGCGTGCACCACGGCCTCTGGATCATCCCCGTTCACGTGAAAAATCGGTGCTTCCACCATCAGGGCGATGTCGGTTGGGTAGGGCGAGGAGCGCGAGTTATGCGGTGACGTGGTAAAGCCGATCTGGTTGTTGACGATGATGTGAATGGTACCGCCGGTGCGGTGACCGCGAAGACCCGACAGACCAAAACATTCTGATATTACCCCCTGCCCGGCAAAGGCCGCATCACCGTGCAGCAGGATCGGTAAAACTTTGCTGCGTTCCAAATCGTTCAACTGGGTCTGTTTAGCACGGGCCTTGCCCAGAACCACGGGATTAACCGCCTCCAGATGCGACGGATTGGCGGTGAGGGACAGGTGCACCTTGTTGCCGTCAAATTCGCGGTCTGACGACACTCCAAGGTGATATTTTACGTCGCCTGAGCCTTCCACATCGGTCGGTTTGAAACTGCCGCCCTGAAATTCGTTGAAGATGGCGCGGTAGGGTTTTTCCATCACATTGGCCAGCACCGACAGCCGCCCCCGGTGCGGCATGCCTAAAATGATCTGCTCTACCCCCATAGCCCCACCGCGCTTGATAATCTGCTCCATCGCCGGGATCAGGCTTTCGCCGCCGTCCAGACCAAAACGCTTGGTGCCGACATATTTGACACCCAGGAACTTTTCGAAACCCTCGGCCTGCACCAGTTTATTCAAAATGGCCTTGCGCCCTGCGCGGGTAAATTTGATTTCTTCGCCAAAGCCCTCGATCCGTTGTTTCAGCCAGGCCTTCTGGTCGGGGTCGGAAATATGCATGTACTGCATGGCAAAGGTGCCGCAATAGGTGCTTTTTAGCACACCAATCAGCTGGCGCAGGCTGGCCATTTCCAGATTAAGAACATGGTCGATATAGATCGGGCGGTCCATGTCCGCTTCGGTAAAGCCATAGGTGGCGGGGTTCAGTTCCGGCATCGGCTTTGGCGGGTTCAGGCCCAGCGGGTCAAGATCAGCCGCCAGATGGCCGCGACCGCGGTAAGCAGATATCATCTTGCGCACCCGCACCGTATCCACCACCGCCTGACGCAGATCTTTGTCGGAAACCCGCGCACCCACCTCGGCGGCTTTGGCTTTCAGGGTTTTTTCGATCTTGACCGGATCATCGGCCCACTGCCCGTCCATCGCGGCGATCAGATCACCGTTGGGGGCCGGTGGCCAGTCGGTGCGGGCCCAAGACGGGCCTTGCGCCTCTTTTTTCATATCCTGATCGGTGTCGTTGAAACTGGCGAAATAGGCGGCCCAGACCTCGTCCACCGAGGCCGGATCATCCGCAAACCGCGCCTGCATTTGTTCAAGATAAACGGCGTTGATGCCTTGCAGGTGCGACGTCGATTGAAAGTCCTGGTTGGTTGGTTGGTCGGTCATGATAATTCCGGGCCAAACGGCCCGCTCCGTTTTAAAGTGTTTTGGTCGAACCCATCACATCAACCGTTTCGTCCGGTGGATACACCGGGCAGCGCCCGACCCGCCCCACGGCGGGCGCTTCGCACCCACCCGGGTCAGGCGCTGCCCTCTGTTTTATGATGCATTTAATTTGCAAAACTAACCTATCGCCTCCAGCACCGCCTGCCCCAGCTGGGCCGGGCTTTCGGTCACGACTATTCCGGCGGCGCGCATGGCTTCGATCTTGTCCTCGGCCCCGCCCTTGCCACCGGCAACAATCGCGCCTGCATGGCCCATGCGGCGGCCCGGCGGTGCGGTGCGCCCGGCGATAAATCCGGCAATCGGTTTGGATCGGCCCTTTTTCGCCTCATCGATGATAAACTGTGCGGCTTCTTCTTCGGCGGAGCCGCCTATCTCACCAATCATGATGATGCTTTGGGTCTCATCATCCCCCAGCAATAATTCCAGCGCATCAATATGTTCGGTACCCTTGATCGGGTCCCCACCGATGCCGATGCAGGTGGATTGGCCAAGCCCGATGGCGGTGGTTTGGCCCACGGCCTCATAGGTCAGCGTGCCGGAACGCGAGATCACCCCGACTGAGCCGCGTTTGTGGATATGCCCCGGCATGATGCCAATCTTGCAGGCCTCCGGTGTGATGATGCCCGGACAGTTGGGGCCGATCAGGCAGGAGGCAGAACCATCAAGCGCGCGCTTCACCTTCATCATATCCAAAACCGGAATACCCTCGGTGATACAGACGATCAGCGCCATCTCAGCATCAATGGCTTCCAAAATAGCGTCTGCGGCGAAGGGTGGCGGCACATAAATCGCGGTGGCGTTGGCGCCGGTGGTTTCGCAGGCCTCGGCCACGGTGTTAAAAATCGGCAAACCAATGTGGCTTTGCCCGCCCTTGCCCGGCGTCACCCCGCCAACCATCCTGGTGCCATATTCTATCGCCTGCTGGCTGTGGAACGTGCCTTGTGACCCGGTGAGCCCCTGACAGATAACTTTGGTGTTTTCGTTAACGAGTACGGCCATGATTAGGTTCCTGATTGTGTATCATGTGGTGATACGAAAT
>CAYZQS010000001.1:56063-96083 GCA_964480735.1 uncultured Rhodobacterales bacterium
GGCCGGATTTGGCGGGGGAGGCGGCCTAGGCCGACTGCGCCACCTGTTCTTGGTGACATTTGCGGCAGCAAAAGCATCCCCTACCCCTTCACCGCCTTAACAATCTTCTCCGCCGCATCGCCCAGATCATCCGCCGCGATTACGTCCACGTCGCTTTCGTTCAGGATTTTCTTACCCAGTTCCACGTTGGTGCCCTCAAGACGCACCACCAGTGGCATGGAGAGCCCCACTTCTTTTACCGCCGCCACCACGCCCTCTGCAATCACGTCACAGCGCATGATACCGCCGAAGATGTTCACCAGAATGCCTTTGACGCGCGGATCAGACGTGATGATCTTGAACGCCTCGGTTACTTTTTCTTTGGTCGCACCGCCGCCCACGTCCAGAAAATTTGCCGGCTCTGACCCATACAGCTTTATGATATCCATCGTCGCCATCGCCAGCCCCGCGCCGTTGACCATACAGCCGATTTCGCCGTCCAGCGTGATGTAATTCAGATCGTGCTTTGATGCGGCCAGCTCTTTTGGGTCTTCCTCGGTCTCGTCCCGCAGGGCCATAATATCGGGGTGGCGGTACAGCGCGTTACCGTCAAACCCCATCTTGGCGTCCAGACACTTCAGATCGCCCTTGTCCGTGACGATCAGCGGATTGATCTCCAGCATCTCCATGTCGTTTTCAAGGAACATGCCGTACAATGTGTTTACAAGACGAACGCATTGCTTGACCTGCCCGCCCTTTAGCCCCAGCGCAAAGGCAATCCGGCGACCGTGGAATGCTGACAGTCCGGACGCCGGATCAATGGCAAAGCTCAGGATTTTACCTGGTGTGTTGGCGGCCACCTCTTCGATGTCCATGCCGCCCTCGGTCGAGCAAACAAACGCAATGCGCGAGGTTTGTCGATCCACCAGAATGGCCAGATACAGTTCGGTTTCAATACCCGCGCCGTCTTCGATATAAACCCGGTTCACCTGTTTGCCCGCCGGTCCGGTTTGATGGGTGACCAACGTGCGGCCCAGCATTTTTTCAGCTTCTGCCGCCGCTTCGGATACGGATTTGGCCAGCCGCACGCCACCGGCGTCCCCGGCTTCGGCCTCTTTAAACCGTCCCTTGCCACGTCCGCCCGCATGGATTTGCGCTTTGACCACCCACAGCGGGCCGTCCAGATCACCGGCCTGGGTTTTTGCGTCTTCGGCCTTCAACACGACGCGGCCGTCCGAAACCGGCGCACCGTAGTCTTTCAGCAGACCTTTGGCCTGGTATTCGTGGATGTTCATGTGCGCTCCCGCCTGCCGCCAAAGTTGCGACAAGCTGGCACAGTCAGAACGGCGGCAAAAGCGAAAACCGTGTGGATTTGGCTAAATCACGAGAATATGCTACATCTGTGATCACATGAAAAATTATGTGATCACAGATTTGTAAAGTGAAGTAAAATCGTGCGGTCTACCCCAGATCCCCGTCAATCCCGATGCAAGCGGTCACCAGATCACTGACCGCTTGGGCGGATTTGTCAAACAAGGCCCTTTCGGTCTTATCCAGCTTGATCTCGATCACTTTCTCAATTCCACCGGCGCCAATGATTGTCGGCACGCCGACATAGGTGTCCTTCAACCCATACTCGCCATCCACATAGGCGGCACAGGGCAGCACGCGCTTTTGGTCTTTCAGGTATGCTTCCGCCATTTCAATGCCCGAAGCGGCAGGCGCGTAAAACGCCGAACCGGTTTTCAGCAGGCCAACGATTTCAGCGCCACCGTCGCGGGTGCGCTGGACAATCGCGTCGATATTTTCCTGCGTGGTCCAGCCCATGTCCACCAAATCTGGCAAGTTGATACCACCAACCGATGAATACCGAGGCAGCGGCACCATACTGTCGCCATGCCCTCCCAACACAAAGGCGGACACGTCGCGCATGGACACGCCAAATTCCAGCGCCAGAAAATGCCGGAACCTTGCGCTGTCCAGTATTCCTGCCATACCGCAGACTTTTTCCGGCGGCAGACCCGAATATTTTTGCAACACCCAAACCATCGCGTCCAGGGGATTGGTAATGCAGATGACAAAGGCATCCGGCGCGTGGGTCTTGATCCCCTCGCCAACAGATTTCATCACTTTCAGATTGATCCCCAACAGATCGTCGCGGCTCATGCCCGGTTTGCGGGCCACACCGGCGGTGACAATGCACACATCCGTCCCGGCAAGATCAGCGTAATCGGTCGTGCCGGAGAGCGCGCTGTCAGAGCGCGAAACCGGGCCGCTTTCGGCCAAATCAAGCGCTTTGCCCTGCGGAATACCGTCGGCCACGTCAAACATGACAACGTCACCCAATTCTTTCACCGCCGCCAGATGCGCCAGCGTACCGCCGATTTGTCCCGCGCCAATCAGCGCAATTTTTGCCCGTGCCATGTGATCCCCCGTTTGAATTTCAGTAAGGCGTTGGGCTAGCCTGTCATAACATAAACCGCAAGGTCAATTGGCGGCTTTGGCGCACCTTACCAATTGGCAGTGCCATATGCCCTGCGGCACAGCTGTCTGCTTCAATTTAAGGGCATTTTGCCAAAAAAATACGCCGTTTTACCGGCGTATTTAACGGCACAGGTCTTGGTCTGAGCCTGATTGTCAGAACAATCGCCTAGGCGTCGTTGCCCGGCGCCACCGCCTTGTCGGCAACCTGTTCCCAGCTTTGACCGGATGCGATCAGGCAGGACATGCCGTTTGGCAAAGTCACCAGAATAGTCCAGGTACCGGTGTCCAAGGAGGCAAACACTTCCACAACACCGTTGTTGTTGCCCAGTCCCATGCTTTGACGGGTCTCGCCGTATTTGTTTTGCAGGCGCTCCACAACCTGATCACGCTGGGCACAAGACGCGGTTTGTGCGGAAACGTTTTGTGTGGCCCAGATGACCCCGCCCAATCCCAGTGAAAGGGCAAACAGAATATTTTTCATCGCGTATACCTTTGTCGTAAGGAATACCGTGCCAGCCCAAGCTGCCGGACGTTGACAGCACCACGGCCCCCAAGAATTTTTGTTAACCAGATGCCCGTGCCCCTGTCGATATTCCGGCGGCTGACCGGAACAGCTCCTTTAGGTCTGGTTCGAGTGTTCAGCCTGCCGGAAACGGGTGAAATATCCGGTAAATTTGCCGAACGCGAAAACAGAATAACACGCAACGTTTGACTAAAATTAAACCAAGACGTCTTTGGGCCACAGCGCCCGCAGCGGCGCTTGCATCTTTTTGGCGGCTGTGATCCCTTGGCAAGGCGTCCGTTTCACAAGAGGATCAGATGAGTAAAACAGCCCGGCCTTTCCGCTCGTTATTATACATTCCAGGATCAAAGAAACGGGCGCTGGAAAAGGCGCAGACGCTGCCCGCTGACGGCATTATTTTTGACCTGGAAGATGCTGTTGGCGTGGATGAAAAAGACAGCGCCCGCCAGCAGGTGGCGGATGTTTTGACAAACTTTGACTTTGGCAACCGCTCGTTGATGGTTCGCGTCAACGGCTTTGAAACAAATTGGATCAACGACGATCTGGACATCATTTGCGCAGCCGCGCCAGCCGCGATTTTGCTGCCCAAGGTCAGGTGGGGCGCAGATATTGTTCGGCTGTCCGAATATCTGGATGCCAATCCGAACACCGCTGAAACCCGTATCTGGGCGATGATGGAAAGCCCGCTTAGCGTTTTAAACGCCCAGGAAATTGCCGCGTCCTCGCCGCGTCTGCAGGGTATGGTGCTGGGCACGAATGATCTGATCAAAGACCTGAATGCCCGCCACACGGCTAGCCGCGCGCCGGTTCACACATCAATGGAAATATGTCTGCTGGCCGCACGGGCCTATGGCCTGATCTGCATCAACGGCGTTTACAACGCCTTTCGCGACGGCGACGGGTTGCGCCGCATGTGCCAGCAGGACCGCGATATGGGCTATGACGGTAAATCCCTGATTCATCCGTCACAGATAGAGATCGCCAACGAGATTTTCGCACCGTCAAAGGATGATCTTGAACTGGCCAAAAGACAGATCGCGGCATTTGAACAGGCCCGCAGTCAGGGGCAGGGTATTGCGGTTCTGGACGGCAGCATCGTTGAATACCTGCATATTGTGGCCGCCAAATCCCTGCTGGCAAAAGCAGAGGCTATTGTTGACCTTAACAGCGACGGGATCACCTGATGGCCTGGATCAAAACCGTTCCCTATCAAGCCGCCACCGGCAGGCTGCTGGCGCTTTACAACCGCATCAAAGGCCCCAACGACAACGTTGACAACATCATGATGGCGCATTCCTTGCGCCCGCATACGATGGAAGGGCATATGGCAATCTATAAAAACGTGCTGCACCACTCTGGCAACAGCGTGCCCAAATGGTTTTTGGAAACCATCGGCGTTTGGGTCAGTTCGCTGAACGATTGCGCCTATTGTGTGGACCATCATTTTGCCGGCCTGTCCCGTCTGCTGGATGATCCAGAACGTGCGGCCTCCCTGCGCCGTGCAATTGCGGCGGGCAATATTTCCGATGCGCCGTTAACAGACAGCGAAAAACTGGCGATGGACTACGCGAAGCACCTGACCCTGCATCCGGGTCAGGTGAACGAACAGACAGTTAAAGCGTTGATTGTGGCGGGATATACGGACGGCGAGGTGCTGGAGATCAATCAGGTTACCGCATATTTTAACTATGCCAACCGCACGGTTCTTGGACTGGGCTGCAGAACGAAAGGTGACATTATCGGCCTGTCACCCAATGATTCAAACAATCCTGACGACTGGACGCACAGCTAGAGCCGCGTCCATTTTATCGCAAACATCCGAGCGGCTCTAGCTTTTTGATCTTGCGCGCAATTTATTCCGAAAACCGGTGCCCACTTTTCGGATTGCGCTCTGCCTTCAAGCGCTCTTTTCTTCAGCGGCACGCATATTCAGCGCCGCGTTGCAGTTTTTGAACCACGCCATCATCGGTCTGGTCAGTGCGGCCCGGTCCGCCCATATGGCGCCGTTTTCACACAGACGGACGCCCAGCGCCGGATCAACACCGATTTTGTCATATTTCATGGCGGTTTCCGGATTAACCCAGCCGGCCTTTTTGTGCCGGTTCAAAATAAGTTTTAACCGTTGAACAATGTGAAACGTGATGTAGTGGCCAAGATAGTCGATGTCGTCCCCGGCCTGTTCTTTTGGCAGCTGATCCTGCAAAATTGTCAACATATCAGCAGCCCCCACCGGCCAAAACTCGTCGCCCGCAAGCCAAGCAAAATCTTCCATTCCCTGCCGCTTGCCGCAATGTTCCCAGTCAAACCAGTAAACCTGGCCCTTTGGTCCGATCGAGGCATTGCCCGGGCGGGCGTCCCATTTAATGAAGGTATCAGCAGGCAGCAGCAGACGATCGACCAGCCCTTGTATATCCAGCTCCGGCGGCGGGAAATCAAATTTTTCTGAAACCTGTGCGGCGGTTCCGGCAAATCCGGCGATCCAGCCGGATGTCGCGCCAAGTTCGGGCACCACCTCGGCCAGTTTAGCCTTTTTGCCCGCTTCGCGGATCATCAGCAGGCTTTCGGTTGCCCGCGCCGCCACATCCAGCCTGCCCGCTTCATTGCTGTTTGCCAATTCGCCGGACAGTCGCCGCGAACCCACGTCTTCCTGAAAAAACATGTCCGGACTGCCGCCCAAATAGGCGGGCACCGGCGCGCCCTGCTGGGTCAGGCGTTTCAGAACCTCGACCTCCATACGCATCCGTCCGGGCCGCGATCTTTGCGTTGCCACGATGGTTTTTACGGCAAAATGCACGCGCAGGCTTTCGCGCGACTTGCCCCCCGGAGCGGTGATTTTCTGAACCGGCATGGCAAAGACTTTTTCGCACAGCCGCGCCACGCTTTTTGCGTCCAGTTTTTTCTTTTTCTTTTCTGCCATGCTCTCGCCCGATTGAATTTTTGCAGACCCTAGCGGGGATGAGGCAAGAATTGAATCCCAAATATTCAATTGAACCTTTCATCAAATTGACCAGAATGGCACCCGGGAAACCCAGTAAAATGAATTATTGATCATCTGGTCAATTTATGCCAAGTGTCACCGCCTTAACCGCCCGTCCGCAGGAGCGCAAACCATGTCCGGTAAATCACGCAGCGACGTCCATCATATTCAGCCGCTCAGCCCGATCGCCACGGAAGGCACTGCGCATGGTATCGCACGAAACCCCGGAATGGCGCTGGATCTGGACTGGGTAAAAGGCGTGCAGGCCAACACAAGTGCCATCGAGCGTCGCGCCGCCTCGATCCCCGGGCGACGTTCGGTCAAAAAGCAATGGCAGGCGGCGTGGCTGTTGAAAGCCATAAGCCTGATCGATCTGACAACCCTTGCCGGTGACGATACAGAACAGCGCGTGAAGCGGCTGTGCCGTAAAGCGATGCAGCCGGTGCGGGCGGACCTTTTGGCCGCGATGGGCATGGAGGGTCGCAGGCTGACTACCGGCGCGGTATGCGTTTACCACGAAATGGTGCCTGCTGCTGTTGATGCCCTTGCTGGTTCTGGCGTTCCGGTGGCAGCTGTGTCCACCGGCTTTCCGGCCGGGCTGACACCCCTGAACCTGCGCATCAAGGAAATCGAACAATCGGTTGCGGCAGGGGCTGAAGAAATCGACATCGTGATTTCCCGCCGTCACGTTCTGGAAGGCAACTGGCAGGCGTTATATGACGAAATGCAGGCTTTTCGGGCTGCGTGCGGCGCGGCGCACGTCAAGGCCATCCTTGCCACCGGAGAGCTGCAAACCCTGCGCAACGTCGCCCGTGGTTCGCTGGTGTGCATGATGGGGGGTGCGGATTTCATCAAAACATCAACCGGCAAGGAAAGCGTCAACGCCACATTGCCCGTGTCCCTGACGATGGTCCGGCAAATCCGTGATTATCTGGGTCAGACCGGCCACAAAGTTGGCTATAAACCCGCGGGCGGCGTTTCGGTGGCCAAAGTGGCGCTGAATTACATGGCATTGATGAAAGAAGAACTGGGGCGGGACTGGATGCAGCCAAACCTGTTTCGCTTTGGTGCGTCATCGCTGCTGGGTGACATCGAGCGGCAGTTGGAACACCACGTGACCGGGCGTTATTCTGCCGCTTACCACCACGCAATTGGGTGAATTATGAACATTCCCGAGATTTTTGACACGCTTGACTATGGCCCGGCACCCGAGGACGCGGCCCCGGCATTTGCCTGGCTTGACAAATACGGACGGAACTTTGGCCTGTTTATCGACGGTGCGTTTCAGGACGCTGGCGAAACTTTCATCACTGCCAACCCGGCCAACGGCGAAACGCTGGCCCGGATAACTCAGGCCGCAACCGCGGATGTTGACGCCGCCGTCGCCGCCGCCCGCAAAGCGCAAGGGCCGTGGGAGGCACTGGGCGGCAAGGGTCGCGCCCGATACCTCTACGCACTCGCCCGCCTGATGCAAAAACACAGCCGCCTGTTTTCGGTGCTGGAAACCCTGGACAACGGCAAATCAATCCGCGAAAGCCGCGATATCGACATCCCCCTTGTGGCGCGGCATTTCTATTATCACGCAGGCGCCGCGCAACTGATGGACAGCGAAATGCCGGATCAACGCGCCATTGGCGTGGCAGGCCAGATCATCCCGTGGAACTTTCCCCTGCTGATGCTGTCCTGGAAAATCGCACCGGCCATCGCAATGGGCAACACCGTGGTTTTGAAACCTGCGGAATATACGTCGTTGACCGCCCTGCTGTTTGCAGAAATCTGCGTTCAGGCCGGCCTGCCCAAGGGCGTGGTCAACATCGTAACCGGCAATGGTGTTGTGGGCGAAATGATCGTCAATCACGACGGCATCGACAAAATCGCTTTCACCGGCTCCACCAATGTGGGCCGCCGCATCCGCGAAGCCACCGCCGGATCAGGCAAATCCCTGACGTTGGAACTGGGTGGCAAATCACCCTTCATCATCTTTGACGACGCCGATATCGACAGCGCCGTGGAAGGGCTGGTAGACGCCATCTGGTTCAATCAGGGGCAAGTCTGTTGCGCCGGGTCGCGCCTGTTGGTGCAGGAAAGCGTGGCCGAAACGGTCTATGATAAAATCCGCAACCGCATCGACAAACTGCGCCTGGGCGATCCGCTGGACAAGGCGATTGACGTGGGAGCGATTGTCGATCCCAAGCAGTTGCGTGCGATTACCACGATGGTCACAGAGGGCCTGAAAGACGGCGGCACCGCCTATGTGGCCAACACGCCTGTTCCCAAAGGCGGCTGTTTTTACCCGCCAACCCTGATCACCGATCTGCAAACATCAGACCGCCTGATGCAGGAAGAAATCTTTGGCCCGGTGCTGGTCGCCATGACCTTCCGCACCCCTGCCGAGGCTGTGGAGTTGGCCAACAACACGCGCTATGGGCTGGCCGCATCAATCTGGACCGAAAACATCAATCTGGCGCTGGACATCGCGCCGAAAATTCAGTGTGGCGTGGCGTGGGTCAATTGCACCAACCAGTTTGACGCCGCCGCCGGGTTTGGCGGGCGACGCGACAGCGGATTTGGCCGGGAAGGCGGACGCGAGGGGCTGTTTGCCTATACAAAATCAAATGCAAAAGCCAAACCGATTGCCCGGATAGTTGCGAACGCGGGCGCAGATACGCCCGGTGCCGCCGATCAAACGATCGACCGCACGGCGAAACTTTTTATCGGCGGCAAACAGACGCGGCCCGATGGTGCCTATTCCCGGGCTGTCTTTTCACCCAAAGGCAAATTTCTGGCCCATGTGGGGATCGGCAACCGCAAAGACATCCGGGGCGCGGTTGAGGCGGCGCATAAGGCCAAAGGCTGGGCCAAATCCAGCGGCCATCTGCGGGCGCAAATTCTTTACTATATCGCCGAAAATCTTGCCGCGCGCACGGAAGAATTCGCCGCGAGGCTAAAATCCATGCTTGGCGGCGGTGACGCTGCCGCCCGGCGCGAGGTCAATGCCAGTGTGGAACGCCTGTTCACCTATGCCGCATGGGCCGACAAATACGACGGTGCGGTGCACAACGTGCCCATCCGCGGTGTGGCGCTGGCCATGAACGAACCGGTGGGCGTCATGGGCTTGATCTGTCCGGATGAATCACCGCTGCTTGGGCTGATTTCCTGCGTCTCCCCGGCGATTGCAATGGGCAACACTTGCGTGGTTGTGCCCTCGGATGCTTACCCGCTGGCCGCCGCCGATTTTTATCAGGTGCTGGACACATCCGATCTGCCCGGCGGCGTGATTAATATTGTCACCGGCAACCACGCCGAACTTGCCAAAACCCTTGCAGAACATGATGACGTGGAAAGCCTGTGGTATTTTGGCTCTGACGATCTGTCAGCGAAAATCGAAAAAGCCGCCGCCGGAAACCTGAAACGCAGTTGGGTGAACAACGGCTGCGTCCGCGATTGGAGTGCAGCCGAAGGCCCGGAATTCCTGCGACAGGCGACCGAGGTTAAAAACATCTGGATCCCCTACGGCGAATAACCCGCTTTTCATCTTTGCCAAAATACTCAATAAAAACGCCCCGCAGGGGCTGATCTCATGTCCCGCAGGGACACCGCTTGACAACATCTCTTGGCCTTTGGTGCAACACCCTGTATCTGGACACAAACTGAGGGACTACACATGTCAAAACGCCTGTTCGCCGAATGGCTGGGAACGCTTTTTTTGTTGGCCACGGTTGTCGGCTCTGGCATCATGGCCGAGCGGCTGGCGGGCGGAAATGACGCCATCGCCCTGCTTGGCAACACCATCCCCACAGGCGCGATCCTTGTGGTTCTCATTTTGGTTTTTGGCCCCATATCCGGCGCGCATTTCAATCCGGCGGTCACGCTGGCCTTTGCCCTGCGCCGTGAAATCACCATCCCGGAGGGCCTAAAATATGTCGCTGCCCAAATTCTGGGCGGCGTCATCGGCGTATTCATCGCCCATTTCATGTTTGACAATCCGATTATTGATCCCTCCACAACCGCCCGAACCGGTGCCGGTCAGTGGCTTGGCGAATTTGTCGCCACCTTTGGCCTTGTGGCAACCATCCTTGGGCTTGTGCGCACAAGGCCCGACGCCATTCCCTTTGCGGTTGGTCTTTACATCACCGCCGCCTATTGGTTCACGTCTTCCACGTCTTTTGCCAATCCGGCGGTGACCATCGCGCGTGGATTTTCTGACACTTTCGCGGGGATCGATCCGGCGCATGTACCGGCGTTTGTCGTCATGCAGCTACTTGGTGCGGTTGCCGCAACGCTGGTCTTTGGCTGGTTGCTGAAAGCGCGCTCCGAACCTTAGGCTGCTTCGGGATAATCCCGAACGAAAACCAGCTGGCTTTCGTCAGATAATTTCGGCTTGAAGCCGTAGCCGCCAAAATCAAAATCTTTCAACCCCGCCACCTGATCAATGCGCTTTTGCACAATAAACCGCGCCATCGCGCCGCGGGCCTTTTTGGCAAAAAACCCAACGACAGAGCGCTGGTCGCCCTGTAATTCCATGAACACCGGCGTCACCACCGGCAGTTTCAGCGCCTTTAGCGGCACGGCGGAAAAATATTCATGCGACGCACAGTTCACCAAAGTTCTGGCGCCGGTGGTTGCAGCAATATCGTCCAGCTCGTTTGCCAGTCGGTCACCCCAGTATTTATACAGCGACCTGCCGCGCCTTGTGGCAAGACGGCTGCCCATTTCAAGGCGGTAGGGCTGAATGCGGTCCATCGGTCGTAACAGTCCATACAGACCCGACAGAATGCGCAGATGGTCCTGTGCATAGGCCATTTCATCCGCGTCAAGCGATGCTGCTTCCAGCCCGATATAGGTATCCCCGGCAAAGATCAGCGCCGCCGGTTTGGTTTCGTCCTCGCCGGGGTCTTCCTGAAACGCCTTGAACCGATCCTGATTGAGTTTCGCCAGAGCTTTGGAAATGCTCATCAGTTTTTGCAGCCTCGCCACGCTTAAGCGCCGGGCGGTGTGCGCAAGACTGACCGCATCGGCCTGCCGGTCCGGCCATGTTGGCGTCAGTTTTTCGTCTCCCGGCCCGAAATCCAACCGCTTGGCCGGTGAAATCACTGTCAGCATGAACGGCTCCCTGAATCTTAACCTGCGGCGGACCTTTTGCGCCGCCGGAACATCCAGGGAAACCTTAACAGAAAATAACCGGCCAGAAACCCCAAACCGGCGTGGGCAAATCCGGCAAATGTAATGGGCAGCGCCGGTTGATAAATGCCAAGTGCGTCGCGGGCGATGCCGTTGTCCCGCTCGCGCACAAAGACCAGCAATTGATCAAAACCGTCACCGTTTGTCAGTTTGGTGTAGTGCCGCTTCAGATAGGCCTCGCGGGTCATAACCTGCGCAATGCTTTCGCCCCGGTCCTGAAAGAACCTAACGCCGGTGGCGGCATATTCCGCAACCGCCTGTTCCACAGTTTTGCCATTGTTTGCCGCGTCAGACCGAAACCCGTCGGCCACGGTTTTCAACTCGTCATACGCGCCGCCAACCCGCTGGGTATATTGTTGCGAAAACTCGGGAAATTGCGAAAGACTGCCCGCCAGAGCAAGGCCAAACGCCAACGGAAGCACAGATTTAAACATTTCAACGCCCAATCAAAAGCGCCCCCGCCGACCTTATAGGCCACAATCAGGCGTTTTGCAAAATTTCCAGAAAAACATCGCCAAACCGTTCTGCCTTTTGCGGCCCTAAGATGCGGTTAAGACCGCCCATATCGGCGCTTGGCATGGCGGCGATTTTGGCCAGCATCGCAGCCGAACAGCTGAGCGGTTTGTCAGCACCACCAGCCCCACGGGCCAGATCAAGCTGGGCCGCCTGCAAGCGATCAAACCGGCTGGCGCCGTCCTTGCCCGCCAGTTTTCGGCGTGCCGGATGCAGCTGGTCTGCGGCGTTACCGTTTATCACGCCAAGGAAAACCGTACCAAATTTTTCCCGCTTTTTCTCTCCCACCCCGCTTAAACGCGAAAACTCATCCAGATTGGTCGGCTTATGGCTCACCATTTCAATCAGTGTTTTATCCGGAAACACCACATAGGCAGGGGCACGCATGGCTTCCGCCAGTTCCCGGCGTTTGGCTTTGAGTGCGCTCATCAGCGGTTCATCCTCCTCGGCCACAATCGCCCGCACTTTTGGCCCTGGCGCTCCGGACGCAACGATCGTGTCCCGCCGCAGTTCAATCTTTGCCTCACCCCGCAGTATCGGCCGTGCCGCCTCTGTCAGGCGCAGCGCGCCGTATCGCGCCACGTCCGGGCGGATCAGATCATAGCCCATCATCTGCCGGAATATCGCCTGCCACGCGCCTTTGCTTTGATCAGCACCAACGCCAAAGGTTGGCAACCGGTCATGTTTGCGCTGTATTATTTTGTCAGTGGGCACACCGCGCAGGATGTCAATCAGATGACCGGCGCCAAAGCGTTCCTCGGTGCGCAAGATGGCTGACAGTGCCTTGCGCACCGCTTGCGTGCCGTCAAACAACTCCGCCGGGTCGACGCATAAATCACAATTGCCGCATTTTTCCATCTCATCGCCAAAATACCGCAACAGCACCCGCCGTCGGCAGCGCCGCGCCTCGGCCAATCCCAACAGCGCGTTCAGGCGTGCGTGATCGGCCTCTTTACGCAAGGGTGGTGCCAGCCCCTCGTCAATTTGTGCCCGGCGCAGGCGCACATCGTCAGTGCCAAACAACGTCAGCGTGTCCGCAGGCAATCCATCACGCCCGGCGCGACCGATTTCCTGGTAATACGCCTCGATCGATTTTGGCAAATCGGCGTGGGCCACCCAGCGAATGTCAGGCTTGTCCACGCCCATGCCAAAAGCGATAGTGGCGCAGACGATCAACCCGTCCTCGCGCGAGAACCGGGTTTCAGCGATGCGCCGGTCTTCGGCGTCCATCCCGGCGTGATAAAACAACACGGTGTGACCCTCTGCGCGCAACGCCTGCGCCAGCGTTTCGGTTTTGGCCCGCGACGCGCAGTACACAATCCCCGCCTGCCCTTTGCGCAGCGCCACAAACCGCAACAGCTGATCGCGCGGTTTGTCCTTGGGTTTGAATGCCAGATGCAGATTGGGGCGGTCAAAACCGTGCAGAAAAATCTGTGGCGGGGTGTCGTCAAACAGCCGGTTAACGATCTCGGCCCGGGTTTCAGCGTCAGCGGTTGCGGTGAAAGCCGCCATCGGTACTTTCAGGGCGCGGCGCAGTTCACCCAACCGCAAATAATCCGGCCTGAAGTCATGCCCCCACTGAGAAACACAATGGGCTTCATCCACCGCGATCAGGCTGACGTTGATTTTTCTGAGCATCATCAAGGTGCCGGGATTGGCCAGCCGTTCCGGCGCCATATAGAGAATTTTCAGACGCGCCTGTTCAAGGGCTAAAAAAACCTCCTCGGTTTCCTCGTCGGTGTTGCCCGACGTCAGCGCACCCGCGCAGATACCCAGTTCGCCAAGGCCGCGCACCTGTTCGCGCATCAAAGCGATCAGGGGTGAGATCACCACGGTCACGCTGTCCAGCATCAGGGCCGGCAACTGAAAGCACAGCGACTTGCCGCCGCCCGTTGGCATGATCGCCAAGGTGTTTTTACCAGCGCAAACCGCCGCGACGATATCCAGCTGTCCGGGGCGAAACCGCTCAAAGCCAAAAACCGAATGAAGGATGTCCGCCGGGGTGCTCATTAGTCAGTTATTGTTCTTACTGCTTCGTTAAAATGACAATCCCATATTAAGAATCGGTGAACAAGTGGCCATTCGCAACCAAAACAATTGCACCACCGTCCGCCTTTCATCTTTGCAAAAATACTCAACCCCGACGCACCCCTTGGGCGTCGTCGGGTATTGGATATTTAAGCCGTAAAGAAGCCGAAGTTTTGGTGCGCCCAAAATGCGTGAAAGGCTCAATTATCCCTGTCGGAATTTGTTAAACTCAGAATATGCACCCAGGTTCCGCCGTACCGGCGAACGTCCAGCATATCAAATCCTATGGGCGCTGATTGTTGTGAATTTTCCTCCCACACCGCCAGTGAACCGGCGGCCAAAGCCCCGCAGCCTTGAAGTACCGTCAACGCAACCTGACCCATGTTTTTGCCATAGGGAGGATCCAGAAAAACCAAATCAAACGAACGATCGGCGTGGTTTTTGAACGTCAGCGCATTGTGCCGCAGCAACGTGACGCGATCCTGCATATGGCACAATTCAATGTTCTTTCGGATCAAACCGGCGGCCACCTTGCCGTCGTCTACAAATACAACATTCTTTGCTCCCCGGCTGAGGGCTTCCAGCCCCAGCGCGCCGGTACCGGCGAACAGATCCAAAACCAACGCACCGCGCACCGGATCACCATAGCCGCCGTTGATCAGCAGGTTAAAGATGCTCTCGCGCACCCGGTCGGATGTCGGGCGCAGATGGGCGGATGGCTGACCGCTGCCAACGACGCTAAGGCGCAAGCCTTTGAAATCACCGCCGATAATCCGCACAGCCACCCTGCCTATGGAAATCCGATACCGGGTCTATAGCAGGTCTTTTATATTGCCGTCACCATCAGCGACCTGTGTTTTATCCGGTGATTTTCCCGCCTCTATCAATCGCTTGCCGATCATATAGGCGCGGGCGTCATTCATGGCGTCAACCGCCAGCAGCGTGTCGCCCAAGAAGTACCAAAAGGAAACCGAGGTTGCGGTTTTGCGGGTGACGATGTTGTCATAACCGGTATTCAGCCCGGCAATCTGCAGTTTCACGTCATACTGGTCAGACCAGAACCAAGGCCGTGCGGCGTAATCCTTGTTTGCACCCAGAATGTTTTCGGCCACCAGTTCCGCCTGATCAATGGCGTTGGGCACGCTTTCCAAACGCACGCGACCGCCCCTATAGGGAAATGACGCGCAATCGCCCGCCGCCCAGATATTTTTGGCACTGGTTTGGCCCCGGGCGTCGGTTTTGATGCCGTTTTCTATGGCCAGTCCGGCGGCTTCTGCCAGATGGGTGCAAGGCGAAATGCCAACGCCGACGATGGCGAAATCGACGTCCAAAACCGCACCGTCTGACAGTTTTGCACCCGCAATCCTGTTTTCGCCGGTCAAACGGTTCAAGCCGGTCGCCTCTAATATTTTCACCCCGTGGGACTGGTGTAATTCGCGAAAGAAATCAGAGGTTTCGGGTGCTGCCACCCGCTGCAGGATGCGGTCTGCCATTTCAACCAGCGTCACCTTCACGCCCAATTTGGCGGCGACCGAGGCCGCTTCCAGCCCGATATATCCACCGCCAACCACCAGCAACCGTCTGCCTTTGACAAATTCCGGCGCCATCGCGTCTACATCGGCCAGTGTGCGCACGCCGTACACGCCCGGCAGCTCACCACCAATGGCCGCCGGAAGGTGGCGCAGGTCTGATCCGGTGGTCAGGGCAAGCTGGTCATAATTTATCACCTCGTCACCAACCAATATTGTGCCGGCAGCTGGATCAATTGCGGTGACGGCAGTGTCGACACGCAGCCTAATTCCCAAATCATCGTAGAATTTTTCCGGCCGCAGATACAGCCGTTCGCGGGTCATTTCGCCGGTCAAATAAGTCTTTGAAAGCGGCGGTCGCTGATAGGGTGGCTGAGGTTCGCCGCAAAACAGCGTGATGTCACCCTCAAAGCCCAGATTGCGCAGTTTCACCACCAGCGATGAGCCCGCCTGCCCGCCACCCACAACAACAACATGCGTCATAATATTGCCAACCCGGTCAATCTGTTTATTCATTGTGGCGGACCCTATAAGGATAGGGCGATCAACGACAACTTAGAAAGCGTGAGCATATGGCAATTTCCGTTGGTGATCGTTTGCCGGACGCGGTTTTTACACAGTTTACCGGGCAGGACGTCAAGACCGCAGAGGTCCCGGACCTTATGGCCGGGCAGACTGTCGCAATGTTCGGGCTGCCGGGGGCGTTTACGCGAACCTGTTCTGCCGCGCATCTGCCGGGATTTATGGATGTGGCGGAGCAGTTAAAGGCAAAAGGTGTGGACAGGGTGATCTGCCTGTCGGTCAACGATCCGTTCGTCATGCACGCCTGGGATCTGGCGACCGGTGCTTCCAAGGCTGGGGTTGAAATGTGGGTTGACGCGGATGGGTCGTTTACCAAAGCGATCGGGTTGGACTTTGACGCGCCACCGATGGGATTTATCGGGCGGTCCAAGCGGTATTCGGCCCTGATTGTGGACGGGGTTGTGACAATACTGAATGCCGAAGTCAAACCCGGGGTGTGTGAACTGAGCAGCGGCGAGGCGCTGCTGGATCAGATCTGATCCGGCCGGTCGCCCATCAAATAACGCGGCCCCGCGCCATATTGATGTGCCCGGTCCTGTGGGTTGTACAGCGCACAGTTTTTCAGGCTTAGACAGCCACAACCGATACAGCCGTCCAGATTGTCACGCAGTCTGGTCAGGGTTTCGATTTTGGTATTCAAAGCGGTGCGAAACCCGCGGCTGATACGCGCCCAATCGGCTTTTGTCGGTGCGCGCCCGTTGGGCAGCCTTGCCAACTCGTGGCTGATCTGCCCGATCGTGAAGCCAAATTGCTGGGCGATCTGAATGAAAGACAACCGCCGGATGTCGGCCCGCAAAAACCGGCGTTGCCCGCCAATGTTGCGCTCTGGAAACAGCAGGCCTTTGGTTTCATAAAACCGGATGGCGGACACCGACATGCCGGTGCGTTTCGCCAATTGACCTATTGAAAGTGTGGAACCCGATGCCATGTAAGTTGCCCTCAAAATAATCCTTGACCTAAAGTTAGGTTTAGAAATTACAATGGTTATTGTCAAACGGGATTGAAAGGATAAGACGATGACTGAGGCATTTCTGGAACACGCAAACATCACGGTGTCCAACCCAAAGCGCACAAGCAAAATGCTGTGTGACATCTTTGGCTGGCATGAACGCTGGCAGGGCGAGGCGATTGACGGCGGGACGTCGACCCACGTGGGGGCAAGCGGCAGTTATCTGGCGATCTATGCGCCGAAAAATCTGAAGGACGGTGCGGTCAACAGCTATACCACGGTTGGCGGGCTGAACCATGTGGGCATTGTGGTGGAAGATATTGACGCGACCGAGGCAAAGGTAAAGGCTGCCGGACTGACGCCCGGTTCACACGCGGATTATGAACCCGGACGGCGGTTTTATTTTCGCGACGCGGATAATATTGAATATGAAGTGGTGAGCTACAGCAAATGAGGCTCTGATCCGGCAGGTCCACTGCTGATTTTACCGATTTCTTACCGTAAGAACCTGATTTAAAACCACAAAACTGGTCCAATTTTCCGGTGCACCGGCGGGCCGATCGTCCGGTATACCTATGGACCAGTCGGTCAGTGCACCGGTGGACCGATCGGTCGGAGTACCGGTGGACCAGTCGGTCGGTCCAGCGGGGTCCCGGACAAATGTTACAGCACCATATTTGGCTGCCGCAAAAGCCGGGCGATGGACGCAAATGGTTTCATGGCATCACCGGAAAGACTCCGCCGGATATCGGGCCGGAGAATTAAACGTGCCGCATACGAAAGCAACGATTTGCGCCTGTTACGGCGAATGCTGGCAAGGCAGCCGGAATAACGGATGACGTCCGGCAAGGACAGCCGGAGTATGCGGTCCATACCCCCGTGACTCCATTGCGCGCGGCTGAGGTTTTTGAAACGCCGTGCTGAGACCAAACCACTGAATTTGGCTGCACAGATCAACCCCCCGCCAGCAGGTCCATCCTAGCGGCCAGTTTTATGTCCCGCCCGGACAGCCCCTCCACATCGTGGCTGGTCAACAGGACCTGTACCTTGTTGTAAACATTGGACCATTCCGGGTGGTGGTTCAGTTTTTCAGCCCAGATCGCCGCCTGTGTCATCCAACCAAAGGCCTCGACAAAGTTTTTGAACGCGAATTCCTTTTCAATGGCGTCGCGGTCGCCGGCCATTCGCCAGCCGTTTTTCAAAAGCGGCGCAAGTTCAGATTGGCGTTCGGCATCGGTCAGCTTTTCTTTCATGGTCAAGTTTCCCCTGGTCTTATGCGTCGGTTTCATTGGTCACGTTTTTGAACGGCCCATAGCTGGTCAAAATTTCGATATCCTGATCCACAGCGGACCCTTCAGCGGCCAAAAACTGTTGCACGGCGCGCTTAAAGCCGGGATCAGCAATCCAGTGCAGCGAATGGGTTTTTACCGGCATATACCCGCGGGCCAGTTTATGCTCGCCCTGCGCGCCTGCTTCAACGCATTTCATCTGGTGCTTGATGGCAAAATCTATCGCCTGATAATAACACACCTCAAAATGCAAGAACGGATGATCCTCGGTGCAGCCCCAATAACGGCCAAACAGCGTGTCCCGCCCGATCATGTTCATGGCACCTGCCACCCAGCGCCCGTCGCGCTGACACAGGATCAGCAACACGTCGTCGCGCATGGTGTCCTGAATGTGGTTGAAAAATTCCCGGGTCAGGTACGGTGTGCCCCATTTGCGTGCGCCGGTGTCCTGATAAAACTGCCAAAACGCATCCCAGTGTTCCGGCTGAATATCGTCACCGGTCAGTTGCAGGATTGTGCCACCAAAGGCCTGCGCTTTTTGCCTTTCCCGCCTGACGGCCTTGCGTTTGCGCGAGGATAAATCGCGCAGAAAGGCCGGGAAATCCTGGTAGTTTTGATTGAGCCAGTGAAATTGCTGGCCGGTTCGTTTCAGCAGGCCCATCTGTGCGCCGCTGCTGGCCTCTGACGCTGTGCAATAGGTAATGTGCAACGACGACAGCCGGTTTTTTTCGGCCACCTGTACCGCGCCCTGGATCAACGCTGACTGACCTTCAGCCTCAAACCCAGGCCGGGTCAATAACCGCCGCCCTGTGGCGGGTGTAAAAGGTACGGCGCCCTGCAGTTTGGGATAATACTGCCCGCCCGCCTGCTGATAGGCATGGGCCCAGTTGTGATCAAAAACATATTCGCCTTGTGAATGGTGTTTGGCGTAAAGCGGCATCACGGCGATGACCTGCCCGTTTTTCCGCGCGATCAGGTGGCGCGGCGACCAGCCGGTTTGCGGGCCGACAGAGCCGCTTTGTTCAAGGGCTGCCAGAAATTTATGGGTGGTAAAGGGATCAACCGGGCGGTCAATTGCGGCTTCGGGACAGGCGCAGGCGTTCCAGTCTTCAGCGGTGATCTCTTTCAGATCTGCGATGACGCTGATCTCAACCTCGGCACCGGGCTGGTCTAGCTCATTCATTGAAACTACCGAAAATCATTGCAGGTACATGCGCCACGTTGCAGGTCAGGTCAATGTCGCTGAAAATTAGGCAGGTAACCTTCAAACGTGATGTTGTCAGCGATTTTTCTTGCCGCCGTTTCTTCGGCTGGTGATCTGACTGTCCAGCATATAACCGGTGTGCCGCTGTTTTTGAGTTCTGTAACACGCGGCATGCCAAGATGTTCAGCGCCATGCGATATAAACGCGGCGTCAACGCGGGCAAAATCAGGAATGTGCCGCAATTCCGCCAGCCGTGCGTTGGGAATGGTCGGCCAGTCCTCTTCCGGAAAACCGGACGTCACCAGCCCGCGTGGGGTGTTTGGTGCGATTTGTGCCATATGCGCCATCGCGTGCGGGTTATAGGACATAATGGCCACCGGGCCGTGGTAATGTGGCAAAAGATCCGCAACAGCCTGATCCAGCGGTCCGGTGTTTGGTCCCATTATACCGTCCTGATCCTTAAATTCGATCAGCAGGGGAACCCGCCCGTTTACCAGTGAAAAGACCTGTTCAAGCGAGGGAATTGTCTCGCCGCTGCCCAACAGCGTTAAGCGCTGCAGGTCTGCAAGGTCTGTTTGCGCAACCGCGCCTTTTTCTTTTGTCAGCCGCTCAAGCGAATAGTCGTGAAACACCACCGGCTGCCCGTCTTTGGACACTTGCAGATCAAGTTCAATGCCAAAACCAGCGGCAATCGCGGCTTCAAAAGCGGCCATCGAGTTTTCGTAAATTCCGGCGGTGGCGTCATGCAATCCGCGGTGGGCAATTGGTATTCGCAGAAAATCAGGATGCAACGTCATCAGCTGATCTGGAAAATGCCTTCGATTTCAACGGCAACACCCAGTGGTAAAGACACACAGCCAACGGCCGCCCTGGCGTGGGTACCGATGTCGCCCAGCGCCTTTGCCATAAAATCCGAGGCGCCGTTGATCACCTTGGGATGCTCGGTGAAATCAGCCGTGCAATTCACAAATCCGCCAAGTTTCACGACTTTGACAAGACGGTCCAGATCTCCGCCGCAGGCAGATTTCACCTGCGCCAGCAGATTGATTGCACAGACCTTAGCTGCGGCCTGTCCGCTTTCAACGTCCATGTTATCACCCAGTTTTCCGGTGATCAGGGTTCCCGCGTCCATTGAAATTTGCCCGGAGACAAACACCAGATCACCCGAAACGACGAAAGGCACATAATTGGCCGCCGGTGCCGGAGCATCAGGCAGGGTGACGCCCAGTTCCGCCAGTTTTGATTCTATTTTCCCGGTCATCGGATCGCCTTTGTTTTTGAAACCTTGCCGCACGCTAGCCCGAAAAATCAGAACTGGAAACCGCTAATTTTGCCCGTGCGAAATGCCGTTGGATTCTGTGAATTAATCCGCTAGATGTTGAGGATCGGTGACTTTATTGTTGATGAATATTTGGTGTAACGCTTGCGCAAATTACGGAACTTTCTGCCAACCGCAGCCGCATTAATTCTGCTATTGGGCGGTTTGTTTGCCTGTGCGCCCGCACCGTCGGTATCGACGATCAATGACCCGCTGGAGGCCCAAAACCGCAAAATCCACGCGCTGAACAAAAAGATGGACACGGCTTTTGTTGGACCGGCGTCAAAGGCCTATGGGTCCGCTGTTCCGGAATTTGCCCTGGACGGAATTGATAATTTTGCCAACAATATTTCCCTGCCCGGTACGGTGGTAAATGATCTGTTACAGTTGGATATTGAAGACGCGGCGCTGAACACATTTCGGTTTGCCATGAACACAACCATCGGCGTTGGCGGATTGTTTGACGTGGCCGGGCACAACGGATTGCAAGAGCAACCCACCGATTTTGGCGAAACCCTGCATGTGTGGGGCGTGCCTGAGGGACGGTATCAGGAATTGCTGTTTTTTGGCCCAAGTACAGAACGCGACACCGTGGGTCTGGTGGTTGATTTTGCACTTGATCCAGTCAGCCTGCTGGTCCCGGCACCGGAAAAATACATAGGAACCGGCGCAAAGTTGCTGGGAAAATTCAGCAGCCGGCACCGGTTTTCCGGTTTTGTTGACTCTGTGTTATATGAAAGTGAAGATAGTTATGCCCAAAGTCGGCTACTTTATTTGCAAAGCAGACGCCGGGATTTGCAGGGCGAATTGACTGACGCTGATTTAGAGGACCCCTATGCCGAATAACATCAACCTGTTTCGCCGCGCCACGTTGCTTGGTGCGGTGGCCGCCGTTGGTTCCACCGTTTTGCCGGGCACCACGTGGGCGATTAGCAATGAGGCCGCAATTGATTTGATTGGCCGCATGATCGCCGAAATTCACGGCGTCATCAATTCAGGCAAATCCGAGCCCCGGATGTACAAGGATTTTGAGAAGGTTCTGGTGAAATACGGTGATATCAACATTATCGCCCGCAGCGCGCTGGGTGTTGCGTGGCGCAGTGCGTCCGGCAGCCAACGCAGCCAGTTCACCAAGGCGTTTCAGGGGTATATCTCGCGCAAATACGGCAGTCGCTTCCGCGAGTTTATTGGTGGCAAGATCGAGGTTATCAGCTCCAAGCCGGTGAAAAGCGGTTTTTTGGTAACATCAACCGCCACGCTACAGGGCATGGATCCGTTCATCATCGAATGGCAGGTTTCGGATAAAAGCGGCAAGGACAAGATGTTCAATATGTATATTGAGGGCATCAATATGCTGGCGACCGAGCGCACGGAAGTTGGCGCCATGCTGGACAAGCGCAATGGTAATTTGAACAAGCTGATTGCCGACCTGAACAAGGCCGGGTAACGGTCACTGATTCTTGCGGCCGAATATGGCGCCCAGAACCTCTTGCAGAATATTTTCGGCCTGAGTGTTGTTGCGCCTGGGGTTAAAGTTTTCCGGTACCTCGGGCTGGCTTGCCTCCAGAACCGGATCGATCATCGGCAGGGCCGTTGCTGGCAATCCCTCGTGGATTTGCGCCATTGTCTCGCGCCAGATTTCGGCCGGCAATCCGCCGCCGGTCACGCCGGTCAGTTTTGCATTGTCATCGTTGCCCATCCACACGCCGGTGACATAATCGCCGGTAAAGCCAATAAACCACGCGTCCCGCGCGCCTTGCGTGGTGCCGGTTTTGGCTGCGATCTGGCGGTCCGGCAGCAGCGCGCGTTTGCCGGAACCGATCACGGTGACCTGGTTCATCATGTAAACCAGTTGCCGCGCCGCATCGTTGCTGATCACCCGCTCGCCCATACCCCCGGCGATGCCCATCAAGGGCGACGCATCGCCCTGCAGGGACAGTTCGATCAACCCGTAAGGCGTAACACTGCGCCCGCCGTTCAGAATTCCGGCGTAGGCGCCGGTCATTTCGATCAGGGTGCTTTCGCTGGCCCCCAGCGCCAGCGCCGGGCCAATCGCCAGTTCGCTTTTCACGCCAAAACCCTGTGCAACAGTGCGCACGTTTTCGCGGCCCACGGCCTCTGATATGCGCACGGCAGTGGTGTTGATGGAATAGGCCAGCGCTTCGGTCAGGGTGATCGGGCCAAGGAATTTACCGGTGTAGTTTTTTGGCGACCACGGACCGGAGCCGGGTATGTCCAGTGTCAGTGGTGCGTCCTCGACGAGGCTGTCAAAGCGGTAGCCCAGATCAAGGGCGGCGGCATAAACGAACGGTTTGAACGAAGATCCGGTTTGGCGCAGCGCCTGTGTTGCGCGGTTGAACTGCCCGGCCACGCCGGTGCGCCGTCCGCCGACCATTGCCTTGACCGCGCCTTCGGCGGTCATCACCACAATCGCGGCCTGCGCGGTTGATCCTGCTTTCACCTTATTTTCAAAAACATCAGCCAGCGCGTCTTCGGCAGCTTTTTGGATGCGCGCATCAAATGTGGTTTTGATGACCACGTCCTCTGTGGTGCTGCGGGTCAAAAAGGACGGACCCGAAGCCATGACCCAATCGGCGAAATACCCCCCGGCGCGGGCCTCTGCGGCCTCTGACAATTCTGCTGGGTTGGCCCGGGCGGCGGCGGCTTGTTGGGGGGTCAGGTAATCCTGAGCCTCCATCAGACCGATGATCACATTGGCGCGGCCCTGTGCGCGGCCCAGATTGCGGGTCGGGGCAAACTTTGACGGTGCCACCAGCAAACCCGCCAGCATCGCCGCTTCCGCCGGTTTGACGGCGCTGGAGGATTTGCCAAAATACCGTTGGCTGGCCGCCTCGAACCCTTGCGAACCGGCACCAAGAAAGGCGCGGTTCAGATAGATCATCAGGATTTCGTCCTTGGTGTATTTGATCTCCATTGCAAAAGAAAACGGCACTTCTTTTAACTTGCGCAGTTTGGTCGGGCGGCGGCAGTCGCTTTCAAAATCGCGTTCTGAAATGCCGCTGTCAGGATCAAAACTGCGCCCAAGGCACAGGATTTTCGCCACCTGCTGGGTGATCGTGGACCCGCCGTTGCCTGAAAGCGGCCCGCGACCTTCGCGCAGATTGATGCGGATGGCGCTGGCGATACCGCGCGGGCTGATGCCAAGGTGGCGGTAGAACCGTTTATCCTCGGTGGCGACAACGGCGTTTTTCAGGAAGGGCGACACGCTGTCGGCACGAATGATGCCGCCAAACTGTTCTCCGCGCCAGGCAAAGACCGCGCCGCTTGTATCAAGCAACGTGACAGAGCCTTTGGAGCGGCCGTCAACCTGTTCTACCGCAGGGGGCAGCTGCACATAATAATAGCCCGTTGAAACAGCCAGAACAATCGCCACCAGCCAGCCAACGCGCCAGCCCACCCACCAAAAGGTACGCAGTATCAACCGCAGCAATCCAAGAACCAGCCGCACCGGCCAGATGTGATTTGAAGATTTTTTCGCTTTGGACTTGGGTTTCCTGCGTCTGGCAGCAGCCGACGATCTGGCCTTTTTACCGGCGGCTTGCCGGTTTGGGGCCACCAAAGGCGGGGGTTTTCTGCCGGTGCTACTCATCAATCAAGACGCCTGCTTCGTATGATTTTTCAAACAGTATAGGCCAGAGGCTGCCGGATGTAGAGACATTGTCAGAGCGGCAAATGCTTCCATTTATGTTTAATAATTAGGCAATATTCACAAAATGCCCTTTTAATATGCAAAAATCCACATAATTGGCCAATTGCGGCGGCCCGTTCTCTTGTGCTGGCAAACGATGATGTTTGATCTGTGCCCGTGAAATTCAACGGGCAGGAAGATTCGTGCCCCAACCCAACAGGAGACAAAGTGAAACTTATCATAGCTGCAATCAAACCCTACAAGCTGGAAGAGGTCCGCGAAGCGCTGACGTCTGTCGGTGTGGCCGGTATGATGGTGACAGAAATCAAGGGATTTGGTGCACAGTCCGGCCATACGGAAATTTATCGTGGCGCGGAATATGCGGTGAATTTCGTGCCAAAGACCAGAATAGAAATCGTGGTGGCCGACAGTATTGCCGAACAGGTGGTCGAAACAATCCAGAAAACCGCCCACACCGACAAGATCGGTGACGGCAAAATATTCACTTTAAACGTGGAGTCCGCTGTTCGGGTCCGCACAAATGAAACCGGCGAGGACGCGCTATGATTGAGAACCTTAACAATAGTAATAGGCTGAACCGCCTGAGATTACCGGCATTGGCAGCGCCGCTTGCGCTGTTTGCACTGCCCGCACTGGCACAGGATGGCGCCACCATGGACAAGGGCGATGTGGCCTGGATGATGGTTTCTACCATTCTGGTCTTGTTCATGATCCTACCGGGCCTCGCGCTGTTTTACGGCGGCCTTGTGCGCACCAAGAATATGTTGTCCCTGCTGATGCAAAGCACAGTGATCACCGCATTGGTCATGGTGATCTGGGTGGTCTACGGATATTCCGCAGCATTTGGCGGCGGCACCGGCCCTTATTGGGGTGGCTTTGGAAAGTTGTTTTTAAGCGGTGTGACGATGGATTCCATGGCGGCCACTTTTACGGATGGTGTGGTTATACCGGAATTTGTGTTTATCGCCTTTCAGATGACGTTTGCCGCGATAACGTCGGTTCTGATTGTGGGAGCTGTGGCCGAAAGGATCAAATTTCGCGCGTTGTTGCTGGCCATCGTAATCTGGGTGACATTCGCCTATTTCCCGATTGCCCATATGGTTTGGGACGGCGCAGGCCGCATCTTTAACATGGGTGCACTTGATTTTGCCGGTGGCACGGTTGTGCATATCAATTCCGGCGTGGCGGCCCTTGTGGCCTGTTTGATGATCGGCAAGCGGGCCGGATTTGGCAAAGACATGATGGCACCCCATTCGATGACCCTGACGATGGTTGGCGCGTCGTTGCTGTGGGTTGGCTGGTTTGGCTTTAACGCCGGTTCCAATCTGGAAGCCAACGGCGGTGCCGGGCTTGCGTTAATCAACACGTTCACCGCAACAGCCGGGGCGATTTTGGCCTGGTCTGCGCTGGAAGGCATTTTGCGCGGCAAGGCCTCTATGCTGGGTGCGGTTTCGGGTATGGTTGTGGGTTTGGTTGCGATCACACCCGCGGCCGGTTCGGTTGGCCCGGTTGGCGCAATTGTGCTTGGGGCGATTGCCGCGGCTGTTTGTTACTTCTTTGTCAGCACGGTGAAGAACAAGTTTGGCTATGACGACAGCCTTGATGTGTTTGGCATTCACGGGGTTGGCGGCATCGTTGGCGCGGTTGGCACCGGGGTTTTCACCGCCGGCAGTCTGGGTGGAATTGGCGACGGTGATTTTTCCATCGCCGGTCAGACGATGATCCAGATTCAGGCTGTTGGCATCACCATCATCTGGTCAGCGGTCGTTGCTTTTGCTGCCTTCAAACTGGCAGACGTGTTGTTTGGCCTGCGGGTGGATGAAGACGAAGAGCGGCAGGGGCTTGATCTGGCGTCCCACGGCGAGAGTGCGTACCACTATTAAAATCCCGGATCAGGCGGTGACGAACCGCCGCCTGATCCGCGCTGGGGTAGCCGACGGGCAATTGCAGGGGCGCAAAGGGTCCTTTGCGTAAGACGGCCGCGAAGCAGAGTGCTTCCTGACAGTACCGGGATGCGAAAACCGGTGGTGTATTTTCCACTTTATGGCGGATATTTGTTTTAATTTACAACACATTAAAATATGCTCAGCCAAACCACTAAACCAGTTTAATAGTTTGAATTCTGGCCATACCGTTCGCCGGGTTTTACAGTGGGAATATAGCTACAAATGTATCACGGGACTGACGCTAACGCTGTTTGAAAATCTAAGATTTTGTGCCATAAAGGTTCCGTAACCGCAGTTGGAAAATGCAATGAAACCACAACCCAATATCAGCAATATCCGCACCAATCTGCCTTACAAACAACAACGCACCGATATGGCGGCGGCGTTTCGCTGGACGGCGCATCTGAACATGCACGAGGCGGTGGCCAACCATTTTTCGCTGGCGGTCAACCCGGACGGAACGCAGTTTTTGATGAACCCGAACCAGATGCATTTTGCCCGCATCAAAGCCAGCGATTTGCTGCTGCTGGACGCCAATGATCCCAACGTTCTGGATCATCCCGAAGCCCCGGACGCCACCGCCTGGGGCTTGCACGGTTCCATCCACCGCCGGTGTCCGCACGCGCGGTGTGCCATGCACGTGCATTCGATTTTTGCCACGGTTCTGGCGTCTTTGGCGGACAGCACGTTGCCGCCCATAGACCAGAACACCGCGACGTTTTTCAACCGGATTGTGATTGATAACGAATTTGGCGGGCTGGCGTTTGAGGAAGAGGGCGAGCGTTGTGCCGCCCAGTTCAGCGACCCGGCAAAGAAGGTAATGATCATGGGCAACCACGGGATCATGGTGATTGGCGACAGCGTGGCGGATACGTTCAACCGGATGTATTATTTTGAACGGGCGGCGGAAACCTATATTCGGGCGCTGCAAACTGGACAAAAATTGCGCTTTATTCCCGATGATGTAGCGGAACTGACCGCCGGGCAGCTGGAGCAGTATCCAGAACAAGCAGACAGACATCTGGCAGAGATACGGGCGCTGCTTGACGCACAGAAATCTGATTACGCCAGTTAGAGCGCCGGACGGAATATTCTGACCGCAACTCCGGTTGCCAGCAGGATCACCAGTGCTGCCACAACGATTGTTGGCCCGGTTGGCGTGTCAAAGCCAAATGACCCGGCCATACCCAAAAGCGCGGCAAAGGCTCCGCAAAGGGCTGCCAGTATCACCATCCGCTCGGGCGTGGGGGCAATCAGGCGGGCGGTTGCGGCCGGGATGATCAGCAGTGCGGTGATCAGCAATGCCCCGACCACCTTGATCGCGACGGCCACCAGAATGGCCAGCGCCAGCGTGTACAGCAGGTTTTCCCTTGCCGGGTTCATGGCGCGGGCGCGTGCGATGTCGGGACTTAGTGCTGTCAGCAAAAGCGGCTGCCAGCGCCATGCCAGCAGGCCCAGGCACAGGGCGGCACCGATCCAGATGATGGCCACATCCGTCCAGTTGACCGACAGAATATCGCCGATCAGATAGGCAACCAGATCAACGTTGACGCTGCCCAAAAGTGACACCGCCACCAGCCCCACAGCCAGTGCGGAATGGGCGGAGATGCCAAGCAGCGTGTCCGTGTGCAGCTTTCGCTCTCCGGCCATCAGGATGATCAGCGACACCCCAACCGCAACCAGCAAAACCCCCAGAATAACCGGCAGGTCCAGCGCCAAGGCAAAGGCAACACCCAACAGGGCCGCGTGCGAGATCGTATCGCCAAAATAGACCATCCGCCGCCACAGAACAAAGCATCCCAGCGGTCCGGCAACCACCGCAACGCCGATACCGGCCAGAGCGACGCGCATAATAAATTCGTCAATCATGGGGGTGTTCGCTGTGGTCGTGATCGTGGTCGTGGTCATGCTGGTACAGCGCCAGCGCGCCTTCGGTGCCAAGGCCAAAAAGGCGGCGGTATTCGGGGGCTTCGGAAACAACAGTGGGCGAGCCTTCGCAGCACACGTGACCGTTCAGGCAAATCACCCGGTCTGACGCGCTCATCACCACGTGCAGATCGTGGCTGACCATAAGAACCGCACAGCCGATGCTTTGACGCGCCTGTTCAATCAGGCGGTAAAAGGCGGCCACCGCAGGTTGGTCCAGCCCACGCGTAGCCTCGTCCATTACCAGAATATCAGGATCGCCCAGCAGCGCCTGCGCCAGCAGGGCACGTTGCAGCTGTCCACCGGACAGGTCTGCCATTTGTTGATTTTCGCAGCCTTCCAGCCCGACATTTTGCAAAGCCTCCAGCCGGATTGCACGCGGCGATTTGCCCGCCAACCTCAGGAACCTTGCCACTGTCATTGGAAACGCCCGATCCAGATGCAGCTTTTGCGGCACATATCCAATGCTGAGGCCCGCTTTGCGGCTGATTTCACCAGAGGTTGGTGCCTGCGCCCCGATCAGACAGCGCAAAAACGAGGTTTTGCCTGACCCGTTGGGGCCAACAACCGTTACAATCTCACCTGTCTTGATCGAAAAATTGATATCCTGCAAAACCCGACGACCGTTCAGTGTTAACGACAGGTCTTTGGCCTGCAAAAGGGAAACTGTCATGGGCTGGCGCTTTCCTGACAGGACGGACAGCGCCCGATAATCTCGACCATGCGGGCGTGGACATCAAAGCCCAAAGCGCTGGCCGCGTTGTTCATAACGTCAAACAGCGGCGTTTGCGGGGATTCAGCGACTGTCAGGCAATCCTGACAAATCAGAAACATCGCTTCGTGATCACCAATTGGGTCAATGCAGGCGGTGAATGCGTTCAGGCGTTCAAGCCGGTGAACAAAATGATTTTCCACCAAAAATTCCAATGCGCGGTAGACAACCGGCGGCTGGCTGCCCAGCCCTTCGGATTGCAGGCGGTTCAGGATTTCATAGGCGCCAAGCGCTTTGTGTGACTCCAGTAAGATTTCCAGCACGCGGGCGCGGGTCCTGGTCAGGCGCAGGCCGTTTGCGGCGCAATATTTGCGGGCCTCTGCCATGCCACCGCTTTTGCACGCCCGGTGATCGTGGCGGGCAAATACGTTTGGCGTTTCAGCACTGATTTTCGTCATTGGACTCTGCATATTGTTATTGTATAACATCTCATTTACGGCCCGATGGCCAGAATGACAAGACGGTTTCACGATGCGACTTTGGTATGCCTATTTTCGATCCGCCCTGATGGTTTTTATCGCCACAGCACTTTTGGCCGCCGCACCGCTTGCGGCCAAACCCCTGAAAATATTGACCGATATCAGACCGATACAGGCCCTGGTGTCAGAGGTTACAGGTGGTGTTGTTCTGCCGGACATGTTGCTGACATCCGGTGTGGACGGGCATGATTTTGCCCTGAAACCCTCTGACCTGCGGAAAGTCCAGTCGGCGGACCTTGTCATCTGGGCGGGACCGGACGCCGTGCCGGGATTGGCCAAAATACTGGCACGGCCGGAAATATCTGTGAAATCATTGCGGCTTGATACCGTTACCGGAACACTGCATCTGCCTCTGCGCCACAGTGGCGTTTTTCGCGCGGCTGACGCCGCGATGGCAGAATTTGACGACCCGCACCGCTGGCTGTCACCCAAAAATGCCCGCTTGTGGATTGCTGCGATTGTCAAACGACTTGCCGCGCTTGACCCGGAAAACGCGCCGGTGTTTCGGGCCAACGCCGCCGGATTGGATATGGCGATTGAAATTGCCGAGGCTCAGATCTCTGCCGCGCTTGATCCCCATAAATCCCGCAGGTTTGTGCAATTTCATGACGCGCTGCAGTATTTTGAGATCGGTTTCGGGTTAAGGCCGATCGGATTTGTAACTGTCGGTGATGCGGATGCGGCCAGTCTGGGATCAATTGCCGAATTGCGTGAGGCGCTGATAAAGCATCAACCGGCCTGTGTTTTTGTGGCTCCGGGTGCGCAGGCCAAGCGTGCCTTGCCCCTGCTTGAAGGCACCAACGCGCGGTTGGGATTTGTTGATCCGCTGGGAACAACCGATGCGCAAAATCCGCAATCTTATGTTCAGCTGCTGCTGGATATTTCAAAAGGCTATGTTGAGTGCTTTGACGCCCTGTAAAAAAGCGGCCCGGTTGCAACCGGACCGCCTGACTTTTCGCTATTCGTTAAGCGATTTACATATCAAAGCATTCGGCAACCTCGACAGAGCCACCGTCGGCGATCATCGGGCAGTCTTTGGCCATTGCGGCGGCGGCGTCTATATCGGCGGCCTCTACCAGCGAGAACCCGGATATAGGGTTGGCACCACCGTCGTCGGCAACGCCGCTGCCGGAAACCGTTTTGGACATGCCAACCGGGTTTCCGCCGTCAATAACAGCGCTGCCAAGGCCGCCAAACCACGCCTGCCACTGGGCCATTACTTTTTCGCCCTCTTCCGGGCTGCTGGGGGCTTTGCCACCGTGATATGCAAAAATATATTTAGCCATGTTTCTCTCCTTTGGTTAAATTAAACGCTTTCCTGCTCTTCCCGTGCCGCCATTTTTTCAAGTTTGCGCACAGAGGACGTCCAGCCCGCATTATGCGCAGCGGCGGCTTCTTCGCTGACAAGTTCTTGGTGGTGAAGGCTGAATTCGGTGCCTCCGCCTGCTGCTGCACGTAGGGATATGGTCACGTGGCTTTCATCGCCGCGCTTGCCGGTTTCATCGTGCCAGGCCCAGGTAAAGCCAACCGAACTGGGCGCTTTTACGTGGGTCACCTGACCTGAAACTTTCATCTCGCTGCCATCAGGCCGCCGCATAACCGAATGCCACGGGCCGGTTTTTGTGAAATCCAGCTCGCGGTCCGGCAGGCTGATGCCCTCGGGGCCCCACCATTCCAGCAGGTGTTCGGATTTGGTGATAAAGTCGAAAACTGTCGCCAAATCCGCATCCAGCACCCGGTTGACCGTCAATTCAGCCATCGTCTTTTTCCTTCTTTTTCAACGCCTTTGCCAAACGATCAAGGCTGGTTTCCCAAAATTTACGGTGGTATTCGATCCAAGCGTTGATGCCCATAATGGCCTTTGGTTCCACAGTATAAAGCCGCCGCTGTTTGTCGACACGCTGGTTGATCACCCCGGCATTGCGCAGAACTTTCAGATGCCGCGAAATCGCGGGGGCAGAGATGTCGGCCACAGCCTGCAAATCACCGGCACTGAGCTCTCCCTCATTTAAAAGACGCTCCACAATGGCAAATCGGGTGGTATCACCAAGGGCGGAGAACGTTTCTGGCAGGCGGGTCATGGTCTTTTTCAACTTTAATTTCTAATTTGGTTAATTAGTAATAAAGTTAACAAAATAAGTCAACTGGCAATTATTTGGACGGCGGATTACAGCGCATCAAAATCCAGTACCAGATCGTCAGAAGTTGCCCGCGCCTGACAGGCCAAGGTAAACCCGGCGTCCGTTTCCCACTTTTCAAGCGAGTAATTCAAGGCCATTTCCGCCGAACCGCGCACCACTTTGCACCGGCATGTGCAGCACATGCCGCCCTTGCAGGAAAACGGCAGGTCAAGACCCTGCCTTGCTGCGGCTTCCAGCACGGATTCCCCGGCGCTGTTCACCGCGAACTTTTTGCGCGTGCCGTCCAGAATAATCTCGACGCTTGCGCCTTTTGCGGCGGCATGGGCGGCGGCGTTTGACGGCTTGGCCCTTGGTTGCTGGCCATCCGCAGGCGTGAAACGCTCAATTCTGATTTTGTCCGGGGCAACGCCGATGTTATTAAGCGCCACGGTGGCCTGGTCAATCATTTCACCGGGGCCGCACAGGAACACACCATCAGCGCCTATGGGATCTATCCCGCCGGTTCTGGCCAGTGCGGCGATTTTAGCGGCGTCAATCCGCCCGTTTAACAGGGGCACGTCCTGTTCCTCGCGGCTGAGGAGGTGCACAATCGTCAGGCGGCCCATGTAGCGGTCTTTCATGACCTCAAGTGCCCTGCGAAACATAATCGTATCGGTCTGACGGTTGCCATAAACCAAGGTTATTTCCGCGCTTTCATTTGCTTGCAGCGTCGACGCGGCAATCGAAATCATCGGCGTGATGCCGGAACCGGCGGCCAACAGCAGATATTTGGCGGACTGACCGCATTTGGCGGTAAATCTGCCTTCCGGGGTCATCACCAAAAGATCGTCGCCAGCTTTTAGGGTTTTATTGGCAAAGCTTGAGAACACGCCATCGTCAACGCAGCGCACGCCGACGGTCAGATGGTCCGAATTTACCGGTGAGGAAATGGAATAGGGCCGCCGCACATCCTTGCCGTCAATCGTGGTGCGCAGCGTCAGGTATTGTCCGGGCGTAAAACTGAAATCCCGGCGCAGGCTCTGTGGAACGGTAAAGGAAATCGCAACCGAGTCCGGCGTGTCGCGCCTGATTTGGTTGATATTTAGTTTGTGGAATTTGGGGGCCAACGGGATTTCCTCAGATACATTTGAAATAGTCAAAGGGTTCACTGCACGCCAAACAGCGATATTGTGCTTTACAGGCAGTGGAGCCAAATTCTGACAGTTTTTCGGTTTCGCTGGCACCGCATTTCGGACAGTCCACGGTTGTTTCACTAAACAATGCCCGGATCGAATTGCTGCCTTTTACCGGTGGAGCGATGCCGTAGGCGCGAAGCTTCCGTCGCCCCTCGGGCGTGATCCAGTCCGACGTCCAGGGCGGTGAAAACACCCGCTTGATCTTTGCTTCAAACCCCGCGTCCAGCAGGGCCGCCTCGATCGCCAGTTCGATGGCCAAAACCGCCGGGCAGCCGGAATAGGTTGGCGTGACTTCCGCGGTTGCCACATTTCCGGCCACCGATACATCACGCAGAATACCCAGTTCCGCCACGTTCACACAGGGCACTTCGGGATCAGGCACCCCGCCTGCGGCCAGCCATGCGTTGCGTTGGGTCAGGGCAGGTTTGGCCAAGGCTACCACGTCAGCCCCGGGTGTGCGCGTTGGACATATTGCAATTCTGCCAGAATATGCCCCATTGCTTCTGTATGCTGCCCGTACCTGCCACCGGTTTGCGGATAGGCAACCACCGGCGCACTTAGCATCGCTTGCGCAAATATATCGTCGATGGATGTCTGCCAGCCATCGCGCAAATCGGCGCGGTTCGGCAGCACACCGTTTTTCGCACATTCCGCAGCCGCCGCGGACATTTCAAACATCTCGCCTGTGTAAATATGCAAGGCCTCAACCGCGTCCGCCATTCGCCGCGCACTTTCTTCCGTGCCGTCGCCCAACCGGATAACCCATTCAGCGCAATGACGAACGTGATAGGCCATTTCCTTGACCGATTTACCGGCAATTCCGCGAACCACCTCGTCACCCAAGGCCAACGCCGCCTGCCAGTACGCCTGCATAAAAGCGGCAAAATATAGCTGCCGCAACATCGTATGGGCGAAATCACCGTTTGAACGCTCCACCAGCAGGCAGTTGGTATATTCGGCTTCCAGCCGCAGATAGGCCAGATCATCCTCTGACCGGCCTTTTCCCTCTACTTCGCCCGCATAGGCGTACAGATTTCGCGCCTGCCCGATCAAATCCAGCGCCAGATTGGACATCGCCAGATCCTCTTCAAGGATCGGACCCTTGCCGCACCATTCCGACAGCCGGTGGCCAAGGATCAGCTGGTCATCCGCCAGTTCCAGCAGGGCCGTAAACAATGCAGGTTTGGCCATCACATATGGCCCACGTCGTCGGGGATGTCATAAAACGTCGGGTGGCGGTAAACTTTATCCACCGCAGGTTCGAAATTCTCTGCCGCACGATCCGGGTCAGACGCCGATATCGCGGCCGAGGGTACAACCCACACTGAAAGTCCTTCGCCGCGGCGGGTATAGGTATCGCGTGCCGCCTGCAGCGCCATCACCTCGTCGGTGGCGTGCAAGCTGCCACAGTGTTTATGCGCCAGTCCGTTTCGCGGGCGGATGAAGACTTCCCAAAGCGGAATGTTTTTGGACATCGAATGTTCCTTTTCGGCCATTTTATTCAGCGGCCATTTTACGGGCAGCGCGTTTTTCGGCAAACGCCGTTGCCGCGTCACGCACCCAATCACCTTCGGCCTGCGACGCCCGGTACGACCGGATGCGGTCACGGTTCATTATTCCACCGCCCTTGACCACGCGCCAGAACTCGTCCCAGTCGATTGCGCCAACCCGGTAGCCACCTCGGCCATCATTGAGGGCGTCGTCCCATTTCATATCCGGATCAGGCACTTTCAGCCCCAGTATTTCCGCCTGCGGCACCGTCGCATCAACAAATTTCTGCCGCAGCGCGTCGTTGGAGAACCGCTTTATCCCCCATTTGGTGTTTTGATCCGAATGCACAGAATCGCCGTCTGGCGGTCCAAACATCATCAGCACCGGCCACCAAAACCGGTTCAGCGAGGCCTGCGCCATTTCTTTTTGCGCGTCACTGCCCGCGCACAGCGTCAGCAGTATTTCGTACCCCTGCCGCTGGTGAAAGCTCTCTTCCTTGCACACCCGGATCATCGCCCGCGCGTAAGGTCCGTACGAACAGCGGCACAGCGGTATCTGGTTCATGATCGCCGCTCCGTCCACCAGCCAGCCGATGGTGCCCATATCGGCCCAGGATAACGTTGGATAATTGAATATCGAGGAATACTTGGCTTTGCCGGACAGCAGTTCATCGGTCATTTCCTCGCGCGACACGCCCAAAGTTTCGGCGGCTGAATACAGATACAACCCGTGCCCGGCCTCGTCCTGCACTTTTGCCAACAGGGCCGCTTTGCGCCGCAGGGTGGGTGCGCGGGTGATCCAGTTGCCTTCCGGCTGCATACCGATGATTTCCGAATGGGCGTGCTGGCCGATCTGGCGCACCAGCGTACGTCGATAGCCCGCGGGCATCGCGTCATTAGGCTCTATCTTGTCCTCGGCATCAATCCGCGCCTGAAACGCCGCCAGAAATTCTTCTGACTCGTCTGACGAAGAATCGGCACCGATCAATCCCTGCGCATACATTTGGGAAAACTCCTGTTACACTCAGTCTAGTATACGTTACAAAATTCCTTGTTTCAAGATATTTTCGTAACACAACAGGGAAAATACATGTCTGAATTCGGAACCAAGCAGATGCAGGACCTTTTAAGCGGCGCGTTTGCGCCCTGGGTCAAGGATCTGAATATTAACGTGACCTCGCTGTCAGGCGAAGGAGCGATGTTCACCCTGCCCGCCAGTGCCACACTGGTGCGTGGTGGTGGTGCGGGACCACAGGTGGTGTGCGGTCAGGCGCTTGCCGCCGCCGCTGACACGGCCTCTGTGTTGACCCTAAGCGGGCTGAACGGCCGGTTTCGCAATTGCACCACGGTGGATATGACCTGCCACTTCATGCGCCCGCTGATGCTTGCGGATGTGGATATGTCCATCACCGCCCTGTCAAACGGCCGCCGCATGGCAGTGACCCGCACCGAATTTCGCGCGCGCGACAACACCAAAATCGCCGCCACCGCCACCTGCACATTTGCTTATCTGGAAGACTGATCCAAACCACCGAACCGTTTGAATAAGTCAGGCCCCGGCGATGGCAGACCTTCAAGACCGGCGGCGGCGTCCAGCCATGTTTCCGAGGAACCCAAAACAGCACTGTAAAGCGCGACGACCAGATCAAGACAATCGGCACCCGGCCAGTCCGCGGGCGCCATTTCGAACGGCAATTCAGGGTAACGCAATACAATCCGCCGCCAGTAATGAACCAGCAACGTGCGCAAGGCAAAAGCATCCAACGGCGCCAATGCGTTTGTTTCACCCACAGCTGGCTGCCGGAACTTTTCCAACATGTCTTCATAGTCACGCCGTTGCGCGCGCAAAGTTGGAAGATCAAACACTGCCCGGGGCACGGGCCCAAAGGCGCATTTGGCTGTCAGAATTTTTCGCGCGGCAAGCCATTCCCCGTCCGGCAGGTCCACGTCAGCCCAAACATAGGCACCTGTTGCAAGAACCCGCCCCTGATTTTTGCCAACCTCGCGGTCCAGCCGTGCCCGCGCCTCGCCGTTGCCGCCAATCAGCACACCCAGAACCGCCTGCCCGGCCTGCGCCTTCTTATTGGGGCTAAATATCCGGTCCGTCGCCAGCCCAAACGCGGTCTCGCCAGAGGCACTCAGCCGGTAAAAACTGGCCCTGCCCTGCCGCTCGCGCACCAGCCATTGCTCTTTGACCAAGCGGGACAGCGCCGTGCGCAGCGCACCTGCCTCAATTCCCAGCCGCCCCATTACCGCTTGCAGACGCGCCGCGGAAATTCGCCCGCCGCGCGGCTGCACCGCGTCACCAAACACCGTGATCACCAAAGACCAGACCCGCGGCCGGCCCGCTGCGTGAAATTCCGCAATCAACTTATCCAAGGGCGCATAGCTCATCCACGCAACCTACGCCACGTAGGCATTCATGGTCAAAAGCTCATATTCCGCCACCTGCTCGGCGTCCTGATTAAACAGCGTGACCGCCCAGCGTACTTCGCCGTAGTCCTCGTTGCGCCGGGTTTTGCGTTTCACACTCAGGCGCACGGAAATACTGTCTCCGGGGCTGACCGGCTTTTGAAAGCTCAGATTGGTCAAGCCGGTGTTGGCCAGCACCGGTCCCGGGTCGGGCATAACAAACAGACCCGCGGCAAAGGATAGCAAGAGATACCCGTGGGCAACCCGGCCACCAAAAAACGGGTTCGCCGCGGCCGCCTCCTGATCCATATGCGCGTAAAACGTATCACCGGTGAAATGGGCGAAATGTTCGATGTCTTCAAGGTTGATGGTGCGGGGGCGGGTGTGGATGGTTTCGCCGATTTCCAGATCGTCAAAGGCCTTGGTGAACGGGTGCGCCTTTGTCTTCACTTCCGTCGCGCCCTTCACCATGTTACCGCCAACCGCCGTCAGAATATCGGGGCTGCCCTGCACCGACGTGCGCTGCATATAGTGCAGGACTGCGCGGATGCCGCCCAGTTCCTCGCCCCCGCCCGCCCGTCCGGGGCCGCCGTGGGTCATGTGCGGCAAAGGTGCGCCATGCCCGGTGCTTTCCCCCATGGAGGCGCGGTTGTTAAAATATAGCCGCCCGTGCCAGGCGGCCGACCCCAACGTCATCTCGCGGGCCACCGCAGCGTCGTTGGTTATGACCGACGCCACCAGTGATCCACCGCCGCGGTTTAACAACGCACAGGCATGGGGCACATCGTGGTAGGGCATCAATGTCGCCACGGGACCAAACGCCTCTACCGCGTGCACATCATGTGCCCCATCGGGATCGTCGCAGGATAACAGCATGGGCGGTAAAAACGCGCCCTCATGGGTGTTGGCACCTTCCACCTGAAAATTCGCCGGATCGCCAAAGACAACGCGGGATTCTTCTGACAGTACCGCCAGTTTTTCCAAAACGTCAGCCTTTTGTTCGGCAGAGGCCAATGCACCCATTTGGGTGGTTTTCAGCGCCGGATCGCCGATGACGGTTTTGGCCAGCCGCGCGGAAATCGCATCTGACAGAGGATCGATCAGATCGGCAGGCACAATCATCCGCCGGATGGCCGTGCATTTTTGCCCGGCTTTGGCGGTCATTTCGCGCACCGCTTCCTTGACGAACAAATCAAACTCGGGCGAGCTCATATCCGCGTCCGGCCCCAGAACGCTGGCGTTCAGGCTGTCCTGTTCCGACGAAAACCGCACCGCGTTTTTCAGCAGGCGCGGGGAAGAGCGCAATTTCAACGCGGTATCGGCTGAGCCGGTAAAACAAACACTGTCTTGTGGGCCCAACAGATCCAGCAGATTGCCGGTGTGACCCGCCACAAGCTGAAATGAACCCGCGGGAAATATCCCGCTGTCCACCATCATCCGCATGCAGGCCTCGGTGACATAGCAGGTGGACGTGGCCGGTTTCACAATCGCCGGAACCCCGGCAAGCAGGCACGGCGCCAGTTTTTCCAGCATCCCCCAGACCGGGAAGTTAAAGGCATTGATGTGCACCGAAACGCCCAGCATCGGCGTGCAGATGTGCTGGCCAACAAACGTGCCCTGCCGCGACAGCATTTCCACCTCGCCGTCCAGATAAATCTTCTCGTCCGGCATCTCGCGGCGGCCTTTGGAGGCAAAAACCAGCATGGTGCCGATACCGCCGTCAATGTCGATTTTATTGTCGCTGCGGGTGGCCCCGGTCATGAACGACAGCTGGTTCAGGTCTTCTTTGCGCTCCTGAAGATAAAGCGCCAGCGCCTTCAGTTTCCGCGCCCGGTCGTGAAATGTCATTTCTCGCAGGGCCGGACCGCCGCTGTTGCGGGCAAAATCGGACATCGCCTGAAAGTTCAGCGCGCCGCTGCCTGCCTGTGCGATCAGCTTGCCGGTCACTGCGCTGTGGATATCGGCAAGTTTGCCTGACGGGGCGATCCAAGCGCCATTGGCGTAGCTGTGCACCTGCATGATCGGCATGATCCGTCTCCAAATTGTTGCAGTTCCGCATATGATGCGCGCGCTATTGACCATCAGATTGGACCATGCAATTTCTTTTGGCAACCAACCGCAAAGGCCCGCCATGACCCCGCAGGAACGCGCAAAAAAAACCGCCGCCATAATGTGGGAAAACGATGCGGCCTCCAAAGGGATCGGAATCGACTTTGAATCTGTCGCACCCGGCAGCGCCAAATTGTCGTTGCAGGTGGAAAAACGCCACTTGAACGGCCACTTCATCTGTCACGGCGGAACTATTTTCACCCTTGCGGACACGGCATTTGCCTTTGCCTGCAACAGCTACAACGAAAACACACTCGCCCAGCACAATTTTATCACCTATCTATCACCGGCCCGCGAGAACGATCGCTTGACGGCCACGGCCTGTGAAGTCAGCAAATCCGGGCGCAGCGGGATTTATGATGTGGTGGTGGCTGCGGAAGATGGCAGGGTGGTCGCGCAGTTTCGCGGCCATTCCCGCCAGATCAAGGGGCGGCATTTTGACGAATAAGGGGAAAGCCATATGAACCACGCCTATCTGTGCGAGGGCCTGCGCACGCCCATTGGCCGCTTTGGTGGTGCGTTAAGTTCTGTACGCCCGGACGATATGCTGGCGGATGTGATAAAAGCGGTTATGGCGACTGTTCCGGGGCTTGCGGCCGACGCAATTGACGACGTTATCATGGGGTGCGCCAACGGGGCCGGCGAAGACAACCGCAACGTGGCGCGGATGGCCACGTTGTTGGCGGGGCTGCCTGACAGCGTGCCGGGGCTGACCGTTAACCGCCTTTGCGGCTCTGGTCTTAACGCCGTCGGTCTGGCGGCGCAGACCATTCAAACCGGCGCTGCCGAGGTCATTCTGGCAGGCGGCGTGGAAAGCATGAGCCGCGCGCCGCTGGTCATGCCCAAAGCTGATGTTGCTTTTTCGCGCCAAGCGGAAATTTACGATACCACCCTTGGCTGGCGGTTTGTGAACCGGCGGATGAAGGCGGAATACGGCATCGAGTCCATGCCTGAAACGGCAGAGAATGTGGCGGAACAATTCCAGATTTCCCGCGAGGATCAGGACGCTTTTGCACGGCGTTCGCAGGAACGGGCAGCGGCGGCGATTGGCAACGGTCGGCTGGCGCAGGAGATCACGCCTGTCACCTTGCCGCAACGCAAAGGCGATGCGAAAATCGTTGAAACCGACGAGCATCCCCGCCTAAGCCCGATTGCAAAACTGGCGGCACTGCCAACGCCGTTTCGCGAAAACGGAACCGTGACGGCGGGCAATGCCTCTGGTGTGAACGACGGCGCGGCGGCGCTGATTGTCGCTTCCGAGGCTGCGGTAAAGAAATACAATCTGACACCCAAAACCCGCATCACCGGCATGGCGGTTGCCGGGGTGCCGCCGCGGATTATGGG
>CAYZQS010000001.1:96183-97776 GCA_964480735.1 uncultured Rhodobacterales bacterium
CGCTGTGCACCATGTGTATTGGGGTTGGTCAGGGGATTTCATTGATGATGGAGGCGGTGTGACGGAAATTGGACCAGTGATTGACACCCTAACCAAGGACTGCGCCCGGCCTGGAAGGAAGCGAAGCGCCCTCCGGGGGGAGGTCGGGCGCTGTCCGGGCAAAGGGCCCGGACGGGTTTGTAATAACGCATTTGCCAAATACAACAATTCAACCAAGATACTTATATGAAAGACCTGACCCCACCAAAATCCTCGCTTGAAGCGATCGAAATCGCCTCGCGCGATGAAATCGGCGCATTGCAGCTGGAACGCATGAAATGGTCGTTGAACCACGCTTACAAAAATGTGCCGCATTACAAAGCCGCGTTCGACACCGCAGGCGTACACCCGGACGACCTGAAATCCTTGTCTGACCTCGCGCGGTTCCCCTTTACCGTCAAAAAAGACCTGCGCGACAACTACCCCTTTGGCATGTTTGCCGTGCCGCAAGATCAGATCACCCGCGTCCATGCCTCGTCCGGCACCACCGGCCAGCCGACGGTGGTTGGTTATACCGCCAAAGACATCGACACCTGGGCCAGCGTGGTCGCCCGTTCCCTGCGCGCCAGTGGCGTCAGGCCCGGCGACATGTTGCACAACGCTTATGGTTACGGGCTGTTTACCGGCGGTCTGGGGGCGCACGGCGGGGCAGAGAAACTGGGCTGCACCGTCGTGCCTGTGTCCGGCGGTATGACGCCCCGGCAGGTGACCCTGATCGAGGATTTTTGCGCCAGGGCGATCATGGTTACACCGTCTTATATGCTGTCGATATTGGACGAATACCACGCGCAGGGGCGTGATCCCCGGCAAAGCCCGCTGAACGTCGGCATCTTTGGCGCGGAGCCCTGGACCAACGCCATGCGGGCCGAAGTGGAACAGGCATTTGATATGCACGCGGTTGATATTTACGGGCTGTCAGAGGTCATTGGGCCGGGGGTGGCCAATGAGTGTGTGGAGGTCAAAGACGGGCTGCATGTGTGGGAAGACCATTTTTACCCCGAAGTGATCGACCCTGAAACCGGTGCGGTGCTGCCGGATGGCAAGATGGGTGAATTGGTGTTCACATCCCTGACCAAAGAAGCCTTCCCGATCATCCGCTACCGCACCCGCGACCTGACGCGGCTGTTGCCGGGCACCGCACGGACCATGCGGCGCATGGAAAAAATCACCGGCCGGACGGACGACATGATTATCCTGCGCGGCGTCAATGTGTTTCCGACCCAGATTGAGGAACAGCTGATGACGGTCAAAGACCTTGCCCCGCATTTTCAGATCGAGCTGATCCGCAAGGGGCGTATGGACGCGATGGTCGTGCATGTGGAAGGTGCGGCCAGCGCCTCGTCTGAATCGGCAAGACAGGCCGCGGCCACCACCCTGTCAAACCGCATCAAATCTGTTGTTGGGATTACCACGGAAGTGCGGGCTGCCCCGCCCGGATCCGTTGACCGCTCGCAGGGCAAAGCCGTGCGGGTGGTGGACAACCGGCCTGAAAAATAGCCGGTGCACTTTAGTGAACCGGACGGAATATCTGCACCGCTCAGCTGTCGCAATTTT
>CAYZQS010000002.1:0-22399 GCA_964480735.1 uncultured Rhodobacterales bacterium
GAGCAGCGGAATCATAATCCGCGTGTCGGGGGTTCAAGTCCCTCTCCCGCTACCAAAGTCGCAAAGGTCCGAACCGGAGACATAGGTGCCAGATTGTACCTAAGACATGGGTGACACCCTCGCGCCGAACGGGTTGTCGATTGTTTGCAGTGTTCTTTACTCCGGATGCAAGTTCTCGCAACGTTGTTCATTCGATCCTTCTTTGAGAAACTGAATTTTACACAAACAAAAGCCATGTAAATAGAACCGACTGAACATGCACAGTGATGCCCGCCTTACCCGAAAAGGCAGAGAGGTTTTGGTCTATCGGCCGCAAAGAGGCGATCACCCGCCAATGTTGCCCACGCGATGATTGGCCGGTCCTTTGTCGCCAATTTTGGTCTTCTGGCTTTCGGACCACTGACCGGGCAAATCATCTGGTATCTCGCGGTTGCCGGTTTCATGGGGGTCATTGGCGTGATCCGCGCATTTGGCATTCTGATTGACGGATATCACAAGGCTCTTTTGGTGCGGCTTATCGCGGAAGTCACTTTCACGTTGGTTCTTTTGGTGGCTGATAATAAAACTGGGACCGGACGCGGTATCCCCGCCGCAAAGTCACTGTGACGGCGGGGGTGGAAATTTCTTGGTCAGCAGGCCTTGACCGCGCGTTTTGCCAGAACCTTGATCAGGTTTGCGCGGTAGTCTGCGCTGCCGTGGATGTCGGACATCAGGCCTTCGCTGCCAACGATGGCCCCATCAGCCGAAGCAGCGGACCAGTCAGAGGCGAGGGCCGCTTCAAGGTCCGACTGACGGAACACGCCATCGTCGCCAGCGCCTGTGACAGCAACACGCGTTCCCTGCGCACCTTCTGCGACGCAAACGCCGACCAGCGCAAAGAGTGAAGCCGGTTGCCGGAACTTGACATAGGCTGCACGGGCTGGCGCGGAAACACTGACTGAGCAGATGACCTCATTCTCGTCCAGGGCGGTCGAAAACAGGCCGTCAAAGAAATCGTCGGCCGATATTTCGCGCTTGTTGGTTTTCACCGTTGCACCCATTGCCAAAAGACCGGCGGGGTAATCTGCTGCCGGATCATTATTGGCGATCGACCCGCCTATGGTTCCGGCGTGCCGCACTGCGGGGTCGCCGATACCGCCGGCCAGGCCTGCAAGTGCGGGGCACAGCCTTTGAACATCGGCGTTTCCAGCCACTTCCGCGTGGGTAGTGGCTGCGCCAATGACAAGCGTATCGCCATCCACAGAGATGCCGCGCATGCCTTCAATCCCGCGAATATCAACCAAATCACTTGGCGAGGCCAAGTGCTGTTTCATGGTCGCCAGTAGAGTCTGGCCGCCCGCAAGCAATGCGCCTTCTTCGGCGCTGTTAAGTGCAGATACAGCATCGTCAATGCTGGCGGCTTTATGATATTTTGTCGGATACATTTTTCGATCCTCCCCTAATTCGCCGCTTGAATGGCGTTCCAGACAGCCTGCGGTGTTGCAGGCATGGCCAGATCGTTGGTGCCAATGGCGTCCGTTATGGCGTTGATGACCGCAGGCGGTGACCCGATCGCGCCTGCTTCACCGCACCCTTTCATGCCCAGTGGATTGTTCGGGCAGGTGGTCGAAGCATGGTGGACACTGTAATCTGGCAGGTCCGCTGCACGCGGCATGGCATAGTCCATATAAGAGCCGGTGATCAGTTGTCCGTCGTCGTCATAAACGACCTGTTCCAACATGGCCTGGCCAATGCCCTGCGCGATGCCACCATGTACCTGACCCTCCACAATCATCGGGTTGATGATGGTGCCAAAGTCATCTGATGCGGTGAATTGCACGATTTCGGTTGCACCTGTTTCGGGATCAATCTCGACTTCACAGATGTATGTTCCCGCCGGAAATGTGAAGTTCGCAGGATCATAAAACGCGCCTTCCTTAAGGCCGGGTTCCATGTCGGGCGGCAGGTTGTGGGCCATATAGGCGGTAAGGCCAACTTCGTGCCATCCCATCGCCTTGTCTGTCCCGGCGACTTTTACCTCGCCGCCTTCGATGACGATGTCATCTTCAGAAGCTTCCAGCACATGGGCCGCGATTTTCTTCACTTTGGCTTCCACCTTGTCCATTGCCTTCACAATGGCAGACATGCCAACCGCGCCTGATCTGGAGCCGTATGTTCCCATGCCGAACTGAACTTTGTCAGTGTCACCATGCACGATCTGCACGTTTTCAATCGGCAAGTCGAACCGATCTGAAACGATTTGTGCAAATGTGGTTTCGTGGCCCTGCCCATGACTGTGTGAACCGGTGAGAACCTCGATAGAACCAACGGGGTTCACGCGAACTTCTGCGGATTCCCAAAGTCCAACGCCAGCGCCAAGTGAGCCAACAGCGGCTGAAGGAGCAATGCCGCAGGCTTCGATGTAAGAAGAGTAACCAAGCCCACGAAGTTTGCCCCGGCTTTCGGCTTCGGCCTTGCGGGCGGCAAAACCGCTTACGTCAGCGGCCTGCATTGCCTGATCCAGATTGGCGTCGAAATCTCCTGCATCATAAGCCATGATAACTGGTGTCTGATGCGGGAACTCCCGAACAAAATTCGCCCGGCGCAACTCTGCCGGGTCTTTGCCCATTTCGCGCGCCGCCTGTTCCATCACCCGTTCAATCAAATAGCACGCTTCAGGTCGCCCGGCACCCCGGTAGGCATCAACGGGTACCGTGTTGGTATAAACACCCCGCACGTTGGCGTAGATGTTTGCAATATTGTACTGACCCGAAAGTAGCGTTGCGTACAGATAAGTCGGCACCGCTGAAGAAAACAGGCTCATATAGGCACCGAAATTTGCGATGGTATCAACTTTGAAGCCAACGATTTTGCCATCCGCGTCAAAACCCATTTCAGCGGTGGAAACATGATCACGCCCGTGCGCGTCTGTCATGAAGGCTTCGGATCGGTCTGCAGTCCATTTAACCGACCGGTTTGTCTTCATGGATGCCCAAAGGCACGAGACCTCTTCCGGGTAAATGAAGATTTTTGATCCAAAGCCACCCCCTACGTCCGGTGCGATCACCCGAAGTTTGTTTTCGGGTGCGACCTGAATAAACGCTGACATGACCAGCCGCGCCACATGCGGGTTTTGGCTGGTTGTATAAAGCGTATAATGTTCTTCGGCATCGTCGTAGGTTGCGACCGCCGAACGTGGTTCGATTGCGTTGGGGGCCAACCGGTTGTTGGTTAACGCAATTTTGGTTGTATGCGCGGCACCCGCAAGGGCCGCATCTGTGGCAGCTTCCTCTCCAAGACCAAAATCATAGATCAGATTGCCCGGTGCATTTTCGTGCAACTGCGGTGAAGATGGGTCCAGCGCTTTGTCCGTTGCCGCAACAGCTGGTAAAACCGCATAGTCAACTTCCACCGCCTCTGCCGCAACGCGGGCTGCGGCTTGTGTTTCAGCTATTACCACGGCAACCGCGTCACCCACATAGCGGACATTTCCGTCTGCCAGAGGGCGCCATGCACCCATGTTCATGCCACTGCCGTCCTTTGATGTTACGGCCCAGCCACAAATAAGGTTGCCAATGCCATCAGCCGTCATCTGCTGACCGTCAAGAACATCAATCACGCCGTCCATCGCCAATGCAGCCGAGGCATCGATGCCGTTCACAGTCGCATGTGCATGAGGTGATCGAACAAATGCGGCGTAGGCCTGATTGTCGTTGCGAATATCGTCGGTGTATTTGCCCTTTCCGGTAATAAAGCGTTTGTCTTCTTTCCGGGTTACGCGGGCGCCAATTCCAGTACTCATTTTCTAATCCTCCCTCAGCCTACATCTTCGAGGCGGCAGCTTCGACCGCTCTGACGATATTGTTGTAGCCGGTGCAGCGGCAGATATTGCCTTCCAGCTCGTTTCGGATATCCGCTGACGTCAGATCCTTTCCGGCGGCCTTGTAACGGTTCACCATATCAACCGAAGTCATGATCATGCCCGGCGTACAAAACCCGCATTGCAAGCCATGATTTTCGGTGAAGGCTTGCTGCATTGGGTGCAACTCGCCGTTGGCCAGGCCTTCGATCGTCGTGACCTCAGCGCCTTCCAGGGATACGGCCAACGTTGAACAGGATTTGACCGCTTTACCGTTGACATGCACGACACATGCGCCGCATTGGCTGGTGTCGCAACCCACGTGAGTGCCTGTAAGGCGCAAGTTCTCTCGCAGGAACTCTGATAAAAGCGTTTCATCCGGGACATCCCGGTTGACGGCTTTGCCGTTCACTTTCATGCTAATGCTGGTCATATTTCTCCCCCTTGAAAGCGGTATATACTGTCCGCGTCTATGTTGAATTATGGTTGCTCGTTTTCCGGTCGATTAATAGTTGTTAAGTGCCCGTGAAAATTGTCAAAGAACTTTGTCGCGATTTTCTTGGCGGAGGCATCAATCAGACGGCTGCCCAATCTGGCAAGTTTTCCACCAACCTGCGCCCTGGCGGCAAATTCAAGCAACGTCTCTCCGTTGGTTTCTGTTAGCGTCACATCAGCGCCACCTTTTGCAAATCCCGCGACGCCACCCTGGCCTTCCCCTTTGATCGTGTAACTTGCTGGCGCATCAATGTTCAGAAGTTCGATAGCGCCTTTGAATTTTGCTTTCACCGGGCCAATCTTCTGAACCACATTTGCCGTCATGGTCGTTTCCGAGGTTTTCTCGATTTCCTGACATCCGGGGATGCAGACCTTTAAGACGTCCACATCGTTTAACGCAGCCCAAACGGTCTCTCGAGAAGCGCCGATACGATAGCTCCCCGTCATATCCATTACAAAGAATCTTCAACAATTTGGTGCATTGCGTCGGATCATACTTGGAGAAATGCCTAAGGCAAGCTTTTTGACTTTTTGATCAGTTTTTCGTCAACAGTTCCAAAAACCGCTGTTTGTCGCCGCCGCTTTCAAAAGCCGCGCCAAGATCCGCAAGACTGTCAAGCGAGTGGCATGCATGAAAGCTGTCGACAACCGGAAGAAGAGTGCGGATGCCGCCCGCTTTGGGTAAAAACCCCTCAAACCGCAACAGGGGATTTAGCCATATCAATCTTTTGCATGCACGACCAAGCCGCGCGGCTTCTGTCTGCAGCACAGTATTGTCGCCCCGCTCCAGACCGTCGGTAATAAGTAAAACCGCCGCCCCTTGACCCAACACCCGACGCGACCAATCGCGATTGAACCGGAATAATGCTTCACCAATCCGGGTTCCACCCTGCCAATCCGGTGCGTCTCGACCTACTGCTTCAAGTGCGCAGTCCGCGTCGCGTTGCGCCAGCGCACGACTAACATTTGTAAGTCTGGTGCCAAAAGTAAACGCATGGACTTTGCCCCATCCTGATGATGGTGCCCACGTCAAGGTATGCAGGAACAGCATCATCATGCGTGCATAAGTCGACATTGAACCGGATATATCGCAAAGCACCACCAGATTGGGCGGTCTTAGCTTTGGCCTTTTCAGAACCAACCGGTCAATTTCACCACCTTTGCGCAAAGACCGCCTTAGCATAGCATGCGCATCCGGTCGACTTCCGGTTTGGGACGGCCGGTATCTGCGGGTGCGCAATAGTTTGACCGGCAACTGCAGCGTGCGGATCAGTTTTACGGCGTCGGCTTGCTCTGACACGCTCATTTGTTCAAAGTCTTTCGCTCTCAGCACTTCGTTTTCTGACCAGCTTAGCGCAGCGTCGACATCAATTGATTCACGTTCGGGTCTTTCGTCATTTATCTGGTTATCCTGCCACATTGCCTCGGACGCACGCTTTTCCGCGGCTTTGGGCGCTGGCGTCTGCTGACCGACTGTTTGCATCAGCGGCAGCATCGAGCGCACCATGCGTTCCAAGAATTCAGGATCACGCCAGTACAGCTGAAAGACCTGGTGAAACACTTCCAGGTTTTCCGGACGTGAAACCAAGGTTGCCCTCAGCGCGTAGTAAAAGTCTGGACGTTGGGTAAATCCGGCGGCTGCGACAGCAGAGATTGCACTTTCAAGTTGGGACGTGCCAATTTTTATCCCGGCCTTGCGCAGTGCGCGAACGAAATGAACGATATTTTCGACAAGTTTTCCATTAACATCGGTCAACGCCCGCATGGCGCTATGACGCTTGGGCAAGATGCGAGCGTGCCTCGTCAAGGATGCGCGTCACCTCTGAGCCATTGATCCTTGAAATGTCGTCCTGATACTTCAAAAGCGCGCCCAATGTATCGGATATCACATCAGGCGATAACGCCACGGCATCAAGGGCAACCAGACAGCGTGCCCAATCAATGGTTTCGGCGACACCTGGATTTTTAAACAAATCCTCATCGCGCAACGCTTGAACAAAAGAAACAATCTCTGTGGAAAGAGTGGCTGCGCACCCGGGCACTCTGGCGCACAGCACGGCCAATTCACGTTCAAAATCAGGGTAGTCAACCCAATGGTAAAGGCAGCGCCTTTTCAAGGCATCATGAACCTCGCGCGTTCTATTTGAGGTCAGGATGACGATTGGCGGTTCTTCTGCCGATACTGTCCCGATTTCAGGAATAGTTACCTGATAGTCTGAAAGAGCTTCCAACAGGAACGCCTCAAACGGTTCATCCGTGCGGTCGACTTCATCAATCAGTAAAATGGGCGGGCCTTCTGCCTGCGGCTCCATCGCCTGAAGAAGTGGGCGCGGGATTAGGAATTCCTGTGAAAACAGTTCCGCCTGTAAATCTTCACGGCTGGCACCGCCGGAAGCCTCTGCTGTTCTTATGGCAATCATCTGCGCAGAAAAATTCCACTCATAAATTGCTGATGCCGCATCAAGACCCTCATAGCATTGAAGACGGATAAGCCGCCGCCCAAGGGTGGCAGCCAGTGCCTTTGCTATTTCAGTTTTTCCAACACCGGCCTCGCCCTCCAGGAAAAGGGGCTTGCCAAGTTTAAGCGCCAGAAACACAACCGTTCCCAGATCGCGACCGCAAATGTAATCTTCCGCAGACAGCGCGGTGATGGTATCGTCAATGGTTTTCGGCAGGTTGACCATTTCAAAGCCCTGGTTGCAGAGATTGCTACTATTAAAACATCGGCGCACTGTCCTGTCCACGCGAGAAAAGGTTGCAGTCCAAAACCATGATACTATGTTCACACGAAACAAATGAAAGAACAGGCTGAATGGCCGTTTTTACCCTGGACGCAAGCACAGTAATCGAACCCATCCGGCAGTTGACAAATTCTGGCCAACCGGGCGTTCTGGCGATTATCACTGATATCTCCGGCCCGTCCTATCGCCCGCTTGGCGCAATGATGACTGTATTTTCCGACGGCACGCACGTCGGCACTTTATCTTCCGGATGCGTGGAATCCGACATCGCGCTGCACGCAATCGAAACGTTAAAGGAAGGCCAACCCAAGACGCTTCTTTATGGCACCGGATCACCCTACGTCGACATTCAGCTTCCCTGCGGTGGGGGTCTTGAGATATCGCTTTTTCCGCAACCGGATCAAAGTGTTTTACAAAAGGTTTGCCGGCTCCATGCGGCACGGAAGACCACGACCCTGGCGGTCGACCGCAACACCGGGGCTGTTTCGGTCGCGGCTGCAGGCGTGACTGGATCCAACGGATCAACATTCAATATCCGGATTGAACCTGAACTCTGTTTCTATGTCTTTGGAAAGGGGCCGGAAGCCACCACTTTTGCCGGGTTGGTGCAATCCGCTGGCTATCCAAACCTGTTGCTATCCCCGGATCAGGATACGCTGGACATTGCAAAGCAAGCCGGGGGGCAGACAAGACACCTTACGTCTGCACATTTTCCCGATGATCTTGAACCCGACGCCTACTCGGCAATTCTGTTATTTTTTCATGATCACGAATGGGAACCGCCCATTCTTTGCCGGGCAGTTGGGACTGATGCATTTTACATTGGCGTGCAGGGAAGCCAACGCGCCGCAGACTCCCGGAAACTGGAATTGGAGGCGCTGGGTGTAAGCGAAACTGATCGGGCGAAAATCAAGGGTCCGATCGGTCTCATTCCATCGGTTCGGGATGCACGCAAGCTGGCGGTCAGCGTTTTGGCTGAAGTTTTGAACGAAAGTTAGCTTTTTCCACAACGAACCCGCCCACTCATCAACTCTGCGCCTCAAATTCAAAACCAGCGCGATTGGTTCCCCATTGCGCAGTAAATGGAGTGTCTGACGTCAGCACGCGTTGGACAGAATTGGATATTTGGCTAAAACAGTATTTCAGGTTCATCGAAACTGATATTGAGTGACGATGAGACAAGAATCCGGACCATCAAAAGCCGCCGTTGGCAAAGCTGTAAAGGGAATTCTGCGCAACACCCGCAGATATTACTTAGCCAAGCAAAAAATCCGTGTGGTGGCGGCAGGTTTGGGAGGGGCGGAAAGTGTCATCGCTCTTTACCGCCGGGACGTGCGCTTAAACGCAAAACGCCCTAAGTCATTGAAAGTAAACAAGGTTACGCGGTGTCATAATCCGCGCATAAACGGACCCACAAAGGTCACACCGCACTGATGGATCCGGTCACAATACTGACGGATTAGATTGCAAGGCAGGCAAGGCGGCAAATTTCGCCTTGGCACTGGTCCAACACCGGAAGCAGGATGCGCACGTTGTCGATCATCGCCTGTTTTTGATCACTTGAACTTTCAAAATTCACAGCACCGGAAAGTTCGAACAACACTGCCTGCTCAACCTGCTCTGCTCGCAATTCAAGGTCTTTGATGGCATTTCTGATAGGGTCGGTCGTGCCGGCGGGTGTATCTTTCACAGGTATGAAACCTTCCCGACTTTGTCGAAGCGGAGCAATAACGTTGCCGCGCCAGTCGCTGATTTTTGCTATAATTTCGTCGGCAGTGATGGCATCGCGGATGGTTTTCCCGGTATCGCCAAGCCAAAAACCGTACAACAAAAGGTTGATGTCAATCCCATATTCTTTTTGCAAATTCAGACATGTTGCAGAAAAATCGCCCCGGCCATACCGATCAATCGAGAATTTCCAAAACGCATTATCAAGCGAAAAACTTTCCCAAATGGAACTCATCAGTCCAGCCTTTTTTGACCCAACCCCGGCCAGCGTTTTATATTGGTTTGAATGCCAAAAACTTCGAGCACCCGGCCAACACTGTGATTGACCATATCGTCCAGATCTTTGGGGATTGCATAAAATGCGGGAACAGGTGGTGCGATGATCGCGCCCATTTCGGCGGCACTTGTCATCGAGCGTAAGTGACCAAGATGCAGTGGGGTTTCCCGAACCATCAAAACAAGTGACCTGCGTTCTTTCAGTTGAACGTCGGCGGCGCGGGTCAGCAATGTTGACGTCACACCGCTTACAATTTCAGAAAGCGTACGGACGGAACAGGGCGCAATCAACATGCCGTCCGCGTAAAAAGACCCGCTGGCGATGGTTGCGCCAACGTTTCGTATCGGATGTAAGATATCGCACAGGCCTTCGATGTCTTTTAGACCCAGATCAAGTTCATCCCGAAGGGTCAATTCCGCCGAACGGCTGACTACAGCGTGGGTTTCAACATCATCCCTCCGCAGCATTTCCAAAGCGCGAATGCCATAGATCGCCCCGCTGGCGCCTGAAATTCCGACGATTATGCGCCTTTTGGCTGTCACGACAGATACGCAGACAGATCAATGTCCTCCACACCTGGCACGGCTTTGCGCTGAAACTCTGTTTCGCGCCCCCAGGGCATTGTTGCATCTATTGTCAGACGACCCCAATGGTCTTTTTTCTCGTCCCGGTAAAATCCGGGGAAATCTTGCAAAATCTGCGCTCGGGTATCCGCACGACCGCGCGTCATATAGGCCCACATCACGTCGTCCATGTCATAGATATCAACATCCTTATCGACCGCTATGACAACTTTGTTGTAGTCCAGATGTGATCCAAGTGCCGACAGAATGGCGTGTTTACCGTGGCCTTCGTATTGTTTGTCGATCTTGATAATTGAAATCATCACGTTGGGATTGCAACTGACATCGATCACACCGCGCACCTGGGATGAAACATGCCGGTAAACTTTGGCGGCAATAACCGCCTCAAGCGGGCGCAAGTCTTCGTTTGATCCACAAAGCAGCCCGTGCAGCACGGCATCTTTGCGACGCTCCACGTGGGTCACCTCAAAAACATGATTATTGTCGACTTCGACATAAAACCCCATGAATTCGCCAAACGGACCCTCTGGGCGTTTTTCGTTAGGCAAAAACCGCCCCTCTACAACGATATCCACGCTGTTTGGCACCTCAAGATCGATGGTCTTGCATTTTCGCATGGCGATCTTTTTGCCGCTGATTTGAGCCGCCATCGCCAGTTCGCTGGCCTCGATAGGAAGCGACGCGCAGGCCCCAAGAAATAATTCCGGCGGGCAGGACAACAGCAACGCGGCGTGAAGATGCCCGCCCCTACTTTCGGCCCTTCTCTGGTAATCGGTCAGGTCATGCGGTCCTCCCAGACGAACCCTCAGTTCATCATCGCTGATCTGCATGGACCGGTGAAATGACAGGTTCGGAACGCCACTGTCCGGGTCATTTGCAAGAAAGATCGCTGATGTGAAATAAGGGCCCGCGTCACGCCCATGCCAGGTTATCGCGGGCAGGTCGCTGAGTTTGCAGGTAATAAATTCGCTGCTCACGTCTTTTGAATCAGTCTCGTACACTGTTTGGTCTGTGGCGCTGAGGCAGGCATCAGTCAGCCCTAACCAACGCGCACAAAATGACTGTCCGTCTTTTGCGCCGATCATATTGCGCAGGCGGTTGTGACACCCGTAAAGATTTGACACGACAGGGATTTTTGACCCTTCGACAGCGTGAAATAATACAGCCTCGTTCGTGTGATCCTGCAGGGCTTTCGTTACGGCTGCCAGTTCAAACTTCGGATTTACCTGCCGATTGACATGCACCAGTTCGCCGGATTGTTCTAACCTGTCAATCAATGTCCGCATTCACGTCATCCCCAAGTCAAGCTGCCGATTTTCTTGACCGAACCACAAGCGCCTTTTTGCGCACAAACCGCATAAACCCCCCCGGACCATAACGCGACCCACCCAAACCCGAAACGCCAAAGGCGGTTTTTTCGGCACGGTCCCCGACGCCGCCCATCGTATCAAAATCGTTGATCCAAACACCACCCGCGTTCAGCTGCTTACCGATATGTACGGCATCATTTTCGTCGCCGATCACAGTGGCGCTAAGACCGAAGATCGTATCGTTGGCAAGGTTAATCGCCTGTTCAGTACTGTCAAACGCCATGATCGGCACGATCGGGCCAAATGTCTCGTCCTGCATGATTTTCATTGTGTGATCCACGTTGGCCAAAACCGTCGGTTCGCACCAAAGACCGCCGCCCGAGGTGATAATCTTACCCCCAAAAAGGACTTTGGCGCCCTTTTTGAGCGCATCATTCAGCTGATTTTGCAGAACCTGCGCCTGTTTTTCAAATATCACCGGCCCAAGTTCACCATCATCGATGGATGCGGTATTCATTTTCAGGCCCTGCATGCGCCGGACCACGGCATTACTGACATCATCGACGATGTCTTTGTCGGCATATATCCGTTCAATGGCACAGCAAAGCTGACCGCTGTTTTCGATCGAGCCGCGAACAATAATTTCCGCGGCGACCTCCGCATCTGCACTGGCCAGCACCACAGCCGCGTCATTGCCGCCAAGTTCCAGAAACGCTGTTTTAAACTGTTCAGCGGCGCGTTGTTGAACAATTTTGCCTGTGGGAACGCTGCCGGTGAAAACCAGCGTGTCGGTCAGATCGATGACATCTCCGCCCACTTCGCCACCACCTTCGATGATGACCAGAACATTGTGCAGTGCATCAACCTCGGCAATCGCGGATCGAAACGCCGGTATGAAACGAGGCGTCACTTCGCTGGGTTTTACAAGCACCGCGCACCCGGCAATCAGGGCGGTGATTGCGTCGATCATGCACAAAATTAGTGGGTAATTCCACGGCGAGATAATACCAACCAACGGCAGCGGAACATATTGCTGTTGATAACTGAGGCTTGGGTCAGAGCCTGATTGGCCGGCTATGCCTTCCAGTGTGCGTGACGCGGTGGCGCAATGCATTCGGGTGATGCCTATGACGCCTTCAAGTTCCGCGATCGACATTTCCTGGCGCCCGGTATCATCAGACAATCGTGCGATAATTTCGTCGCGGTGATGGTCCAGGGCACTGCAAAGCGCCAGCATGGTGTCGCATCGCTGTGCAAGCGAAAGTGACGCCCACCCAACTTGCGCTTTCCGCATACCGGCTGCAATCTTTTCCAGCTTTATTTTTGTTGGCGGCTGAAACGCGTAGTCGTATACACCCGTACGCGGATTACGTGCATTTATCTGGTCACGCATTTATAGACCCTTTTTTTCAACGGAACTGATTTTTCATGGAACCTTATCAAATCGTAGCAGACAAGACCCAAAAATCAGAATCCATTTTTTTAGGTCGGTTGCGGGTGTATTCCATTCAGCCCAAATTTGTCGCCCAGACATCATTTGGGTCGCTATCGTTGAGGCGCGCGCAGGCACAGCAATAGCTTTGGCTTGCATTTTTGAAATCGCCCTTGGGATTAGAGGCTTTTCAGTACCATCGACAGGCGCCTGCGCAATTTAACCCGGCAAAACAGATACGGTTCGCTGCGGTCACCTGTGCTTTGCGAAATCCACGCATGGCTTGGCAACAACCGGGATAGAAATTCGGCAACATCCACTCTATCCGTTGACTTTACCACGTGGTGCAGGAGACTTCCAAATCCCCTTGCCGTTGCCCAAAACCTAAACCGCCCGGTGCACGAGTTCGGTTTCTGTCAGGCGGTCTTTTCCGATCCTATTATATGCCACATAGTCACCGTCGCTGTTTGAAAAAAGCGCCGGGTGCAGGACCGCCTCGGTTGTGATCGTTTGGATGATCTCAAGGCCGTCCGGCGTTCCGCCCAGCAAATGCAGGCCGTGCAGAGTTGCGGCCAGCACCTTTAAGTCCAAAGACGGCGTGAAGTTGGCGTCAAAGTCGTACACCTGCAGGTTTTCAACACCCAAGACGGCTGTGTGGCCCTTGGAACCTGTGACCGGTGTGGATTGCGCAATCTGCAACTGTCCGGCTTTGTCCCCAAACGGTGACAATCCGCCGGGCGCATATTTTGTTGACAGCAGTATGCCGCCTTTGCTCTTTGGCGTGGGCTCACGCAGCAGCAGCGAACGCAGCCCCTGACCAACGGGCTCTGGCGTGAAGGCACCACTGGCTGGAACGCGCCACATGCGACCGGTCACTTGGTCGGTGGTTGTAATCCACGCTGGCACCGCGCCGCCAAGCACCCGCTCAAACCGCGGGGCGCTGTGGCTGATGCCGTCCTGTGGCAGCCCGGCAAAAACCACCGGTTGTCCGGGCCTGCGGTGTGCCAATGTTGAGGTTGCGCCGCCAAATACTTCGACCACCCACATGATGTCCGTGCTTCCGGGCGCAATGTCCCACGTGGGTATGTTCAGCAATCCGGCCGGGGTCTGTTCCAGTTTTTCAGCGGCACCGGGGCTGGCACTTTCCAGTTTCAACGTGCCGATTTCGTGCAGCACTGAAGGCGACATGGTGAAGCCGGATGCGTCTGCACCAGACTGCGCGGTCCCGCCAAACAAAACCGCATTTTCACCCTGCGCAAGCCAGCGGTTTACCGCGGGCCGCCCACTGCCGATCCGAAGGACCTTTAGAGAATTGTTTCTGGTCATGGTACTCTCCCGGAATTCCTAAGATGTTATACAGTGACAGACGTGCCCGGGGCAGGCGGCCCGGCATAGCCGATATTTGGCAGGGCTGGTCGGCTTAACGCCCCGATCGAGGTTCGCGACCAGTCCTCAAACGTGGCCTGCACAGCCGTGCCATAAGAAGGATCATAATACGTACCACCATCGTCAATTATGAAGTGATTGCCAAATATTGGCGGTGGATTTTGCTGGTTTTGTCCGGGTCCCACCTGCCAGTGTGCGGTGTTTGCTCCGCCTGCCGGGTTGTTGGTGTAATTCCACGCAGCGAAAGGCACCAGCGCAGTCAATGGATTGAACAGCCAGTTGTTTACGGCAAAACCGGTTGCCGCAGGTGCAAGAACCAAATTGGGCAGCACCTGATGGATTACGCCGGCACCGATGCCCTGTGAATACAAAATATCCTGCATCAGCTCGGAAAACGCCAGACAAGACCCGCTGCCGTTGATGCTGGCCAGCATACCGGGCAGGTGTTGCGCTGGCGGCACGAACAGCCAGTTGAACCAGTAAATCAGCGCTTGCCCGTCCGAACTGCGCTGCATTTCTGCGTTTGCCCCGGTGATCAGGGCCCGCGCCTCAAACGCTGCGTAGCAACCGTCCAGAGTTTGCGGCACTGTGCCGGCGCCATCGGCATTTTTGCAGCCAATTTCAAAGGACGTCTGGTAACCAAGTGCGTTCACGTTGGGCAGCGCCTGCATGACATAGGTGGGATGGTCCGTGACACCAAGCTGCGACCACCCTGCGGCCCCGGCAACCTGCATTTCCCACAGTATCTGCATCGGCCAGCGTTGGGCCGCCAGCGGGGCCGCGGCGTTGTCACGGGACAAATAGTTTACTTCGTCGGGCAGGGCGGCATCTGCAACGGCAACCGGAAAATTGACCGTGGACCCGATGACTGCGGCGGCGGCAACCCCAATTGGTCCCGCTGTCCATTGTATTTGCGTGGCGGTACCGTCAGCCTTTGGGATCCACATTGTGCCCCGCAGGTTGATATTGGTGTTGGCTGCCGGAGCGGCGGTCAGATCAAGCGTCGCTGAAAGCTGAATAACCGCCGTGCGTGCAAAACTTTCAGGCGGCGCGGGCTGGCCTGCTGTCCACACCTGATTGATCGGAGCCGCCTGATCATCGATCAGCGGTGTGGTATTGGCGAAGGTTATGGTTTCAACATCAAGTCCCAATGCGGTGGGTGGCACCATCGCCACAAAATCCAGATCCAACTGAACGGTTTGTGCGCCAATTGTGGCCGTGATCGCCCGGGTTTCAGGCGCGGCCACGTTGCGGGCGGCGGCGCGTGTATCCGCACTGCGCCAGCCAACAACGTTATTGCTCCAGACCGCCATCGCGGCCACGCCCGGATCCGGCGGGTTTGTCACCACTTGCAGGATACAGGGGGGGCCGTTGCTGATGAAGGTCTGCGCGGTTCCGGCCCCGGTGGCCCGGCCAAATCCAATAACATCAATGCGCAGCAGTTCCGGCACAACTTCGATGGTCAGGGTTATTTCGTCAGCATCTGACGTTTTCACCTTTACCTCAATCGGCGGTTGCCCCGGTACCGCACCGGCAAGCGAAACCGTGCGAAGATTGCTGGCTGCCCCGGCGGTGCCACCGGTCCAGACCAGATGCGACCACGCCGCATCGGCGTCAGGCACGGTAACGGCCCGCAGGGCAACCGACTGGTCCACGGCACCTGTCCACACCACCTGAACCCGCCCGTCAGCCGGTGCTGCCTGACCGTCAACCAAAACCTGGGCGATGGTCGGCAGAATTGCGACCTCGGCTTCAAATTCCGGGTTTAGTTTTGCGGTGACATCAACGGGTGTATTCAAGGGCGTGACGTTTTGGCGTGAAACCGCCCGCCGGTCGCCGGGGTGTTGGGGCACCGGCTGGCCACCTGTCCAGGTGACGTATTCGTAAGCGGCGGGTGTGTCCGGATTAAGCTTGATTACAACCTCAACCGGTGCGGCGTCAGCCGAATAGTTCGCCGTTGCCGCCAGCCTGTGCCCGTTGTCCGACGCCGTTACAGTGTCTGCACCTTCAACGCGAAAGGTTTCAAATTCCGGCTGAACTGTCAAAGACGTGGTCAGGCTTGATCTGCCCAGTCGCGCCGCAATCATCAAGGGCGCGCCTTTGGCCGTCAACTGCTCGTCTGATATGGTCAGCGTCGGTCCAAGCCCTGCATCCGCTCCGTCAACCGTCCACGCCACCAACTGGGGGGCCAGCGGATCGTCGCTGTCTGTTATCGCTGTAAACTGAACTGGCCCACCGTGATTAAAGGGGGAGGTGTAACTGTTGGTTTCGACGTTAAATGCGGCACCGACGACCGTGAACTCCACAAGGTTAACCTTGACCGGCACTTCCGGAATGCTGGCAAGGGCGCAAAGAAACATCTCATCTGACTGCTGGGTGTTTCGTTGCAACATCGCCAGAATGGTCGGCGGCAGTATGTCCAGTGGCCCCGGCGCATAGTCCTGAAAGTAATTTGCATACATAAAGCGGTTCCAGCCGCCTTCAGGCACCGGTGTGGGACCAAAGGTACTGTCAATGGCTTGAATTGAAACCGGCTCCATCTGCTCGAACAATCCATCAATCACGGTCAAGTCCTGAATGGCAAGATTGGTGGATTTGACCATCTCGCGCAGGTCAGCCTCGGAAACTTCGATGGGCAAAACCTTGAACAGCGTGCCCTTTGCGGTGCGTAGGTTGGTAAATTGCGCGGCGTCCTTGCTGCATGGCAGCGCCATGCCGGTTTGGTTGAAGAACATTTCGCTTAGCGCATCAAAGGCGGGCCGCTGGGTAGAGGCGGGGCCGCCGATCAACGCGGATTGCCCGGCCCAGTAAGGAATGGTTGGTGTTGTTAGCGCCTGTCCACCGCGCCTGCGCTGGATAATCAGCCGCGTGCCCACCATGACAACCGTGCCAAGATCTGAATCAGAATATGGTATCGCAAATATGAACTGGTCCGCCATCGCCGCCCTCATTTTGAATTGATGCTGTTTGATCTGATTGACGGGCAAAGACGGGGTTTGTGAAATCTCAAATAAATGCAGAATTCATTCACAAACAGGACCGCGCCGCGTCAACTGCACAAGAGTTTCAAGTTAGGAGATGACCAGATGGCCAGTGGTAAAACCGATAAGAATAGGGATTCTGCAGATGCACGCGCCGTTCAGCACGAGGCACGCATGGAAGAGGATTCAAGCAAAGCCGTTGAACATGCCGCCGCCGCAGTTTCCGAAGAGGCGCACCGTTTGGAGGATGAAACCCGAATGTGGATAAAGTCCGGATTTGGCGGCGCAAGCGAAAATCCGGGCGAAAATTCATCCTTAAAAGATAACGTCGCCATCGATATTATGGCCCAAAATATGCGCCAAACGATGGCCCAAGCCGGCGAAATTCTGGAGCAACTGTCAAGTGAACTTTTCGAAATTGAGGAACTCGCTCGTCGAGCAATTATCGACGACATCGAAAACCCAAACGAAGGAGCAGGCTCTGCCACCGGACAATCAGGACGACGATCCGCTAAATCGTGAAAGCGAGTTCTTCGAATTTGATCAGGTGGATCATCACCAAGATTATTTCGGACCCGCTGATTCCGACCAGAAGGAATTTGACCGTATGCTGAAACAGGCGTCAAAACCGCTTGATCCCGGACTGGTGGTCGGCATCGTTGCCGAAGCCTTTGAATCCATTATGCCGCAGATGAAAAAACAAATGGATGGCCTGATAAAACAGCGCATTGAAGCCCAGCCGATGAACCCGGTGATGAAAGCAGTGGTCAAAAGTATGAATGACAAACTGGTCGGTCAGATGTTTGCGCGCACGGCAACCGTGATGCGCAGCGACCGCATTGACGGGTTGAGGGGTATCAAAGAGGAATGCCGGGAACCGGCGGACTTACCTGAAAGCGACACCCCATGACAGGCCCGCCGCCACAGGCCGGAATGACCGGAGATCAGGCCGCCGAGGCCGGGCAGGAAATGCTGAAGTCGGCACGCGAACAGCGCGACCACATCGCCCAGGGATTTTTGGAACAACGGCAAGCGGTTCTTGACGAGGTAACGTCAAAACAAAACGAATTTGCACCGGATCCGGCAGCCCCACAAACCGCAGCGCCAGCAGAGCCAACTTACACCCGGGCGGAAATTGAGGCGGCGATGCGCGCCTTGCAGATTGAACAAAAACCAACAGCAACTCCGCCGCCAAACCCACCGCCAAACCCGTCAGCAGACCAGTCTTTTGTCATGCAGGAAATCGCCTTTACCCTGCGCCAGATCATCGCTGCCGAAGTACGCCGCCAACTGGTTGCTTCAGGAATTCCGGTCCCGACGCGATCATAGGCCTCTCAATAAAATAATTTCAGACCAATCGACATTTTCAATCACAACAGGCGCCCGCATCCGTCAACAGTATGAGCATGGATACTAAAGATTGAAACCGTCCATGTGGCCCTAAAATTGGAGGAAACCCATGGCAATCCCAACCCCTGTCAACGGTCAGATTACAGACGCCGTTACCCAGTCCAACGTCAAGGTTATGGCCGAAGCGCCAGCAATGGCAATGGGCGCGATTTACCAGTCACTTGCCCATTCAACCGGCATTCTTTATGAGAACGCCACCAGTTCGCAGCAGCAGCTTGCGATTGCAGCGCAGGCCGCGACCAACCAGGGCGTGATCCAGGTTTACAGCGTTGACACAATGGCCGGTGCGGTTGCAACGTCCAAGATTGCGCAAAGTGATGTTCCCGATAACATGCTGTCTTTGCTGACCGCATTGCGGGCAACCACGTCACCGAACGTTTAACAAAGCTGATCCTGAATTGGCAAGAACGGCCGGCATCCAGAACTGGTTCTGGCCGTTTAGCAGCCCGCAAAGCCGAAAATCGGGCGCCGTTTGACCAATTCAGACCAGAACACCGAACAATCTGTCGCGTCCTCTCGGCTGACCGGCAGAAAACCATAGGCCAAGGAGAAATATCATGGCAATTCCCACCCCACTAAACGGCCAGATTACCGATGCGGTAACTCAGGTTAATGTCAAAGTCATGGCGGAAGCCCCCGCCGTGGCAATGGGCGCTATTTATCAGTCGCTCGCCCATTCCACAGGCATATTGTACGAAAACGCCACCAGCTCGCAGCAGATGCTTGGGATCGCTGCGCAAGCCGCAACCAACCAGGGTGTTATCCAGATTTACAGCGTGGATACAATGGCCGCCGCCGTGGCCACGTCCAAGCTGGCGCAAAGCGACGTTCCAGACAATATGCTGGCGTTGATGTCAACGTTGCGGGCGACCACCGCGCCAAATCTGACGGTAACCTAATGACCACGTAAGGGGGTGCCCGCGCAGGGCATCCCAACTTTTAATAACGCCTCAGTCAATTGCACGGAGCAAACAAATGGCGGACGACGCTCAGGAACGGAAGGCGCTGGACAAAGCGGTTAAAAACCAAAAAGCCATAAAACGCATCCGCAAGCGTCTGAAAAAACGTAAGAAAACCCTGCGCGGTTTGGAAAGAATGGCGCGGTGCCTTGACGGCAATCCCGAAACCGCCCTGCTGACCACTCTGGGAATCGCACCGGCGTTTGCCACGTCCGAAAGCATGCTGACAGCTTCGCAGGCGCAAGGTCAGCTGATGTTGGGGGCGGTCGCGCAGCAACAACGGCTGGGCAATATCGCAACAATGAGCACAGCGGCCTGCGTGGCCCAGATGCTGAAACTCAGCGAGGCAGCCGTGGACGACTATGACCCGGACTTTGACAACGACAGCATTTTAGCTGCGTTGGAACGCATCAATAACGGAGGCGAATGATGGAAGACGAACTTCAACAATTGATCCGTGACATACTGCAGGATGAACTTGCGGCAATCGAAGTGACCCGCACGAACACGCAAAACTATTTGCGCTCAGCGTCGGTGCGGTCTTTCGTCAGGATCGAAGAAATTTCCAATACTGCTTTTGCGGCGTCCCTTACCGGCATTCTGTTAACAATGCGCCCCGGTGTTTTGGTGGCGCCGGTTGAGGCCTCATCAAGACGTAAAGACAGTGTTTCGGTCAACAGAGACGAAGTTTCAGTGGAAGTGTCACCCAGCAACGCATTGGCGGTGACCTGATGGCCAAGGGCGTTAGCACACAGGTCACCGATGCGGTCACCCAGACAAACGTAAAAACCGTTGCGGAGTCTCAGGCCGAAGCCATCGGTGTTTCGGCGCAGGCCCTGGCGCATGCAACCGGTCTGTCAATGGAAACGTCGGCGCAAATTCAGGGCGGTGTTCAGACCGCAATGGAAATGGCAACCCTGTCGATCGTGGCGGGTATCGTGGGTTCAACCGGACCAACCGGTTCAGGCGGGAAAATCTGACTATGGCTTATCCGACACCTGTAAATGGCCAGATCACCGATGCGGTCACGCAGTCCAACGTTTCAGTTGTGGCCCAGGCCCCGGCGATTGCCACCGCCAACATGTACCAATCCGCGTCCCATTCCATCAGTATTCTCTACGAAAACGCGGTGCAGACCCAACGCAACAGCGCCATCAGCGCGCAGGCGTCGTCAAATCAGGGTGTTATTCAGATCTACACCGCAGGCACAATGGCGGGCGCTATGGCAACCGTAAAGATCGCCCAAAGCAACACGGTTGATCATACAACAGATATTCTGACCGCGCTAAAGGCGTTGGTGGACCCAAAGAAATAAGGAATGCGCCCCGCCTTTCAGGGGTCGAACAAGGAGAACGTAAATCATGGCCCAAGAAACTGTAAACGACCAGGTCACTGATGCTGTCACTCAGAACAACGTGAAAGTGCTTGCCGAGGCTCCGGCCCAGTCAATCGCGATGGTTTACCAGACATCCGCGCATTCAATCTCGCTGGCGATGGAAAATGCTCAACAGGCCCAGGGCGGGCTACAGCAGATCGGCAACGCTGTTACCTCAAGTGCGGTGACGATGATTATGAATGCCGCCAAGAATTTTGAATCCGGCGCCTGATCGTCACCCCAGACTGCTAAATTGGAGAATGACCCATGCCACCACGGAAAAATGCCAATTTAAACATCGCGCAGGATAGCGAGGGGAACGAGCAAAAAGGTAAACCCACCAACCCCGGGTCCGGCAAAAATCCCGGCCGCGATTTAGACATCGTCAACAAACAGATTCAGGATGCGGTAAAGTTTTCAACCCAATATGCGTTTGGCACGGCGCCTGACATTCAGCTGCCGCCCTCCAGCGGCACCGCTGCCAATACCACAGGCCCCTCGGGCACCGGCCCACGGGCGTTTAACGCCGGCACGCCGATCGCATACCAAAAAGCATCGCAGGCGATGGCGCTTTCGGTGCAGGATGCGGTGGATTACCAAAGAAATATACTGTCCATGACCTCTGCTGCCGAAGGCAAAGCTTTGCAACTGATGTTTGAAGATATTGCCGAGGGAAATATCGAGGCGTTGGGCGAGCACGCAATAGTCTATATTCTGTCGATGCTGGGAGCCCTTGCCGGCGGGCTGGTGGCCGAACAAATCACCAATGCCTCCGGCGAAGCGCTGGCGAAATTTCCAACAACTTAAGAATTTCCGACTGATTGCCATAACCGTGTGGAAAATCACCAACGGCTTAAAGCATGATCCGCTGTAATTTTTTGCGCGCCAACTGCACCCGCTTGCGCACCGCAACGTTGCTTAGCTCCATGTCAGACGCGATATTGTCGTAGGGCAATTCAGACAGGCACCGCAGCAGCAACGGTTCCATAAGGTCCGCCGGAAGCTCTAATATGGCCAGCAAAACATCGGCGAAACTTTCGTTCGCCATAAGTTCCTCTTCGCCAGATTTGCAAATTGCTGTTCCCGCGGGAGATGGAAGTGCGGCCTCTGTAACCACGGATTCAACCCGGTCGCCCATAGTTGAAGTGCGGGCGCGGTGGCGGTGCAGATCGATGCAGGAATTTCGCACCAGCCGGTTGAACCAGGCCGCCGGATTGTGAATCTTGTCCGGATCAAACGCCCGCTGCGCCTGTATCATTGCAGCGCTTAAGGCATCTTCGGCGTCCGCCAAATTGCCGTTTAACATGCGCAACGCAAATTTGTGCAGCTTTTGGCTTTGATCCATCCAGGCGGACCAGAATGCGTCAAGGGATCTTTCGGGTTTTGTCGCGCTGGCCTGCGGTGGGTGGTTTTGCGGGCTACCGCCCGGCGCCTGCGTCCGGTGTTCCGGAATTCCGGAAAGGTGGGCATTGTTTTGAATGTGCCCCAGCCATTGGGTGAAAATGGCCAGTGGATTAATCTGGGTTTTGCCCAGCCGCAGCATATTGTCTGCCGGTTGCACGCAATCCGCCAGTATCGATACCGGCGTTTTCCGGCTAGGTTTTTTCCGTTTTTGGCGCTGCGCATAGATTTGAACCAATTGTGCCCGAAGTTCCAGAACAGGATCAACGGATTGCGGCGCATTTTCTTCCGGCCCCTTGGGCCGATCTATGACCGGCACAGGGAATTGAACCACTTTCATCCACTTTTACACGACGGCGTGGTGTCTTAGTGCAGACTATCCGTGCTGTACAAATTCGTCAGTCTGTCTTGATAAAGCCCCAAACCCCCGGCTCCTAAATAAGAATATTGTCGCTTCAGGAGCCGTAAGTTCGCCCCCCCAT
>CAYZQS010000002.1:22499-33691 GCA_964480735.1 uncultured Rhodobacterales bacterium
CCGGCTCCTAAATAAGAATATTGTCGCTTCAGGAGCCGTAAGTTCGCCCCCCCATGCTCTACTGACGATTGAAATGTGGATTTGTGATGGCAATTATGGAAAATCGGAGAAAATTATCAAATTGTGGCTAACACATTGTCTATTGATGAGAAAATTGAATATTGCCAGCGCCATACGCTGATGAGTCTGGCATTATCGGCAACCGCAGATAGATGAAAATTTCACACGTTTGGTGATTTTCGCTTCGGCCGTTTGCTGCCCATAAACGTCAATAGTCGTTAAAGAAAACACGGTCGTGTTTTAGCGGGTTGTCCCGGTCGATGTTTTCGTCCAGCTCTCGGGCATACCGGTGCCCGGCAAATACCGCCGCTGCAATTATGGCCGGTGCATCGCAGTCGCCGATTTTGTTGATCGACTTAAAGGCTCCGGCGGCGGTGCGGGTTTGGATTGCCTGCAGGTCATTGTACAGGGCATCAACCGGCCGCCGCGCAGTGACCAAAACCAGCGAATTTGCCTTTATTTCAATCCGGGTACCTGTGTACGTGCAAGCAAGGACGGCCTGTTGCCCGTCAAAGGACTGCAGGCCGTGGGCAACCTTTATTGTGGTGCCCAATTTCATAAGGCGCTTTTGTGCCCGTGTCCGGTCTGTGGTGTAAGCGCCCCAGCTTGAAACCAGATCGGCAGGAGTCACCAGCGTGACGTCAACGCCTTTGCTTTGCAGCAGTTCGGCGATCACCGTTCCCATATAGTAGTGATCATCATCGTAAACCACCACCTGACCCGTGGGCAATCGGCCTGACAGGATATCGTCAGGCGTAAAGACCGCTGCGGGCGGGCCCAGATTATCAATACCGGCCAGCGCGTTCAGCCCGAATCCGTCGGTGCGCCACTGTGCGCCGGTTGCCACCACAACGTGATCTGCACCGATGTCAACAACCTGATCGGCAGTCAGCGCGCTTTCGCGAAAAACCTCAACATTGTCCAGTTGATCGATCTGCTGAATGCGGTAGTCGCGGACGCGCGACCATTGATTCAAACCGGGCAAAGTGGCCTCGCGGCTGACCCGACCGCCAAGGTGCCGCGTGGCTTCGGCCAGCATCACGGTATATCCGCGTTTTCCAAGCGCCTGTGCCGCCTCAAGTCCGGCCGGACCCGCACCCACAACCAAAACGCTGGCGTTTGTCTTGTTGCGTGCGATTTTTTCCGGGTGCCAGCCGCGCCGCCATTCTTCGCTGATCGTCGGGTTCTGAGTGCAGCGGATCGGAACGCCCTTACCGTCGCCCATATAACAGATATTGCACCCGATACATTCGCAGATGTCCTCGATCCGCCCTTCCTCTATCTTTTTGGGCAAAAAGGGATCGGCAATAGACGGGCGGGCCGCACCAATGAAATCAAGAACCCCGCGTTTGATCTGGTCCACCATCGTGTCAGGCGAGGTAAACCGCCCAACCGAGACGACCGGTTTTGTGGTCATGGCCTTGATTTTTGCAACATAGGGCTGCAGCGCACCTTCCGGAACAAAGCGGGACAGACCCATTTCCAGGGAATAATCATTGACGTTGATGTCCCAAAGATCAGGCAGTTCACCCAGAATGCCGAACATGTCCTCGGTTTCGCCCGGAACCGGATTGCCGTCTGTGCCGCCGTATTCGCCGTTTGTTTCTGCCGAAAACCGAACCGCCACGGCCATTGTGTCGCCGACGGCTTCCTTGGTGTCCTCGATGATTTCCTTGACAAGGCGCACTCTGTTTTCCAGCGAACCGCCGTAGGCGTCACCTCGGGTGTTCATGGTTTTGGACATGAATTGCGACAAAAGATAGCCGTGGGTCGCATAGACATAAACCAGATCAAACCCCGCGGTTTTGGCCCGCAAAGCTGCATTTTTGTGCCAGCGCCGGGCCTCTTGAATGTCTTGCATGTCCATCTGGCGGGTTTGAAACGGATTTCCGGCGAGGTTTGGCAGGCTGGCCACGCTCAGGGGCACCTCGCGGGTTTCCAGATTGGCCATCCTTGCGCCACCCAGACAAAGTTCCACACCGGCCAGGGCACCGTGCGCGTGCACATTTTCGGTCATCAGCGCATGGGCTTTGATATCGCCATCGTCCCAAAGCGAGGCGGACGGGTGGGGCGGGTCGTCGCTTGAAGGATGAACCGAACAATACTCGGTGTTCACCACCGCCCAGCCGCCTTCGGCTTTTACCTTTCGCAAATCTGCCAGAATGCGCGGGCGTTGCCAACCGCTGCCGGTACAATGGGGGACCTGATAAAATCGGTTTTTGGCGACAACCGGGCCGATCTTGACCGGTTCAAACAGCACGTCAAAGCGGGGGTCCCTCATGCGGGCTGTGTCTTGTCTTCGGTGTTCGTCCGGTCAGATATCGGGAAATGTGCGGGGAACAGTGCCGCCAGTGCCAACAAACAATCCTGTCGGTTCTTTTTTCGCCCGGCGTTTGACGGGTACAGCATCATACTAAGCCAAAAACCGTCTATCAGTGATTCAATAATGCGCGCGGCACTGGCGCTATTCAGATTGGGATATTGGCCCTGTGCGATGATTTTTGAGGCAATATGATCTATTTTTTCAAACCGCTCGTTGTCAAATTTATTGTGTATTTTCAAATAATTCGGTCGGTATTTAGCCTGACCCCAAAACGCAAACCAAACCGCCAGTTTCTTATGCGTGCAGATTTTTTTGTCAAAATCGGCACTGACGATTGCGGCCAGTTGATGCGCGGGCTCCGAAACAGACGCCGCCAGATACCGCGTCCACAGATCGTAATGCTCTTTGGCAAGATAGCCCAAAGTGGCGTCGTACAGGGCCTCTTTGCTTTCAAAGTGGTAATTGACCACGCCGTGGGACAACTTGGCCTTTTCGGTCACATGGCGCAGCGTTGTGTCCGAAAATCCGCGTTTTGAAATAGAGTCGATCGCCGCCTGAATAAGTTGTCGGCGGCGAACGTCGCGCGGCGCGGTTCGCTTTTGTTTTCGGTCACCGGTTTGTACCCGTTTCACGACGTTTCCTGCTCGGCAAGTTGCTGATCCAGCAGGTCGCGTTTTTGCTGTCGAAACATGATCAGGGCGGCGATGGCAACGCAAACCGCGACCACCAGAATGATGATGGTCGCCAGCGCGTTGATGTCCGGGCGCAGCCCTAACCGTATGCGCGAAAAGATCAGCATCGGCAGGGTATTCGCGCCCGGACCAGTTACAAAACTGGCGATGACAAGGTCATCAAGGGACAGGGTAAACGCCAAAAGCCACCCGGCAATCATCCCGGGCGCCAGTCGTGGCAGGGTTATGGCCGACAGAACCTTGAACGGTTTTGCCCCCAGATCAAGCGCGGCTTCTTCCAGCGTTTGACCCATTCCGGTTAACCGCGACTGAATAATGACGGCCACATAGGCCATCGAAAAGGTAATATGCGCCAGTGTGATGGTGGCAAATCCACGGTTCGCGGGCCAGCCGATCAGTTGTTTCAGGGCGATGAAAAAAACCAATAGCGAAAGACCGGTGATGACTTCGGGCATAACAAGCGGGGCCACCAATATTCCGCCAAACAGGGTTCTACCCCGGAACCGGCCAAAACGCACCATCGCAATCCCGGCCAGCGTGCCCATCAACGTGGCAATGGTGGCGTTGATGACCGCTATTCTGATGCTCAGGTAAACGGCGTTCCACACGTCTTCTGACTGAAACAAAACCGTATACCAGCGCGTGGACCACCCGCCCCAGACCGGAACAAGCTTTGAGTAATTGAACGAATAGATCACCAGCAGGATCATCGGCACGTATAAGAACGTAAGACCGGCAACCAGCATAACGGTCAGGAATTTAGAGCGGTCGGCCTGCATTTTATTGCGCCTCCGCCGCTTTGCCCTGATAGTGCTGATAGACCGCCATTGGCAGGACCAGCAGCAACAACAGAACGATTGCAACCGCGGATGCCACGGGCCAATCCACGTTTCTGGCAAACTCGTTATAAAGCTGACGCCCGATCATGTGCACATTACCGCCGCCCAGCAGATCAGGAATGACGTATTCACCGGTGGCCGGAATGAACACCAACAGCGATCCGGCGATAATGCCCGGCATGGTCAAAGGCAGAGTGACGCGGAAAAAAGTGTTTGTGGGCCGGGAACCCAGATCGGCCGCGGCCTCGTTCAAAGTTGCATCAAGTTTTTCCATGTTTGCGTAAAGCGGCAGGATCATGAACGGCAAATACGTGTAGATAATACCCACATAAACCGCAAACTCTGTATACAGCATGCGAATAGGGTCGTCGATCAGACCAAGCCAAATCAGCAAATTGTTTATCGTTCCCTGATCCGCCAAAAGGCCCATCCAAGCATAAACGCGCAGCAGAAATGACGTCCAAAACGGCAGAATAATAGCAAACAACAACAACCGGCGCGTGACCGGGCTGGACCGGACAATTGCGTAGGCAAGCGGATAGCCGATCAACAGGCAAAAAACCGTCGATACAATCGATATCTTCAGCGAATTGACATAGGTGCGGGCATAAAGCGCGTCGTTGAAAATATAGAGGAAATTGTCAAAAACCAGTCGGACGGTGACAATCCCGGCATCGGTCCATTCAATCATTTGAGTGTAGGGCGGGCTTTTGATTGCCAGCTCTGCAAGGCTGATTTTGAATACGATCAGAAAGGGTGAAAGAAAGAAGATAAGCAGCCAAACAAACGGCAGCAAGATCACGATTGTCCGCCAGCGGGATTGAATTTTTCGCAGCAATCTTTGTACGAAATTTTCGGAACCTGCGGCCCGGTCGACGGTGAGGTTTGCGTCTGTCATTTGCTTAACAACATCGCGCTTGAGGCGTCCCAGCTTAGGTAAACCACGTCTTCCCACGTTATCTGGTGTGTGCGGGTTTTTGGCCGGATCAGATTTGGGGCGGTCACATCGACAATAAGGCCGTTTTCAAACCGGATTTTATAAATAGAGGAATTGCCCAGATAACCGATGTCGTCAACAATTCCCACCGCCTGGTTTGGCCCCTTTTTAGTCGGTGCTGTCTTGCTGAGGTGAATTTTTTCGGGCCGGATGGCAACCCACACGTTGCTGCCCTCCTTGGTCGCCTGACCGTGATCGATGTGAATGACCCCCAATTCCGTCAAGACGTGCACATGGTCAGCGCCATCCTCTGTGACCTGTCCGGCAAATATATTGGCGGATCCGATAAAATCGGCCACGAACCGGCTTTCAGGGAATTCGTAGATTTCCGTAGGCGTGCCGGTCTGGACAAATTCGCCGGCATTCATGACGGCTATTCTGCTGGACAGCGTCATCGCCTCTTCCTGATCATGGGTCACAACAACAAATGTGATCCCAACTTCTTCCTGGATATTGGCCAGTTCAAATTGCGTTTGCTCGCGCAGTTTCTTGTCAAGCGCGGCAAGCGGTTCATCCAGCAGCAGAACCTTTGGTTCCTTGACCAGCGCACGGGCAAGGGCAACGCGCTGTCTTTGACCGCCTGAAAGCTGTTGCGGTCGGCGTTTTTCGTAACCACTGAGTTCCACCAGTTTAAGAATGGCCTCGATTCTGTCGTCAATCTCGGTTTTTGGCAGCTTGTCCTGTTGCAATCCAAAGGCGATATTTTTCTGGACCGTCATATGGGGAAACAGCGCATAGCTTTGAAACATCATGTTTGTCGGGCGCTCGTAGGGCGGCACCGCAGACATATCTGCACCGTCGATGATGATTTGGCCCGATGTGGGAACTTCAAATCCTGCCAGCATACGCAGCAGGGTTGTCTTGCCACATCCTGACCCGCCCAGAAGGCAAAACAGCTCGCCCTCATAAATGCTCAGATCAACGTTGTTGACGGCCGTAACATCACCAAATTTCTTGGTGACAGCATTGATCCGAATAAGGGGTTTGGCGTCTCTTTCCAGCCACGGGGCTGCATCTATGTGCTGCTTGTTGGCGGCGGGTTGTCCGACCATCTTAGACCTCACAAAGCTGGAAAAATGTGGTGACCAAAAGAATAGTGACGCTCAGAGATGAGCGCCACCATCTTTTTTGTTTTGGTCAGTTCCCGGCTTTGAAATCAGTCCAGGTTCTTGTTTGCAGACGTTCAACCTTTGGCGGAAGAACGGCTGTTGTGTACATTTTCGCAACCTGCGCTGACGTCGGGAAGGCCGCCGGGCTTGACGTTACTTCCTCATCAATCAGTGGCTTCGCGGCAAGATTTGCTGTTGCGTACCATGTAAAGTTGCTGTCATCAGCACCCACCTGTGCACGCATCATGTAATTCAAAAACAGATGGGCGTCGTCTTTGTTTTCCGCATCTGCCGGAATAAGCCATCCGTCGATCCACAATTGAGCATTGCCTTGCCCTTCGGGCAGAGTGAAATCAAGAATAACGCCGGTTTCGGCTTCGGCAGCGCCAGACATCGCCAACAGACCATCCGGGCCCCAGGTTACCGAAACGCAGAACTCGCGCTGCGGCATCCGCTGATAGGCGTAGTTATCAAAAGTTTTGATATAGGGGCGAATTTTGGCCAGCATTTCGCCGACAGCGGCATAGTCATCAGGGTTGGTGGAGTTGGGATCAAGTCCCATATGCGCAAGCGCCATCGGAATGATGTCGCCCGGCGAATCCAGGAAGGATACACCACAACTTGCGATCTTGGCCATATTGACCGGATCAAAAACCAGATCCATAGAGCCTATGGGCGCGTCGGGGTAGGTTTCAAGGACCAGTTCCTTGTTGTAGGTCACACCGTGGGTGCCCCACATAAACGGAACAAAATGCGCGTTGCCGGGGTCCCAGTCAGCAGCCAGCTGTGCCATAATGGCCGGGTCCATATTGGCGACATTGCTTAGTTTGGACATATCAAGCGGGGCCACGATGCCTGCCTTGATCAGACGGGCGGTCATGCCGCCGGAGTGGCTGACCACATCATAGCCGCTGCTGCCGGCAAGCAGTTTGGCGTCAATGGATTCCGCTGAGTCATATGTATCGTAAATAACCTTGATGCCATACTCGGCTTCAAAATTGGCGATTGTCTCTTCGCCGATATATTCCGCCCAGTTGGTGACCTTAAGCACCCGATCCTGCGCGAATGCTGAACCGGCCAGCAATGTTCCGGCGGCAACCGCGACGGTCAGCCCCCCCAATTTGGTTGTGATTTTCATAGTCTAACTTCCTCTCCCTGGTTTGATGTTGAATATGATAGTTCCGGTATGATCGTCGCCCTGATCGGCAGCGACGTCAAGTGATCTGATGATGAATTTGTTTGCACCAACAGGGCCTGGCATCCCAAATCGCATGGTTGACTATCTGAACGTTCAGTCAGAAGGGTAGTCCGGGCAAATCATTTAAGTCAAGGTGATCTTGCCGCCGCAACAAAAACGGGCCGGCGTCGTATCGACGGTTTGTGGTGCTTTTGCTCAGGCTCTGTTGGCGCGTGATCAACAGAATAAACAGGGAGAACCGATTATGAATAATGCTGCAATTATTCGGCTTGACCCAAACGGCCCCGAACCCCGTGGTTTGGAAAAGTTGGACCTTGATCCGGTTGATTTTCAATCAGAACTGCCGTCGAGGCCCCGGTATTCACCCGCTGGCAGGTGGGTGATTAGGCGTGTGAATCAACTGCGGATTCTTCCAGCGCGCGCTTGGTTTGAATCAGGTTCAGCGGGAAATTACACGCGTGTAGCAAGTCTACTGATTGACTGTCCAGTCAGATCACGCTTAAAACTGCGATACCGAAAAATTCGGTCAGGCGGCGCGGATTGCCGCCGGACGCTCAACAGAATGCGGTGAAATATGACCATAGAACCCAACCACAAAATCTTGTTTGAGCCGGTAAAAATTGGCCCCAAGACAACCAAAAACAGGTTTTACCAGGTTCCGCACTGCAACGGCATGGGGCATCGCTGGCCACGAACAATGGCCGAAATGCGCGGTGTCAAGGCAGAGGGTGGCTGGGGCGTGGTCTGCACCGAAGAATGCTCGATCCACCCAACCAGCGACCTTACGCCCGCAACGCTGATGCGGCTTTGGGATGACAGCGATTTGCCGGTTCACGAATTGATGGTCACAAAGGTGCAAGAACACGGCGCGCTTGCCGGAATACAGCTGGTGCACAACGGGCAATCCGTCAGCAACTACCTGACCCGCATGCCGCCGCTTGCGCCTTCTCCGGCACCCACAGAGACAGCCAATTCCACGCAGGCAAGAGGCATGGACAAAGAGGATATTCGTGCCCTCAGGCGATGGTTTCGCGAGGCAGCGCTGCGGTCTGAACGGGCCGGCTACGATATCGTCTATGTATACGCGGCGCATGGAATAATGAACTTGCTTTATCAATTTCTTTTGCAGCGCTTCAACCAACGCACAGACGAGTATGGCGGAAATCTGGAAAACCGGGTGCGCCTTGTGCGCGAGGTGCTGGAGGACACAAAAGATGCGGTCGGGCAAAACTGCGCTGTCGCCTTCAGATTTGCGGTTGACGAATTGCTTGGCCAGAATGGAATGCACGCCGCGGAAGCCGAGGATATCGTGGGCACGCTGGCCGAAATTCCTGACCTTTGGGATGTCAACGTTGCCGACTGGGGCAATGATTCGCTGTCATCACGTTTTGGCAACGAGGGTGCGCAGGAGGAATACGTGAAATTTGTTAAGACCGTCACGACCAAACCGGTTGTGGGTGTCGGGCGGTTTACCTCTCCGGACACGATGGTTTCGCAAATCAAACGCGGGGTGCTTGACCTGATCGGTGCGGCCCGTCCTTCGATTGCCGATCCGTTTCTTCCAAGGAAGATAAAAGAGGGGCGGTCGCATGAAATCCGCGAATGTATCGGCTGCAATTTATGCACAACCGGCGATTATGTCGCCTATCCCATGCGTTGTACGCAAAATCCCACGATGGGCGAAGAGTGGCGCAAAGGCTGGCATCCCGAGAAAATTTCGCCCGCTGCCTCTGACGCCTCTGTGTTGGTTGTGGGCGGCGGGCCATCCGGGCTTGAGGCCGCACTGGCGCTTTCCAACCGGTCATATGAGGTGACGCTGGCCGAAGCACGCACCAAGCTTGGCGGGCGCGTGATTGAAGAAACTGCGCTAAAGCCGCTGCGCCAATGGAACCGCGTGTCGGATTTTCGAACGCACATGCTTTCGTCACGCAGCAACGTTCGCTCCTTTACCCAAAGCAACATGGACGCTGATGATATATTGGCGCTTGGCTGTCACCATGTGGCGGTTGCAACCGGATCAAAATGGCGTCTTGATTTTGTCGGGCTGCACCACAGGCACACGCTTGCCGAAGTCGTGCCCTCAATGGTGATGGCACCAGAGCGCGTGATGAAAAGGCATGTGCCCTTGGGCCGGGTCATGGTGTTTGACGATGATCACTATTATCTGGGTGGTGCGCTGGCTGAACATTTGGCGCAGGCCGGTGCCGAGGTAATTTTGGTTACACCCGCGCCCGAAGTTTCTGGGTGGACCCATTTTTCGCTGGAATACGAGCATATTCAGATGCGTTTGCATGAATTGGGTGTGAACATCATTTGCAACAGCGCAATTTCCAGGGTTGGCGACGGTTACGTCGAACTGAATTCTATATATTCCGGCAAAAAACAGCGGGTAGAGGCTGAGGCGGTCATACCGGTCACCTCGAGGATTGCGCAGGATGATGTGTACCATGCGCTTTATGCACGGCGTGAAGAATGGCCGGATCATGGCCTTAAATCAGTCACCCGGATTGGCGATTGCTATGCGCCGGGGACGATTGCGATGGCGGTTTATGCGGGTCATGAATTCGCCCGCAATCTGGAAATGCCGGGCAATACCGAAATTCCGTTTCGGCGCGAGAATGACTTTGAGGCGGATCGCACATGGTCAGGTTTTGACGCATGAACAAAACCCTGAAAAGTGACGCCTGGTATCAAACGAGTTGCCATATAAAGACGTCGCTTTGGGGCAAGACTGCTGATGATCTGCCGGAACTTGACCGCCTGCGCGGTGATTTGCGCGTTGATGTTCTGGTGATCGGTGCGGGGTTTTGCGGGCTTTCAACCGCCCTTCATCTGGCGGAGCAGGGCATTCAGGTTGCCATCGTCGAAGCGCACGAGCCGGGGTGGGGTGCGTCGGGTCGAAACGGCGGGCAGGTCATCCCCGGCTTGAAGATTTTTCCGGATGAAATGGTCAGGCGCTATGGCCGCGAGCGTGGCGAGGGAATTGCCAAAACGGCAGGAGCCGCGCCACAGCTTGTATTTGACCTGATCAAGAAATACCGGATTGACTGTGATCTTTTGCAAACCGGTTGGATACAATTGGCAAAAGGCCCGTTTGGTCTGCGCACAATCGAGGACCATGTTAAGCAATGGGGCCAGCGCGCCGCGCTGGTGCGCAAACTGACCCGCGAACATGTAGCGGCGAAAACCGGCACGGCGGCCTATGCCGGAGGGTTGATTGACGATCGCGGTGGCAATCTTCACCCGCTAAAATACGCAAGGGGGCTGGCGCGGGCGTGCTTGGACCTTGGTGTTTCCATTTACCGGGACTCGCCCGCCTTATCGGTAACGGAAAGTGCGGACCGCTGGCTGGTCACCACTGTTGGGGGATCAGTCAGCAGCGAAACCGTGATTGTCTGCACCAATGGTTATACCGGATCCATGTTGCCGGGGCTTTCAGAAACCATCGTGCCGGTGTTAACGGGGGTTGTCGCCACGGAACCGCTGGGTGACAATCTGAAAAGGAAAATCCTGCCGCAGCGGCAGGGTGCTGCGGATACACGCCGCCTGCTGTCCTGGTTTGGTATTGATCGCAAAGACCGCCTGCTTTTTGGCAGTCGCATAAATTCGCAAAAAGAACTGATCAACGATAAGAATTTTAACTTCGGTCTGCGCCGCATGCGCGAGATATTTCCTGAAGTTGACAACACCAGGCTGAACCACATGTGGACCGGACGCGTTGCCCTGACCCTTGATCACGTGCCACATATTCACAAACTGGCGCGGGGGCTATACAGCGGACTGGGATTTAACGGACGGGGTGTGGCGATGGCGACGATGTTTGGAAAAGTTCTGGCCGGCCATTGTGCGAAGAACAACCATGCAGACTTTCTGCCTCTCACCCCAATGCCAAAAATCCCGTTCAGTCGATTTCGGGGTCAGGGCATCGCGGTGGCGCTGACTTGGAAACGGTTGATGGACACTGTACGACCATA
>CAYZQS010000002.1:33791-34913 GCA_964480735.1 uncultured Rhodobacterales bacterium
ATCTTGCGGGATTCAGACAGGAAAGTGCGGGCGTTTCACAATATATGTCGACACCGCGGCTCCCGGCTGGTGGTCAAAGACAACGGCATTTGCAAAAACGCGCTGGTCTGCCCGTTTCACGGATGGGTTTATAATCTTGACGGCACGTTAAGGGGCGCGGCCCGGCCTGACTCTTTTCCGGAACTGGATAAGCACAAATTTGGACTGCGAACGATTGACTTTGAAATCTGGAATGGATTTGTATTTGTTCGCTTCAAAAAAGGCCCGCAACCCGCTGTCAAAGAATTGCTTGAACCCTTCGCCAGGGAAGCCGCCGGTTACAACATGGCGGATCACGTGCCCGTCGGCGAACTTTGGCATGGTCAATCGCCGGTAAACTGGAAATCGGTCCGGGATGTTGACAACGAAGGGTATCACGTGGCGATGGCCCATCCGGCGCTGCAAGACCTTTACGGGGCAACTTATGCGGACGAGCCTTACGTGAACGGTGTTTCCCGTTCAGACGGCAAATTCACCCAGTCAAGCGGCCGGCGCTGGGCGGTGCGAAACTACAAAAAAATGTCAAAACCACAGGAACATCTGCCGGAAAGCCTGCACCGGTCTTGGCTATATTACGGCCTTTTCCCAAACGCCGTGATCGCCGCGACACCAGAAACTATCTTGTTTTATCAGGAATTTCCCTTGTCCACCGCGAAATCCCAGCTGCGCAGTGGAATATACCGCAATCCTGTCGAAGACCGGCAGCAACGCGCCTCCCGCTATCTGGCAAACCGCATTGATCGCGAAACTGTAAAGGAAGACATTCAGCTTACGATCTGGTCAAATGAATCTATGGCTTCGGATTCTTTTGAGGGGTTTTATCTGTCAGATCTGGAATACGGCGTGCGCTCGCACCACGACCATTTGCGGGCGATTTTGCCAATTTACAATGTGAAGCAGGCGCCAATAGAAGATGACGTGAAAACCTTGAACACTTCGCTGGGAAACACAGGCGCCCAGTGACAACCGGCACTGGCAATCCGGATGAGTTTGACAGGCAGAAAACGCTGTTACTTTCCAAAGTTGGAGACCCCGGTTCAGGTGCCGTGCGATACGCGGCGGCAATGTATTTTTTCAATCAGA
>CAYZQS010000002.1:35013-59576 GCA_964480735.1 uncultured Rhodobacterales bacterium
GCGCATGTCGGCGGGCGGTGCATTACCGATACAAAGACGTTTGAAACGCCCTTTGACCGGGGCGGATCATGGCTGCATTCCGCGCCCGTAAACCCGCTGGCGCGTCTGGCGAAAGAAAAAGGCACAGAGCTGCACAAGACGCCCTGGAACTGGAAGTGGGTTCACAGGGTGGACCGGTCGCTTACAAAACCGGAGGTGGCCGACTACAGCAACTATCAACATGCCATGTGGCGTGCCATAAACGCAGCCGGAGCAGGGCAGGGTGACAGTTCAACAGAGGATGCTTTGCCGTCGTCGCGGTGGAAAGATACGGCCAGGTTTTGGGTGCCGCAGATGCTGGGCGGGGACGCAGATGTAACATCCGCAAAGGACGTTTACAGCTACAAGGATGCAGACGGCGACTGGTTGGTGTCCGGCGGTCTTGGTACTTTTGTGAAAGACCTTCATGCGGATGTGCCGGTTCATCTGAACTGCCCGGTTTTGAAAATTGACTATTCCGGCCCCGGCGTTCGTGCGCTTACACCAAAAGGTGAGGCCAAGGCCAACTATCTGGTGTTGACGGTTTCAACCGGCGTTCTGGGCCTTGAAAAGATCAGATTTACCCCGGCGCTGCCCGACCGGAAATTGACCGCAATCAATCAGTTGCCAAACGGCCTGCTGAACAAAGTTGGCCTTGAATTTGATCCAGTCTGGACAGAAGCCGTGGTTGGCGAAATGGCCGATTACCATTCCGGTGGCGAAGAATTTTGCACGTTGTTGTTTGGGTTTTATGAAACAAACATGGCGGTTGGGTTTGTTGCCGGTCGGTTTGCGGACCTGCTGGAAACCGAGGGCAAGGGCGCCGCGACGGAATATTGTTTGCAAGGATTGCGGGGCATTTTCGGCAATGATGTGGTGAAATACGTTCGCCGAACAGACCAAACAAGTTGGCGCGGCAATGCAAATACCGTCGGGTCATACAGCTTTGCCCGCCCCGGCGGCTCTGGGGCACGGGAAATTCTTGCCGAACCACTGGGCAACACGTTATATTTTGCCGGTGAAGCAACGATGCCGGACGCCCAAGCAACGGTTCACGGGGCATATCGCAGCGGTATGGAGGTTGCACAGAAAATTGTTGCGGCGCATCGGTTGGCAAATTGAATGGGAAAACAGGAATGTCCGCATGTCAGAATTGAAAGCAATAGAGTCAAAAGATCGGCGTGTCGTCAACATCCACACCGCAGAATTCACTCCGTTTTTTAGTGACGGGGTGGAAAACGGCGCGGTATTACAACTGAATGATGCCAAACCCCACGGCAGCGGGTTTCATATATATCGCATGGCGCCCGGCGAAACCACCGTGGCGCATGTTCATCACAGCGACGAAGAGTTTTTGATGCTGGAAGGTGAACTGTTTGACCATGATGGTGTCAGGTATGAAGCGGGTGATCTGGTGTGGCTTAAAAAGGGGACCAAACATTCCTCTTATTCCCCGGGTGGCTGTCTGATTGCGGTCTATTTGTCTGGCGAGGGACCGGTAGTCGATTAAACGCAAGGTGTTGACGCGGAATTTTCTCCTAAGACGATGGTTGCCGCGTTCTGAATTTGATATTCAATCTTATCCACATCTGATTTCACAGCAATTTTAAGGTCGGGCAGTTGCTTGCCTGTGTCCGGCCAGTTGAACTCGCATCCGGTGCGAATTACATATATTCTTCCACGTACACTACGAATACTGCAAGCCTACGCACGAATTTTAGGTATTCAGTAAAAAACAATTGCCTATTACGCAATCCTGTACTAGCGTTTTAACGTTCGATAGAGGTGTGCCATTGCTTAAATCCGCATATCATTCCGCCCGCGTCAGCAATGGCAGCCCGCGCAAAATGTCAACGGGGCAGGCTGACAGGTTGCCAACCGACGACAAGCTGAACCGGGCGATAATTTCTGCACTGGAAAACGATGGCAGGACGCCGTTCTCGGAAATCGCGAACCGCTTGGATGTGTCTGAGGGCACAATCCGAAACCGGGTGAATGCAATGAAAGAGGCGGGGCTTTTGCGGATCGTCGCCATCGTTGATCCGGTGGCCGCCGAATATAAAACCGACGCCATGTTGGGCGTCAAAGTTTCAGCGACCGCGTCACCCGGCGACGTGGCCAAACGTCTGACCAGCCTGTCAAATGTCGTTTACATTCTGTGGGTTGGAGGGCGCTACGATCTTTTGGTTGAGGTTGTCACCAATGACAATGAAAGCTTTCTGGAATTTTTGGAAAACGAAATTCACGGCCAAAGCGATATCGCGTCCGTGGAAACGATGATGGGACTGCAAAGTTTCAAAAACCAGTTTTTATTGAAAAGCGATTGGCAGGACCGGGATGTTTAGCGCGTCTGAACTGGCTGCCTGGGCCAAGGCGTCGTCGTCACCCGCAGTGGGATTGCCTGCCGCGGCTTATTGCGATCCGGATTTCTGGCAGGCGGAATGTGACACCGTTTTTTCAGCGTCCTGGGTCTGTGCCGGATTTGCCCACGAGCTGAAGGAACCCGGCGACGTCGTACCTGTCACGGTTGCCGGCAAACCCCTGCTGTTGGTGCGCAACGCATCGGGCAAGATTGCCGCCTTTCACAACGTATGCCGCCACCGATGCCTGATGCTGGTGGATGCCCCCACAAACGTTGGCAAGCTGATCCGCTGCCCCTATCACGCCTGGGCTTATGATCTGAATGGTAAACTGCGTGCGTCGCCACATTTTGGCGGCACTGACAACCATCAGCCGGACGGATTTGATGCTGACGACCACGGGCTGATTGCGGTGCGCACCCACGTCTGGCACGATTGGATTTTCGTCAATCTGGACGGCAATGCGCCGGATTTTGAAGTCTATGCGGCAGCGCTGATTGCCCGGCTGGACGGGATCGACTTTGCAAAAATAGCGCCGATTGGAATGTTGGATTTTGGCGAGATCGCGACCAACTGGAAATTCCTGATGGAGAATTTTATCGAGCCCTATCATGTGCAGTTTGTCCATGCCACAACCACCGCTCAGCCGTTGGCCGACCACCGTACAATCGTCGATGGCCTGTGTCTGGGCAGCGCGGTTGATCTGGGAGAGGAAGCCGGAACAGATGGCAGCCTTGCGGTCAGCTCGCGCTACCTGACGCTGTTTCCAAACTTCATTGTCGGGCGTTATTTCCCGGATCAGCTTGGCGTTTATCTGAATATCCCGCTTGGCCCCGGACAAACCGTCCAAAAACGCGCACTTTATACGACAGACGAAAAAGTGCTTTCACCTGATGAAATCGAGGGGCTGAAAAAGCTTTGGTGGGACGTTCATAAAGAAGACCATGAAATCTGCGAGCGTTTGCAGCTTGGCCGTGCCTCGCCTGTGGCCGAAGGCGGCGGCGTGCTGTCGCCTTGTTGGGAAGACAACGTGCGGGCGTTTCAGGAATTGATTGCGCAAAGCGTTGCGCAGAAAGGAGCGTCTTAAATGGCAGACTCAGACACGGGCTTTCGGCTGGCACACACGATGATGCGGGTGCGCGATCTGGAGGCCTCGCTGGCATTTTATTGTGGAATTTTGGGCATGCAGGTGTTGCGCCGCACGGATTACGAGGACGGCAGATTTACCAACACTTTTATCGGATATGGTGCAGAAGCAGAGTTTCCAACGCTGGAGCTGACCCACAATTGGGATCAGGCGGCGGACTATGACAAAGGCGACGGCTGGGGTCATATTTGTATTGAAACCAAAGACGTATACGACGCCTGCGAAAAACTTGCGGCAAAGGGTGTCAACATCACGCGCCCGCCGGGACCAATGAAGCACGGCACCCGGGTCATCGCGTTTTGCGAAGACCCGGATGGCTATAAGGTCGAGCTTAACGAAACCATCCTCAATCACATCCAATAAGGACATCCAAAATGGGCAATAAACCGCAACTTATGAAATGGGCATTGGTCGAAGACCGCTATAATGCGATCGGCGAGGGGGATGGCGACACCTACATCAAGCCAATGGTCACCAGCGGCATGAGCGAGACCATGTGCGGTGGCATCAACGTTTTGAAAAACATCAAAGTGCCGTGGGAACTGACCTGCGACGAAATCATCTATGTTCTTGAAGGCACGTTCCGGCTGGTTTGTGACGGGGAAACCTATAACTGTGACCGCGGCGATGTTCTTTACGTTCCCAAGGACAATCACATTTCCTATGAGGCGGACGAAAGATGCGTCATTTTCTACGCTGCTTATCCGCACAACTGGAAAAAACTCGCAGGCCTGACCTACGTGCCGGGTATTGACCCGGATGACTTTGTACCGGGTTAAACCAAGACAGGGAAATCGGGTTGAGGGAGGAAAAAATGACCGACAAAATCTATTACGAGCGATTTGAGGATGCGGTGGAACGCAACCGACCGCGCATTCCTGAACTGCGTGAGCGACTGGAAGCCGCCGGCGTTAAATACGTGTTGTCAAGCTGGATTGATCTGCACGGCATTCCCAAAACCAAACCTGTCCCAATGAGCGATCTTGAGGAACTTTGCCTTGGCAAGGGGCCGCAGTTTGCGGTGCATTCAATATCTTATGTGCCGGAATTGTCGCCGGCCGACAGCGATCAGGTGATGGTGCCCGATCTTGATGCGGTTTATGTCTGCCCGTGGGACAAAACGATGGCGATCATCTTTGCCGATTTGTTTTGGGAAGACGCCCCGTATAATGTTTGCCCGCGACAGGCGCTTAAGCGGGCCATTCAAGCGGCGCAAGACCGCGGTTATGTCGGGTTTGCCGGGATTGAACCAGAGTTTATTGCCATGCGTTATGATGCGGCAGGCAGGCCGGTCAAGGCGATAGACGACGATCCGCCGGACGGCGTGCGGCCCCGGCGGCAGGCCTTTGGGTATGACGTTGAATATTCCGTCGATTCGATGCCGTTTCTGAAGGACATGATTGATATTCTGGAGGATCTGGGCTGGAATATTCACGATGTGGTGGCAGAAGGCGCCTATTCGCAGTTCGAGCTGGATTTCCACTATACCCATCTATTGGAAATGGCTGACCGTCTGGTGTTCTTGCGCATATTGCTTAAGGAAGTTGCCAAAAAGCACGATATGTTCATCACTTTCATGCCAAAGCCCACGGTTGGCGACTGGCGCTCGGGTGCGCATATCAACTTTTCTTTGCAGTCAGCGGACAACCCCGGTGAAAATATTTTTAAGGACGGCGATGGCTGGTCTGAAACCTCGCGCTACGGGGTTGGCGGGTTGATGGCGCACGCAGAGGCGATTACCGCGATCACCTGCCCAACGGTAAATTCCTACAACGGCCTTGTGCCGCGTGTGGGGGGCTTTGAGGGTGGCACTGTTACCTGGGCGCCAACCAATATCACCTATGGTTTTAACAACCGGTCCGCGCAACTGCGACTGCCGCAAAGCCGCTATTGCATCGAAAACCGTGCGGCGGATATGACGATGAACGTTTATCTGGCGCTGGCGATGACGCTGGGCGCGGTGCTTGAAGGTATCGACAATAAAACCGATCCCGGCAAGCCGACCGATTTTGATCTTTACGCCATGACCGACGCCCAGTTGACCAAAGCCGGTATCCGCCGCCTGCCGCGCACCCTGTTTAACGCAATCGAGGCGTTGAAAGCTGACAGTTTGGCCAAGGATGTGATGGGCGAAGTTATGCTGAATTCTTATGTCGAATATAAGAATGACGAATGGGAGCGGTACCATCAGGCGGTGACGGATTGGGAAGTTCAGGAATACCTGCGGCTTTACTGATCTGCTTAACGTTATCACGCGGCGGAAACGGCAATTGGGTGCAACGCAGGTCTGCGCCACCCTGCGGGCCTGACAGGAGGAAACATGCCACAGGGCCATGAGGTATTTTCGCTTGGTAATGTTCGGCTGGTTTCGGGCGCTGTACTGCACAATGCCGAACTTGCCTTTAAGACTTACGGCACCCTGTCACCTGCGGGTGACAACGTTGTGCTGCTGCCCACATTTTTCACCGGCAGCCACCAGCGGAACGAAGGGTTTTTTGGCACCGGGCGGGCCATTGATCCGGCGCGTCATTTCATCGTTTCCATAAATCTGTTTGGCAACGGTCTTTCGTCTTCCCCTTCAAACGCTGCCACGCCTCAGGATGGCCCACGTTTTCCGCAGATTTCATTTCAAGACAACGTCGCCTGCCAACACCGCCTGCTGACCGAACACCTTGGCGTTAAGCGGATCGCCCTTGTCACCGGATGGTCGATGGCTGGGTGTCAGGCCTATCACTGGGCGGCGCAATATCCCGATATGGTTGACGCAATCCTGCCATTTTGCGCTTCGGCCAAAACCTCGCCGCACAACCACGTATTTCTGGAAGGGGTAAAGGCGGCCCTTTGTGCGGATCAGGCATGGAACGGTGGCAATTATTCACAGCCACCGGTTGTGGGACTGAAAGCCTTTGGCCGGGTTTATGCAGGATGGGCGTTTAGCCAAAGTTTTTACCGTGACGGTCTTTACCGCCAATTGGGGTATGGCAGCGTTGAGGACCTTTTGCTTGACTGGGAGGTCGATCATGCCGAAAACTGGGACGCCAACGACCTGTTGGCCAAACTGGCCACCTGGCAGGCTGGCGATATCAGTGCAGGACCGCAGTTTGGTGGCGATATCAAACGCGCACTTGGTGCCATTCGCGCCCGTGCCATTCTGATGCCCTGCACGCAGGATCTGTATTTTCCGCCCGCTGACAATGCAATTGAAGCAGGTCACATGCCAAATGCACACCTTCGCCCTTATGACTCGCTCTTTGGTCACTGCGCTGCCAATCCGGGCAACGACCCGGGATTTACCGCCGCGCTGGATAAAGCGATTTCAGAATTACTGGAATAATCCAAAGCATGGACCCTGATTGCTATTGCCTCAACCGGCGGCAAAAGTCATGCTGATAATCTGAAGCGCCGAGATGCGGCCACTTTGAATAATACGGTTGTGGCACTGGTGTGGAGCGGGTTGGCCGGTAAAAGTTGGATACCGGTTTTGAACAACAATTGCAGTCGCGTACCAGTTGGGACGCGGACGCAATCAAAGAGGGGCAAAAAGATGACGATCAGTCTGACTAAATTCGCAAAAGACAACGGCGTTAAGTTTTTCTTGATTAATTTTACAGATCTGTTTGGCGCACAGCGCGCAAAACTTGTGCCTGCACCGGCCATTGCCGGAATGCAGAAAGACGGGGCCGGTTTTGCCGGGTTTGCCACCTGGCTTGATATGACACCCGGCCACCCTGACATGTTTTCTTTGCCTGACGCCAACTCGGTTATTCAGCTTCCCTGGAAACCAGAGGTAGCATGGGTTGCCGGTGATCCGATGATGAACGGAGAACTGGTTGCACAGGCACCGCGCGTGGTGCTGAAAAGGCTGATAAGCCGGGCGAAAGACAAGGGATACGTGATGAAATCTGGCGTCGAGCCAGAGTTTCATCTGATAAATCAGGACGGTTCTGACATTTCCGACAGCCGCGATATCGCAGAGAAACCGTGCTATGACCAGTCAGCGATCATGCGGCGCTATGACGTGATTTCGGAAATCTGCCTGACAATGATCCAGCTGGGCTGGGGGCCATACCAGAACGATCACGAAGACGCCAATGGCCAGTTCGAGATCAACTGGGATTTCAACGATTGCCTGACCACTGCCGACCAACATGCGTTCTTTAAATTTATGGTCAGGGAAATAGCCGAAAAGCACGGGCTTCGGGCAACATTCATGCCAAAACCGTTCCGGCATCTGACAGGCAACGGTTGCCATGTGCATACCTCAGTCTGGGACGCGAAAACCGGTAACAAAAACCTGTTTCATGACAAAAAGGGCGCACTGGGCGTATCAGCTTTTGGTTATAATTTTCTGGGCGGGGTCATGGCACACGCAGAATCGCTGGTGGCGATCACCAACCCGACGGTCAATTCTTACAAGCGGATCAACGCGCCAACCACCAGCTCTGGTGCGACATGGGCCCCAAACACCATCACCTACAGCGGCAACAACCGGACCCATCTGGTGCGCATCCCCGATGAAGGCCGGTTTGAACTGCGCGTCGCTGACGGTTCGGCAAATCCATATTTGTTGCAGGCAGCGGTGCTTGCGGCGGGTCTTGACGGCGTTGAAAACAAAACCGATCCGGGCAAACGGCTGGATATCGACATGTACGCCGAGGGCCATAAGGTGAAAGGCGCGCGAAAACTTCCGCTTTATCTGATTGATGCGCTGCGGTTGTTTGCCAGGAACAAGACCATGCGCGCAGCGTTTGGTGCGGAATTCTGTGATGCCTACATCAAGCTAAAAACCCGCGACTGGAACCAGTACAGCCAACAACTGACCCAGTGGGAGCGTGACACCACACTGGATTGTTAAGGGTGCCAAGCGAAGAAGGTCCCCTTGCAACATTTTCTTCGAACCGGGCCAGACAAAAGCGCGTGCAAGATTTGTTCCAGTCCAAAAACCGGATGTTCCCGCTGTGCGGTGGTGGCAATCCGGCGTCTTTAACCGCAGGATAGCATTATGGCAAAACCGTCGATTCGATTGGGCGTTGATATTGGTGGCACGTTTACAGACGTGGTGCTGGAAAACAGCGACGCGCGGTTTTCAGCCAAAGTCCTGACGACATATGACGCACCGGAAGACGCAATAATCACCGGGGTTCGCGAAGTTTGTGACAAGGCAGGCGTCGTTCCCGGGGACATAGGCCAGATCATTCACGGTACGACGTTGGCAACCAATGCGCTGATAGAACGGCGCGGGGCGAAAACCGCCCTGATCACCACCAAAGGCTTTCGCGATGTGATCGAAATGCGCACCGAAAGCCGGTTTGAGCAATATGATTTAAATCTGACGTTGCCCGAACCTTTGTTGCCAAGAAACCGTCGTTACGTCGTGGCAGAGCGGATGGATGCGGACGGTGGCGTGCTTTTGCCTTTGGACCGGACAGAGGTAGAGGATTTGGCAATGCTGCTGAAAGCTGCAAATTACCAAAGCGTCGCTGTTGGGCTGTTGCATTCTTACGTCAACGACGCGCACGAGCGGATGATCGCACAGGTTTTGGCCGACAGGTTGCCCGGCGTGATGGTGTCGCTTTCCAGCGAAGTCTCGCCGCAGATGCGGGAATATGAACGTTTCAGCACGACAATCGCCAATGCGTTTATCAAGCCTCTGATGAAATCCTATCTGGGGCGATTACGCGAAAGACTGGCAGCGACCGGTGCGGATTGTCCGGTATTTTTGATGCACTCCGGTGGCGGGATCATGTCACTGGAAAGTGCCGCAGAATTTCCGGTTCGACTGGTGGAAAGCGGACCCGCGGGCGGGGCGATCTTTGCTGCTGACATCGCAGCACGGCACGGAATTGACCGGGTGCTAAGCTTTGATATGGGCGGCACAACCGCAAAAATCTGCCTGATCAAAAACCAAACACCAAAAACCGCCCGGGTATTTGAAGTTGCCCGCTCGTACCGCTTTAAGAAAGGGTCCGGCATGCCGATTTCAATACCTGTGATCGATATGGTCGAGATTGGCGCAGGCGGCGGCTCGATTGCCCGTGTGGACGCGATGAACCAGATCAGGGTAGGCCCGGACAGCGCCGGGTCAGACCCGGGCCCGGCCTGTTATGGCCGTGGTGGTAAGCAGCCAACGGTCACAGACGCTGATCTGGTGCTTGGACGGCTTGATCCTGAAACCTTCGCCGGTGGCGCGATTGCGCTGCTCAAATCTGCCGCTGATACAGCGCTGGGCGCAAAGATCGGCACGCCACTTTCAATGGATGCAACAGAAGCCGCCTTTGGGCTGGCGGAAGTTGTGGATGAAAACATGGCCAACGCCGCGCGTGTTCATGCTGTAGAGAACGGCGAAGACCTTGGCGCGTACACGATGATTGCCTTTGGCGGGGCGGCGCCCCTGCACGCTGCGCGGTTGTGCGAAAAACTGGGCGTTGACACTTGCCTTGTGCCTGTGGGCGCTGGCGTTGGCTCTGCCATCGGGTTCCTGCGTGCGCCGTTCAGTTTTGAGGCAAGCCGATCCGTCTTTATGCGCATGTCAGACTTTGACACGAAAATGGTCAAACGGCTTTTTGCTGAGATGACGTCAGAATCTGCCCAATTCGTGCGGTCCTGTGACGCCAAAGCAAAAATCCTGACAAATCATAAACTCTATATGCGATATGCCGGTCAGGGGTGGGAAATACCAATCAATCTATCGGCCTTGCAGGCTGAAAGGCCGGATGCGGAAACTTTCATGCAATTGTTTGAGACTGAATATGCCAATCTGTTTGGCCGCGGTGTGGACGGGATGGAGGTTGAAATCACGCTTTGGTCGGTCAATGCGTTTACGGCTGATGCAAAGCCAACACCTGTTGATCGTCCGGTTGCCGTAAAAACGGCCAGACCGCGCACCCGTCGTTCGCTTTTTGATCCCGCACTTGGCAGACATACGGACGCCAGCGTTGTGCAGCGCACAGATTTAAGGGCCGGAAAACAGATGGCAGGTCCGGCGGTTGTGACCGAGGCAGAAACCACTGTTGTCGTCCCCAACAGCCGCCATGTTTTTGTGCACAGCGACGGCACCTTGGAAATTCAGCAAAAGGTGGTCAGCGAAGCGACGTCACTTACAGACAACCGGGTGGGTGCTGGCAATGATTAAACACAGCAAAGTTGCCCATCAGGTCATGTGGAACCGCCTGATTTCCATCGTCGAGGAACAGGCCCAGGCGCTGGTGCGCACGGCGTTTTCAACCTCGGTTCGCGAGGCCGGAGATTTATCCGCCGGCGTTTACAATCACAGCGGTCAAATGCTGGCACAAGCCGTGACAGGCACCCCCGGGCACGTCAACGCAATGGCGGATGCGGTTGGGCATTTTATCCGACGCATCGGGCGCAGCAACATGTTTTCCGGGGATGTCTATATCACCAATGACCCGTGGGAGGGCACGGGCCACAAACATGATATCACGCTGGTCACGCCCTCTTTTCACCATGATGCACTGATTGGCTTTTTTGCCTGCACCGCCCATGTCACCGACATCGGCGGGCGCGGGTTTGGGGCTGACGCAAATGATGTGCACGAAGAGGGTCTTTACCTTCCGATTATGAAATTTGCCGAAAAAAATGTGGTTGATAAAACATTGTTGGCAATTATTCGCGGCAACGTGCGCGAGCCGGACCAACTGGTGGGCGATATCTATGCGCTTGCGGCCTGTAACGACATCGGACACCGCCGCCTGATTGAAATGGTCCGCGAATTTGGACTGCGTGATCTGGCGGGGATTTCTGAATTCATCCTGACAAACTCGCGCAAAGCAACGCTGGCGCGGATCAACGCGCTGACGCCGGGCACAGCGGACGGGCATATGAGGATTGACGGTTATTCCAAACCGGTGGATTTGCGGGTGCGGCTGACGATTGCAAAAGACCGGGTTGTCAGTGACTGGAATGGCACCAGCACCGTTGACAAAAAGGGCATCAACGTGCCGCTTGTCTATACAAAAGCCTATGCCTGCTATGCCTTAAAATGTGCCATCGCGCCGGACATTCCAAACAACGCGGCCAGTCTGGCACCATTTGAAATAACCGCACCGGAAAACACCATTGTAAACGCCGTCCACCCTGCGCCCGTGGCCCTGCGTCATGTCATCGGCCACATGGTGCCAGATACAGTTTACGCGGCACTTGATAAATTGCTGCCGGGCGTTGTGCCTGCTGAAGGTGCCGGTTGCCTGTGTAATTTCCAACTGAGCCTCAGACCCAGAACCGACAAACCGGCGCCGCCAAACGCTTATCGCGCCGAAGTTCTGACGTTTAATTCCGGCGGCTCTGGTGCGCGGCCTGGGCTTGACGGCATGAACGCAACGGCTTTTCCTTCAGGGGTGATGACCATGCCGGTTGAAGCAACCGAACAAGTGGGGCCGGTGATCATCTGGCGCAAGGAATTGCGCCCGGATTCCGGTGGTGCAGGGAAGTTTCGCGGCGGATTGGGGCAGTTTATGGAAGTGGGTGCCCGCGAGGGTCATGAATTTGACATGCAGGCAATGTTTGACCGCGTAAACCATCCGGCCAAAGGCCGTCGCGGCGGTCAGGATGGTGGCGCAACCACAATCGAATTGGAAAACGGTGCCCCGATGAAAGGGAAAGGCAAGCAGTTCGTGCCACACGGACGCCGTGTGTTGATGGCATTTCCGGGCGGTGCCGGGTATGGAAGCGCTGACAACCGGGACAAGGATGACGCAAAGCGCGATCTTGCCAACGGTTATATCACAGCCAAAAATGCGGCTGATCAATATGGTCTAAGCGACAAAGAGATTTCAGATGTCTTGCGTCGTGCACAAATTGGAGAGATTTTCTGATGGCAACAAACCTGTCCGCCACACCCGTTCAATCCAATTATGACGTCATCATAATTGGCGGCGCAATCATGGGCTCGTCCGCTGCCTGGTTTTTGATGGACAATCCGGATTTTGATGGTTCAGTATTGGTGATCGAGCGCGATCCAAGTTATGAATTTTGCTCAACCGCGCACACCAATTCCTGCATCCGCCAACAGTTTTCGACCGAACTGAATATCAAAATTTCCCAATTCGCGGCAGACTTCATCAAAAACTTGCGCGCCTATATGGGGGGGGACGCACGGGTGCCTGATCTGGAAATCCAATCTTATGGTTACTTGTTTTTGGCAGATACCGAAGAAGCCGCCGCAAATCTGCGGGCCGCGCAAAAAGTGCAACTTGCGGCAGGCACCGAAACGCAATTGCTGTCTCCAAAAGAAATCGCGAAGGATTACCCGTTTTATCAGTTGGACGACATTGTGCTTGGCAGCATCAACAAGAAAGATGAGGGTTATTGGGACAGCGGAACAGTGTTTGATTGGCTGCGTCGGTCAGCCCGTGATCGTGGGGCGGAATATGTCCGGGCAGAGGTGGCCGGCATTCAGAAAAACGCCGCAGGAACCCGCGTTTCAGGCGTGACGTTGACAGATGGCCGGAAAATCGGTTGCGGGCAATTGGTCAACGCAACCGGCCCCCGCGCTGCCAGAACAGCAAAAATGGCCGGAATTGACATCCCGGTGGAGCCCCGCAAACGGTATTCATGGATATTCAAGGCGGAAAAGCCTCTGGACCGGAACTTACCGCTTACGATTGACCCGTCAGGCGTTCATCTGCGGCAGGACGGCCCCGAAACCTATTTGGTTGGATCAAAAGGAGACCCTGATCCGGCCGTTGATTTTGACGATTTTGGCATGGATCACAGCCTGTTTGAGAACCACATATGGCCCTCTTTTGCGTCTCGCATTCCGCAGTTTGAGGCCGTCCGCGTTGTTACCGAATGGGCTGGTCAATATGCTTATAATGTGCTCGATCAAAACGCTATCATCGGACCGCACAACCAAATTGAAAACTTCATTTTCATGAATGGATTTTCCGGCCACGGGTTGCAGCAATCCCCCGCTATGGGGCGCGGCATTGCAGAGTGGCTGACGTACGGCGCTTACCGCAGTCTGGACCTCAGCCCGTTCGGATTTGAGCGCATCATGCGCAACGAAGCCGTCGTAGAGAAAGCCGTCGTATGATAATGGTCCGCACCACGCAGTATTTAACCACTATGGTTTTCCGGAACACCAAGGCCGACTCATGAAAAAACTTGTTCTTACCGGTGCCGCCGGGCGCCTTGGCTCTTATTTGCGTGAACCGCTTTCAAAGATGTGCAATGAATTTGTTTCATCTGACAAGGTTGATGATATCGGCACGCTTTACGCCGGCGAGCAATACGAAAAAGCTGATTTGGAAGACAAAACCGCCATCAACAACCTGTTGGAAGGCGCTGAAATGGTTGTGCATTTCGGGGCCATCCCGGACGAAGCACCGTTTGAAACCATTCTTGGCCCAAACATTATCGGCGCGTACAACGTTTGGGAGTCCGCCCATCAAAACGCGGTGCGCCGGGTGGTTTATGCCAGTTCGATCCACGCCGTCGGCATGCACCCCACGGATGATTTCATCGGTATTAACGCGGCGCACAGACCGGATACGTTTTACGGGCTGGCCAAGTGCTTTGCCGAAGATCTGGGGCGCATGTACTGGGACAAACGCGGGCTGGAAGCGGTGTGTTTGCGAATCCTGTCCTGTGCGCAGGTGACCAGCCCGCGGGCGCTGGGCACATGGCTGAGTTATGACGATCTGGTTCAGCTGGTCACGCAGGCCGTTACGGCGCCAAAAACCGGTTTCAGCGTCATTTATGGTGTTTCCGGCAACGACCGGGCGCCCGTAGACAATGCGCTGGCCGGCCATCTGGGGTATCGCCCCAAGGACAATGCTGAACAATTTGCAGGTGATATTCTAAGTAAAGGCAACGTGGCTGATCCCGGTGACATCGCGCAAACCCGATTGGGTGGGCCATTTGCGGCTGTTGAACTGGGCGAAAGCGGTATGGCAAAGATGAATATTATAGATGACCGCAAAAAGTCATAGGCAAATCGCGGGCCTTGGCGTCACTTGTTGAAAGCTCACACTTACAGAACCGGATAACGCCCACTCTATTTGATCGATAATATTGGTTGAGATAAATGGACGCAGACATTGTTCCGGTTTTGAGCTGAATTCGCCGCCGTGGCTTTACAAAATCTGCATGTGTCGGCGCAGCACGCAGCTTGCCACCGCACCACAGGCATTGCGGTACAATTCGCGGCTTGACACGGCAGTTGATACAACAACCCAAACCAACGCCTAAGAAGCCTGATCAGTCTCTGGTGTTTTGGGTTTACCCTTTGATAATAAGCGCATTTCCGGGCGCTGCGGTTCAAACGCAAGACTGGTTTAAAAGTTTATCGTCTTAGCCTTTTCCTAAGTTCAAACCGTTCAGACAAATTGTACGGTTTGGTATTACAGCAGCCCGTTGAAATACTGATCGGACCAAATAAAACGCGATCATTCCGCCCCGTCGGTCTGGTTTTAAAGCGCGGCGTTCAAGACCAGATATCGGCCAAAGAACCACCTCGATGTTAAAATTTACATTTATGCCACTTCATATTGCAGAATGAAAATTGTATTGGGTCGAAAAGTAAAACAAATGGACTATTTGAACAGGGATTCTGCCATGCAGAATTTCGATCGTGCGGGTACCGACACGCGGCCCAAAGACCAAATGGCCTGAATTTTCATTGGATTGGAAATGGCAAAATGAAAATCACCTGGTGCGGGCATTCGGCCTTTGTTGTGGCGTCAAATCACGGTCTGGTCCGGTATCTGTTTGATCCCTATATCTCTGGCGCCTGGAACGGTGGTTTGCGCTACGGTTCAATCCGCGAGGGCTGTGACGCAATATTTGTGTCCCACCGTCACGACGGGCACTTTGGTTACAACACAATCGGCGGCAACAAGACCTTTATCCGCGGTTACGGAAAATTCTGGGTGCATGCGGTTGAAGTGACCGGTATCAAAACCTGGCATGACAACAGCGAAGGTGCCGAACGCGGTGACAACACGGTTTTTCGTTTTACCATGAACGACATAAATGTGGCGCACATGGGCGATATCGGCCACACCCTTACAGATGCGCAGCTTGAAGAAACAGGTGACATTGATGTGCTGATGGTGCCGTGCGGTGGTCATTCAACCGTTGATGCGGCAGGTGCTTATGCAATTGTTCAGCAACTTAATCCTAAAATCGTGGTGCCGATGCACTATAAAACCGACAAAATTGATGGTAGGATTGACGGTGTGGAGCCGTTTGAGAAGCTGTTTGATCATGTAGAGCATCATACCGGCCCGCTGGAATTTACATCTGACAGTTTGCCAAAGCAGACAACTTTGATGGTTATGACGCCGCTTTATTAAAGGAAACGCCATGCAACCCTTTTTTAATGACCTCATGAAAGATGAGATTGAAATGGTCACACGTCTGCAGGAAGAGGCGCGCCATGTGCCGGATGATGAATGGGCAGAATGGGTTAACCTGAATAAAGACAAGGTACGCCTTGCCGGAAACGACGGATCGGTGCCGGATCAGGAAGAATGGATAAAACGCTGTGAAAGTTTCCTTGTGGTCATGGGAAAGCCTATAAATCAGTCGCATACCGAAAATGCGGAGCGGCAAAATAGCACTATCTTTGAGCCGGAATAATTGATAGTCATATTCTAACATATGAATACGGGAGTTTAATACAATATGTCGTTAGCGCCATTAGACGAATCAACCCGCGACTATGATCGCGTCGTTGCCACCAATTGTAACAACCAGTGTGAATCCTCATGCGGCATGATGGTATATGTCAAAGAGGGCAGGGTTGTCGACATTATGGGCGATACCAGAAACCCAAACGCCTACGGCTCGCTTTGCTGTAAGGGGACAGGGTCTTACCAGCATATCTATAACCCGCTGCGCGTCAAATATCCGATGATTCGGAAAACTTTGGATGACGATTTCCAGCGCGTGTCATGGGACGATGCGATGGATTTCACCGCAGAACGCCTGTTGAAGGTTCGCCAGAAGTACGGACCTGAGGCTTTGATGATCCACCGCACAGGTCGTTCCGACTATGCGTGGAAAATGGCGGCGAAACGGTTCTCGAAACTTTGGGGCACGCCAAACGTTGTGGGGCAGGGTCCGATTTGTTGTGAATCCCCCGGGGTTGCAGGCAACTATACTTGGGGTGCCCGCGAATTGTTCCGCCTGACCAACCCGTCAATGGACTGGGTCAACTCTAAATGTATCATGGTTGCCGGTTCAAATATGGCCGCTTCCGAGGTTACAACCGCAAACTGGTTGCTGAACGCGCGTGAAAACGGCGCGACGCTGATCGTGATCGATCCACGCTTTAACGCCACGATGGCCAAAGCCGACATCGCCATGCGGCTGCGTCCGAACACGGATGCCGCACTGGCACTGGCCATGATTCATGTGGTTCTGAAAGAAAATCTGCAGGACGATGATTTCATTGAAAAGAACGTCACCGGCCTGTCAGAGTGGATGCCTTTGATCGAGGATATGCCGCCTGAGCGTGCAGAGCGTATCACCTGGGTGCCAAAAGAAACCATTATCGAGGCGGCGCGTGCATTTGCGCAGGCAAAACCGGCCTCTATGACTGGGTGTCTGGGAACGGCACAGACCTACAACTCTAACAACATCAACCGGTGTTACCAGTTGCTAAGCGCAATCACCGGCAATGTTGGGATCGAGGGTGGTGGTGTCAACTGGCTGCACAACTGTCGGCCACCGGATCATCCCGGTCGCGATATTCCCACATACCCCCGTTCAGAGCTTGACGGCAAAATGGATGCAGCGGCTTCCGGCTATGGTCTGGAAGACGCCGGGCTTGACCTGCCAAACCGTGGCGTGGCCCGCCCGCCGGTCAGCGACAAGCTGGTGCCGTGGCTGGATATTTCCGCTTCGGTCTTCCCGAATGCCATCCTGACCCAGAAACCATACCCAATTCGTGCGGTCTGGTGGAACGGCAACATGCTGGCACAGATGCCAAACACCAATAAATACTCGGCAGCGATGGCGGCCAATGTGGATATCTCTATTCACATGTCATGGCACCCGAACTTTACCTATCACCACGCGCATGTGGCGTTCCCGATCACATCCTGGGTGGAACGTGAAGGTCAGGTGCACCACGGCAACAACCGTCTGAACCAGTGGTACAACAAATGTATCGACGAGAACTGGGAATGCCGGAACGACGTTGATGTGGTTTGCGGTATCGCGGATCGCGTGGGACTGGGCGAATACTTCCCATTCCGCGACAGTCGCAACCGCGCAGATTTGCCTGCATGGGTGGCCTTCTTTAACAAGCAGGATCCGTTCACCGCCGGTATGTCCAAGGAAACGATGGACCCTGAAACAACGCCTCCGGGTGGTGTGATGTGGCCAGCGTTGACTGAAGAAGACGCGATGAAATACGAAACCGATGACGCGAAAATCCGCGGCAAATGGATCATGTACCGCGAAGGCGAGACTTATCCCGGTTCCGAGCATCGCTTCCCCACAGAATCCGGTAAAATCGAATGCGCATCGCGTCCGATGGAAGTTCTGGGTTGGGACCGTTTGCCGCAACACCGCGAAGGCGCCCATACGGCCGTATCCGCACCCGAGGAATTCAAGGAATTCCCACTGGTGCTGTGCACAGGGCGTCTGGTGTCGACATTCCACGAAATGGGCCACTGGTGGCCTTGGTGTGACGAGCTTGAGCCTGAGAAGTTTGCGCAAATACATCCCCGTCTTGCCAACGCACTGGGCATTCGCGACGGTGACGTTGTGATCCTTGAAAGCAAAATGGGCGAGATCGAAAGTTTCGCCTGGGTCACAGAAGAAACCGATCCCCGCGAAATCTGGGTGCCGGCCTCAACCGATGAATACCAGCCTTTCGTGCCTGGTATCACCAACCGCAACGTGTGTTACCTGATTGATGACATCATCAAAGATCCGGTCTACAACCAGCCGGAATTCAAGGCCCAGCTGATCAACATCCGCAAAAAAGGCGCGGATCGCGATAAAGCGGTCAAGATGACCCACTCTATCGTTGATCCAATGTCAGATTATCCGGTAAAAGACTACGAATTTGGCCAGTATCTGGACGGTGTGGCGCAAGCCGGTGCACCAACCTGGGACAAGGAAACTGGTAAAATCATGTATGAAGGCAAAGCCTACGATACGGGTAACCTGATTGAAAAAGTGATGGCCAAGCGCCAGGCAGAAAAGGGAGCTGCGTAAAGTCATGAACAAGCAATCGCAAACCAAAGACTTTATGTCCGAAGGACTGGGTCACAAAAACGAGTACAGCGCAGTTTCCGGGCATGATTCCATGCGAACCCTGCCCGGCCCCGGCCTGAACCCCAGCGCACACTATACGCTGTTTCACGACGCGGACCGCTGTATTGGCTGTTTTGCCTGTGAAGTGCACTGTAAGCTGGAAAACGAGGTGCCGGTTGGCCCCCGCCTGATGCGCATCGTGCAAATTGGTCCGAAAGTTGCTGCCGGTAAGCTGAAGACTGCATTTGTTGCCATGTCATGCTTCCACTGCCAGGACGCACCTTGCGTTGCTGTGTGCCCGACGGGTGCAATGAACCAGCGCGGCGATGGTCTGGTGGACGTCAATCAGGATATCTGCATTGGCTGTAAGGCCTGTATCGGTGGCTGTCCGTTTGGCGCACCGCAATACAATCCGCAGTCCAAGACGGTTATCAAGTGTTCGTATTGTGTGCACCGGGTTGACCGTGGTTTGTGGCCTTCATGCGCTACAAAATGCACCACACACTGCTTGTATTTCGGCAATATCAACGAAATATCCAACATCATCCGCGAGCGGTATTCGCGTCAGCACTCCGGCGGATTGGCCACCATGCCAACCGGCGCTGCAGTGACGCGCTAAGAGGAAGAAACGATGTCAAGCGAACCTACCTTTTACTATGATCAAGACAAAACCTCGACAGAGCGTATTCTTGAGCATGGCGCACATCTGATTCCCGATCCGTTCAAGGTTCTGGAAGACGAATATGCCGGCACGATCTGGGGCGACCCTATTCGTGTGGATTTTCAAAACGGTGACTTTGAAACGGCTGATAAGGCCATTGCAGGAACCGACAGCAAGGTAATTTACCGGGCGGTTTCTTCAGTAGAGCCTTACCACGCCACAATTTGGGTTGCAGAATCCGATGGTGAAAAGGCCCGCAAAGCGGTTGCTGATGCCGGTGTCACCGTGCACGAAGTAAAGGCGTTCTATTAGGCCGGTCGATTTTAGGTCCTGACGTTCAGGGCTGACGGACTGAAGACCGCAAATCAATTTGGTGCTCGGGAACTGCTATTTCCGGGCACCAAAAGTAAAAGGACGGGTTCAACCGCCCGTCTGCCGACTGCCATCGAATTACGAAATCGCGCTTCAACTGATGGGTAACCCCATGAAAGAAAACGACCTTAGCCAAACGCTTGACGACCTGCTGGACGAATTTGACCGTCTGGAGGTGGAAAGCACCATTGTCAGCGACCGCGTGGGTGAACGCGAAACGCCGCGCGAGAAAAGCAAAAAGGCCGAACAAGAGCCTACAGAGATTGATCTGCTGTATTCTGATCCGCAGGTCATTGATTTTTGGAAGAACGAAGGCCAGCGCTACAGCTATCTTTACTGGGTGCGTGCGATGATCCGCCGCCAGATCGAACCAGCGCGGATAGACCCCTGTCTGTTGCCGGTAGCCGATGATCCGGCCGAACTGGATCGTCAACGGCAAAGCGTTTACGTGCTGATGGCCGAATTGTTGGAAAATCCGACAAAAGAACTGGCCGCGCGAATCACGGATGGGTCTTTGGTTGAGGGCCTGCGGGCCCTGCCGCTGGCCCTGTCCGGTCACGCCATGATCGAAAAGGGATTGTCAGAGCTTGCGGTCCTGCAAAAAATGAAAACCGACGATTTGCTGAACGAAATCCGCATGGAATACGCACGCATCATCTATGACTCGTTTTTTCCCTATGTGGCACCGTATGAATCCATCTATTTGGGCGATCGTCAGGTGCAGGGCGAAATCACCGGGCAGGTGTACCGCGCCTATAACGCCGCCAATTTGCAGGCATCGGGTGAATTTGCCGATCACATCATGCACGAATGCACCTTTGTTGCAGAGCTGATCGGGCGCACGCTGAATGCGGATGACGCAGAGGCCTGCGAAAAGGCGCAGCAGCAGCTTGACAGTTTTCTGGCAGATCACCTGTTGCCCTGGGCCACCCGTTTTGGCCATGATTTTGAGCGTGTCGGCAGCATGCTGGACAAAAACAGCCGCGACCGCCCGGCGCAGGGTTACGTGACCGGCATCGGCAAACTGGTGATCGGATTTTTTACTTTGGAAGCAAACCGGTTTCACGCCAAACAGCCGTTGCCTGATCAAATGGTGCGGTTCGCACTGGCCGACCCAGATGACGACACCACCTGATGAATAAGCAGGTCGATAACCAACCGCTGGCCACCGTCAACGGCCATGTCATCTACGCTGGTGCTTTATCCCGCGAGATTGAACAGCTGTCTGCATCAGTTCACGGCATCAAATTTGACAGCCTGTCACCCGCGCAACGGGCAGAGCTGAAGAAAAGCGCGATCACCAAGCTGATCCGCGAAGAGCTGGTGATGGAAAGCGAACTGGCAGCCGTGGTGCAGCCAACCGAGGCTGAAATCAAGGCAGAGCTTGACGAGGTTGAACTGAGCATAAGGCTGCAGGGCGGCGATGATCTGGCCGACGACGAAGGGTTTCAAAAACGCCTGCACGAGAAAATGAGCCGCGAACTGGTGATCCACCACGTGATCGATCTGTTTTTGTCCGAAGTCGAAATCAGCGATCAGGAAATCGAGGGCTTTTACAATTTTCAGAACAAGAAAACCGGGATCAGCCGCTTTGCACGGGATGGCCGGTTGGAACTTGCAGAGATTTTTCTGTCAACCGAAACCAAACCTTGCCCCGCCGGGCGCTCGGCTTTGATTTTGGCGCTGCGTTCATTCAAAGAACGCTTTGAAGCCGGCGAAACCTTCGCTGATTTGGCTATGAAACATTCGGAAAACCCGAAAACCGCTGCCAATGGCGGGCGGATTGGCTGGGTGCGCCGGGGCGAAATCAAGGACGAACTGTTTGACGCCGCCAGCGTGACAGCGGAAAACGATTTGACCGACGCCATTTTGACCTCTGAAGGTTATGTGATGATGCAGGTTCTGGGCCGCGACCTGACGCTGCTGTCACTGGATGAGGTCAAAGACGAAATTCGCGCAGAACTCAGCGACGCGCAGGCCAAGGCGGCGTTCAAAGACTGGGTTGCGCAGCTGACAGAAAAAGCCGACATCAGGATCGGCGGAGACCCCAGCACTTGGGAATAGCGTCGGAAATTGAGATTAATTAAAGACAGCAAACTCTTGTGACGGAACAATAAAGTTCGATTTAGGAGAATACAACATGGCCAGCAAAATGCTTATCATCGGCAACGGCCCTGCCACCGCTGAAGCCATCGAGGCCATTCGCAAGTTTGACAAAGAGTCAAGCATAACGGTACTGAATCAGGAAGCATTTCCGGCCTATTCTCCCTGTCCGCTGGCGCTTTATGGCTGGAACGAATCCCCTGAATATGTGGAATTGCGCAAAGAGTGGGTGGAAAAGCACCCGGATGAACGTATCCCGCAGATGTATGGCCTGCCGCGCGAGGGGTTGTACTGGAAAGGCGGGCTGGAGTTTTACGAGAAAAACAACGTTGACCTGCACCTGTCAAAACCAGCCAAGTCCATTGATACCGAAAACAAGACCGTCACCGCTGACAATGGTGAAGTGTTTGAGTGGGACAAACTGCTGATCGCCGCTGGTGCGTCCACGTTCTGGGTGCCGATCCCAGGTCTGGCGGAGGCCCGCGATAAAGGGCTGGCACATGCGTTCAAAACCATCGGCGATGCGGACCTGATGGTTGAACACATGCGCGACCCCAAGCGGAAATCTGAGCGTTGTCTGGTCATGGGCTCCGGCCCGATTGGCATTGAAGCCTCTGAAACCCTGCGGGGATGGGGTGTGGATGTCACAATGGTGGAACTGGTAGATACAGTGCTGCCGGTGATGACCGACAAAGACAGCTCTGACATCCTGCGCAAGCACATGGAAGATTACGGCGGCATGACCATACACACTTCGCAAGGGGCCAAGAAAGTGGTGTTCAACGACGATGGCTCGCTGAAAGGGGTTGAGGTGGGCGAAATTGGTCTGGTTGAATGTGACATGATCATCAATTCGGCCGGTCAGCGGCCCAACACCTGGCTGTGTGACGGCACTGACATTGAAGTGGCCGAACGCGGTGGCATTTTGGTTGATCTTCATATGGCCACATCCAATCCTGATGTGTTTTCGGCAGGCGACGTGGCGCAGTTTTTTGATGTGGTTGGTGCGCAGCGCATGATCCCGCTGTGGCCAAACGCCGTGGTTGGCGGGCGCATTGCCGGTTACAACATGGCCGGGCAGGAAATCCCCGACAAAGGTGGCATTGATGCCAACGCCGTCAACGTCTTTGATATGCCGATTGCCGCCGGTGGGTCGCCGAAAGCTGAACACGATGAGACGATAATCGGCAACAATCCTGACACTTGGGTGAAGATGTACCTCAACAAAGGGGTTTGTGTGGGTTTCACCGCTATTGGCACCGTGCGCGAGGAAGAAATGAACCTGGATTTGTTCAACCTGCCCAAAGAACAGCAGGAAGAGATCAAAAGCGCCTTTGCCCGCAGCCAGACACGCGAAGGCGCGGGGCTGGAAGGCAACGGCATTTTTTACACGCTGTTGCGGCGTAAACAGGTGCTGAACGAAGAAATGAAGGAACTGGTGCGTTCCGGTGATTTCCGCACCGGGTCTTTCCGTGCCCTGTTCGCGGTTGACCAGCACGACTATACATTCTTACCGACACGCGTGGGCGTGGACGGCCAAAAGGTATTCACATAATGACTGATCTGCCCCCTGTACTGAAAGATATGCTGCCGGTTGAATCGGTCGAAGAGCCTTGCGATCGTCCAAACGGCTGTGACATCTGCCCGGAATATAATTCCTGCCTGACCACAAGGCGTGAAACCCACGAAAGCTGGCTGGTTGCTGAACGCCTGAAACTGATAGACCACACGATCATCATCACCTCGGGCAAGGGCGGCGTTGGCAAATCAACGCTGACAGCAGGCATTGCTGTCGCTTTGGCCAAGGCCGGTTTGAAGGTCGCGCTGATTGACGCGGATATTCACGGCCCGAACATCCCCCAGATGCTGGTAGCGCCCGACAGCGAGGCGGCGCGGCACAACAAGGGCCTGCAGCTTGATCACATCGGCATCGTGCCGATTGTGCCCATGCCGGACGAGGCCCCGGGATTGGGACTGATCTCGATGGATTATTTCATTGAAAGTTCGGATGACGCGGTGATGTGGAAAGGCCCGTTGAAAAAAGACCTGATCCGCCAGTTGATCGCCTCTGTTCACTGGGGCGAGCGGGATGTCTTGCTGTTTGACCTGCCACCGGGCACCGGGGACGAGCCTTTGATGGTGACAGAGATTTTGGGCAAGGTTGATGGCGCTGTGGTGATTTCCACGCCGCAAAAAGTGGCCCTGCTGGACGCCCGCAAATCCATTTCGATGGCCAACCACCTGAAAATCCCGGTACTGGGCATGGTGGAAAACATGACCGACGAAGAGCTGTTTGGCGCCCATCAGGTTAAAAAGTCCGCTGACGAAATGGGTGTACCCTATCTGGGCAACATTCCGCTGGAACGGCGGATTATCAAACTTGCAGACGAAGGCCGGTCAATCCTTGTGGATCACCCTGAAAGCGAGGCGGCGATTGCGATCACCGCGCTGACAGAGCGGATCATCAACGATCTTCGCAAATAATCTGGCCCGATCACCTGCTGTCATGCTACGCAGCAATCCCATAGCCACGCGGAGTTGACAGATTGAACGGACTGGCGGCCCATAAATTTAACCGCAATGAATTTGCCGGTTCACTGGGTGATCTGGGCACTTTGTTGCCCCTGACCATCGCGTTGGTGTTGATCAATTCAGTGCCGCTGGCCACCAC
>CAYZQS010000002.1:59676-75191 GCA_964480735.1 uncultured Rhodobacterales bacterium
GGCCCCGCCGTGGCCGCTTGGCTGAACCCCGCCGTTGGCATTATCGGCGCGTTCATTGCTTTGTTTTTTCTCGAAAACCGGCGTTTTCCGGCGGCGTTGCTGTTGCTGGGTTTTGGCATTGTCATAAGCCTTGTGGCGGGCGAGCGCATGCCGCTGGGTGATCTGGGTGGTGGGCTGGCGATCATCACGCCGGATTTCAGCCATTACGGCTCCGCTTTTTTCCTGCTGGTGTTGCCGCAGCTTCCGCTGACCATCGGCAACGCCATCATTTCCACCCGCGATGTTGCTGTTGCCAAATTCGGTACTGAAAAATCCGCCCGCGTTACCCTTAAAACGCTGTTGACGTCTATGGGCATCACCGGCCTGATCACCGGCGCTGTTGGGGCCATGCCGCTGTGTCACGGCGCAGGCGGGTTGGCCGCGCATTATCGCTTTGGTGCGCGCACCGGCGGGTCCAATCTGATCATCGGTGTTATATTTGTGCTGCTGGCCGTGGTTTTTGGTGATCAGGCTTTGTATGTGCTGACCCTGATCCCCAAAGGCGTGCTGGGCGTCTTGTTGTTTTTCGCAGGGCTGGAACTGGCACGGATGATCGGTGATACCACCGAAAAACTGGCCTTGCTGACAGCCCTCAGCGTGGCCGGTGTTTCGGTGGCGACCAACAATATGGGTATCGGTGTTTTGGTCGGGTTGGCGATGCAGGGCACGCTGATGCTTATTCAGCGTCTGGCGCTGACCGGCAACGATCAAAACTAGATCATCGTCTGGCGGGAAGTCTATTGCGGCGCTTTGAAATGTTTTTTATCACACCCTGCGGTCGGTCGCAGGGGACCGCGGTTGAAATTAGGATGACCCGATGTCTTTGATGCCATTTGAACAGGCCAGAGCGCGTGCCCTGGCACGGGTAAAACCTGTGACAGAGACAGAAACCATTGCCGTTACCTCAGCCTTGGGGCGGGTGTTGGCGCAGGCAATCAATGCGCCGCATGATGTACCAAATCACGACAATACCGCAATGGACGGCTTTGCCGTGCGCTTTGAAGACCTAAGCGATAGCGGCGAAAGCACATTGACCGTGATTGCCGAGGTTCCGGCTGGCGACCGCCTGACCCAAACGGTCAAGACAGGCGAAGCCGTGCGCGTTATGACCGGCGCGCCCATTCCTGACGGTTGTGACTGTATCGTCATACAGGAAAATGCCCGGCGGGACGGGGACCAGTTGACGGTCAATGCGGGGCAGGAAAGGGGTCTGTGGATTCGCCGGGCCGGGCAGGACATCAAAGCTGGCAGCCAGGTATTTGCCAAAGGCCGCCGCCTGTCACCGCCGGATATCGGGATGTTAACCTCGCTTGGCAACGCAAACGTCACAGTTTTTCGCCGCCTGACAGTGGCGGTGGTGTCAACCGGCAACGAGGTGGTCACACCGGGCACACCGCTGAAACCCGGGCAGGTTTATGACAGCAACCGGTCTTCGATGAAAGCGGTCCTGCAGGCACTCGGCGTTGACGTGCTGGACCTTGGCATTGCACGGGACAACAAAGACGACATTACCGCCGCCCTGCGCAAAGGCGCCACAGAAGCAGATGCGGTGCTGACCTCCGGCGGGGTATCGGTTGGCGATTTTGATCTGGTCAAAGATGTGATTTCCGAGCTTGGCACCATAGATTTTTGGAAAGTCAACATGAAGCCCGGCAAACCGCAGGCCCACGGGCGTATCGGCCGCGCCGAATTTTTTGGCCTGCCGGGCAACCCGGTTTCGGTTCTGGCGACATTCCTGTTGCTGGTGCGCCCGGCGTTGCTGGTGATGATGGGCTGTCCGCCCGAGCCACAAAAACACCTGTCGGTGAAATTTCGCGGCGCACCGATCAACAAGGCCGGCAGCCGCATGGAATTTGCCCGCGGCATCCTGCACTATGAAGGCACCGACGCCTGGATTGAAAGCACTGGAAACCAGAATTCCGGCATCCTGTCCAGCATGTCCAAAGCCAACGCGCTGATCGTTTTGCCGGCGGCGCCCATCAATGTTGCCGATGGTGACATGGTGACGATCATTCCCATTGAATATTAAGCGGGCAAAGCATGGCCAAAATAACCTGGGTTGAACACAACCCTTATCCCACTGCCAACCACCTGTTTGATCTGGCACAGATGTCAGAGGACCTGTTACTGGCCGTCGGGCAGGGTGGCACGCTGCTGGAAAGCACAGACAATGGTGACACCTGGACCCGGCGCTGGCTGAATACTGAACATGAACTGCGCACGATGCGGCTGTTTGAAGGCGGTGAAGGGCTGATCGGTGGGGCGAAAGGGCTGCTGTTTGCAACCTTTGATGGTGGCGAAAACTGGCAGCGGCAAAAAATTGAAACAGACGCAACGATCCACCGGCTGCATTTCAGGGACCGGCTTAGCGGCTGGGCTGTCGGGTCGTTCGGGCTGTGTTTGAAAACGTCAGATGGCGGGCAGTCGTGGCAGCCAAAAGGCCCTGAAACTGGCACCTGGATCAAGGACATCCACGATTTTGCCGACGGTCGCGTGATCGCTGTGGGCGACGCCGGACAGTGCTGGCAAAGCGACGATGGCGGTGACCTGTGGAATTTGCAAAAACTGGACACCCCGCTGAGTTTGAACCGGCTAAACTGTCAACGCGATCACCACTGGATACTGGCAGAGCGCGGCCAGTGTTTTGCCGATTACGGCGACGGTTGGCAGGCGGTTGACGTACCAACAGAGCGAAATCTGACCGATATTCGCTGGGACGACGATCAAAACGGCAGCCTGTGCGGGTTTGGCGGCACGCTGCTGAAAACCGGCGACGGCGGCAAAAACTGGGAGGCGGTCACGCTGCCGTCCAGCGTTAATCTGAACCGGATGGCGCGGATAGGTGCCTGCGACTGGCTGGTTGGCGAGATGGGCACGGTGATCAGAGGGGCAGATGACGATTGGCAATTACTGTCAGAGGGTCGCCTGAACCAGCTTTGGGGTGTAACGCAGGTCACGACGAACATCTTGGTTGCTGTTGGCGAGGATGGTCAGGTTTTGCGGTCTGAAAACGCTGGTGTCAGCTGGGACGACGCTCCAACCGAATGCTCTGAAAAACTGTATGACATTGTGTTCAATACCGCCGAAAACGGCGCGATCACAGGATATGCTTTGGGGGCCAAAGGCAGTTTGCTGCGCTCTGATGATATGGGCAAATCCTGGAGCGCGGTCGGGCTGACAAAACCGGTAACGCTTTATTCTCTGGCATTTGCAGATGCCAACACCGGCTGGGCGGCGGGGGAAGGCGGCACGTTTTTGGTGACGCGCGACAGCGGCGTCACGTGGAAGATGACAAACCTTGCTGTCCCCGGCGCAATCCACAGTGTTTGCTTTTTTGATGAACAGAACGGCTGGGCGGTGGGCGAGGAAGGGCTGATATTGCTAACCCAAAACGGCGGCGAAAATTGGCTGCAAAGTTCTTCGCCAACTGTGTCCAGCCTGCACGGCGTTGCTTTTAAAGATGCCAGTTGCGGTTGGGCGGTCGGCGCAAACGGGACGCTGTTGAAAAGCACGAACGGCGGACAAAGTTGGGATAAAATTCCGCTGCCGGGAAAATCTGATCTGAACCGCATCTGCTGGTCGCCACAAGGCATCGGCTGGATTGTCGGCGAGGGGGCCAATTTGCTGGTCAGCACTGATGGCGGCGAAAACTGGCGACGGTTTCCAAAATCAACCCAGGTGGCGATCAAGGATATCCTGCCGTTGTCACCGACAACGGCACAGGGCAACGAGGGTCTGCTTTTGGTGGGTGCAAACGGCCTGATCATGGAAATGCGCTGGTAGTTCTGCGGCGGCAAGCGCTGTGATCTCTACTGGAAGTCCCTGGATTTTGAACCAAGTAAACAGCCACTTATCCACAATAACAAAACTTACGCTTGACTGTACCACTGTTCTTCGGGGAAGTTTGACGCAGGGGCCAAAGCCAAACCAACAAAACCAATATTGGACGCGCCAAAGCCCAAGGCAGGTGGCGTGCGGCGGTGTTGACGAAGTGGTTCGGCGCCCCACCAGATTGTGCAGCTAAAGTGCGATGTGACCAACAATCAAGGAAAGAATAATATGCGAGTTTTTACCGTTTTAGGCCCATCACATTCAGGCAAAAGCACATTGGTAGACGCAATCGGCAAGCTGGAAGGCGGATCGACCAAGAAATTTGATGTGTCCTGGGCGGTGAACGTTCACACATTTGACTATTTGGGCGACGATTGGGCGGCCATCGATTTAATGGGCGGGTCTGACAATCTGTCTTACGGCGGCCCCGCGCTGGCAGCCAGCGATGCTGCGGTGCTGTGCGTCCCGCCAGAGGCCGACGCCGCGGTTTTATGCGCGCCCTACCTGCATCTGATCGAAGAGGCAGGCGTGCCCTGCTTTATCTTCATCAATAAAATGGACGCATCAACGGAACGGGTGCGTGACATCGTGGCGTCCCTGCAAACCTATTGCCGTCACAACATTGTCCTGCGTCAGGTTCCAATCCGCAAAGGAAGCGAAATTACCGGTTCGGTTGATCTGATTAGTGAACGCGCCTGGGAATACCGTGAAGGCCAGCAGGCGGCGCTGATTGAATTGCCCGAAGATCTGACCAGTCGCGAACAGGACGCGCGAACCGAACTTCTGGAATCACTGGCGGATTTTGACGACGCATTGCTGGAACAGCTGATCGAAGATCAAAAACCGATGACAGCGGATGTTTACGATCTGGCGACACAGGTGCTGCAAAACAACGATTTGGTTCCGGCACTTCTGGGTGCTGCGGAACACGGCAACGGCGTCACCCGCCTGATGAAATCGTTGCGCCACGAGGTGCCCGGATACGAGACCACCAAAGAGCGCCTGACCGATGACAGTGCCGTTTGTGCCATCGGTTGTCTGGCCGATATGAAAAAACATCTGGGCAAGCTTGTGGTGGTGCGTGCGCTTGGGCCGGGCGTGGCTATGGGTTTGGATCTTGGCGGCAAATCTTTGGGTGGGATCACCGAAATAGATACCAAAACCCCGATGAAAGAGATCAAGCCGGGGCAGATCGGGTTGACGGTAAAGTCCGATCATCTGGAACCTGACCGCCTTTATACAACCAACGGAACCGCCGCGTTGCCTGATTGGGCGCAAAGCCGCCCCGCCGGGTATCGGCAAATCATCACACCAACCAATGATCGCGACGACGTGCGGCTTTCAAGCGCTTTGGCGCGTCTGGCTGAAATTGATCCGGGGTTGGTTTTGACTCAGGACGAACAGACCGGCAAAGCCGTGGTCGGCAGTCAGGGGCCGCTGCACACGCGCCATTCGGTTGAAAGACTGGAAGCTGATTTTGGCATCGACGTTGAACTGGGCACAGTGCCCCCGGCATTCCGCGAAACCATTGCAAAATCGGTAGAGCAGCATTACCGCCACCGTAAACAATCAGGCGGTGCCGGACAATTTGCGGATGTGGTGCTGACTTTAAAGCCACTGCCAAGAGATTCCGGTTTTGTGTTTGAAGAGCACGTAAAGGGCGGCGCGGTGCCGCGCAACTATATCCCATCCGTTAAAGCGGGTGCACAGGAATCCCTGCTGGAAGGGCCAAACGGCCACCCGGTTGTTGATGTTTGTGTCGATTTGCTGGACGGCAAACACCACGCGGTTGACAGTTCCGATTTCGCCTTTCGTCAGGCGGGTCGGGCCGCGGTGCGCGAGGCATTGCTGGCCGCCAAGGCCTATACACTGCAACCAATCATGAAGGTGCAAATCCACGTGCCGTCTATTTATGCGGGCGGGCTGGTGCCGATTGTCAGTGGCCTGAAAGGTCAGGTTCTGGGCTTTGAAGGGCACCCGACATCAGCGGGCTGGGATATTTTTTCCGCCCTCATGCCAATGTCCCTGCAGGACGAATTGTTCCGCTCGCTTGGCGGGGCAACCCGGGGCACGGCGTGGTTTGATTCTGAATTTGATCACTACGAGGAAGCCAAATCCCTTGGTGCCGCGGCCGGTAAAACGTCAAGCGAGCATCAGCACGTCTGATACAGTCGCCACGCTGCGGCAAATTTTTCACCCGCGCGCGGCCATTGCCCGGCGTTCGGGTTATTGCATTCGACCGCCCACCGTGATTGCCTGACGCAAACACACGCCGTGCAAGCTGAGCCGCGTATTGGAGGACCCTGTGCAAAATCCAGCCGTAAACCGCATCAAAAATCTGCAAAGACCGGGCGAGGTTCACCGGGACGCTTACGTGGCGCAGGACGTGTTTGATCTGGAAATGAAACACCTGTTTCGCAACGCCTGGGCCTATGTGGGTCACGCCAGCCAGATCCCCAATCGCAGCGATTACTACGCAACCACCGTCGCTGATCAACCAATCCTGATGGTACGGCACAAAGACGACACGATCCACGTCATGTACAACCGCTGCCCCCACAAAGGTACGCAGGTGGTGATTGACACCAAAGGCAACGCGGGCAAGTTTTTCCGCTGCCCCTATCATGCGTGGTCTTTTCGCACCGATGGCTCGCTTGCGTCTGTGCCGCTGAAACGGGGTTATGACAACACCGATTTTGAAAAGTCATGCGCCGCCAAAGGCATGACATCCGTGGCTCATATCAAAAATTACCGTGATTTTATCTTTGTTAAACTGAATGACGCAGGCCCTGATTTTGAATCGTTTTTCGGTGACAGCCTGTCCAGCCTTGACAATATGATCGACCGTTCGCCTGTTGGCCGGCTACAGGTTGTGGGCGCGCCACTGCGGTATTTGCATCACTGCAACTGGAAAATGCTGGTAGAGAACCAGACCGATACCTGCCACCCGATGGTGGCGCATGAAAGCTCTGCCGGGACGGTCAAGGATATTTGGGAAAAAGAGGGCGGCGATGGTCCCCGGCCAATGGCGGTCGAGGTGATCTTGCCTTTCATGTCCTCTTACGAGTTTTTTGAAGGCATGGGCATTCGCACCTGGGACAACGGTCATGGGCACACGGGTGTGCACCACTCGATTCATTCGGATTATTCGGTCGCCCCTGGCTATGAGGAACAGATGCAGGCCGCCTATGGCGCAGAAAAAGCGGCGGCCATTCTGGGCGAAAACCGCCACAACACCATTTATTTCCCCAATATGATGATCAAGGGTCCGATCCAGTCGCTGCGCCTGTTCAAACCGATCGCGGCGGATAAAACCTTGGTGGAAAGCTGGATTTTCCGCCTTGTCGATGCGCCCGACATTTTGTTGGAGCGCACCGCCATGTACAACCGTATCATCAATGCGCCCACTTCCATTGTTGGCCACGATGATCTGGAAATGTACGAACGTGCGCAAAGCGGATTGTCCAGTGACGGCATGCAATGGGTGAACGTGCAACGACTGTACGAGGATGGCGAAGGGACAACCCCGGAAGCAACCTATAACGGCACAACAGAGGCGCAGATGCGCAACCAGTTCCGGGCATGGGAAAAATTCATGCTGATGTCGATGGACGGCGGAGTGGCGCCATGAAGGTTACAATGCAGGCGTTGGTTGATTTCGTCTATCTGGAGGCGCGGCTGATTGACGAGCGGCGGTTTCCCGAATGGCTGGACATGTTCACCGAAGACGCAATTTACTGGATGCCGCTGGAATGGGATCAGGTTGAGGAAAAACTGACAACCTCTTTGCTGTACGAAGACAAGCTTTTGCTGCGCACACGAGTGGAACGGCTGGAAGGCGCGCGTACGTTTTCGCAAAAACCACAAAGCCGCTGCCAACACCTTTTGCAGATGCCACAGGTGGACAGCATGGATTCCGCAGCCAACGCATACCAGACGTGGACAGCCTTTCACTATGCGGAAACCCGGTTTGACGAGCAGCAAATTCTGGCCGGATGGGCCCGCCATACGTTGTGCGTTGAAAACGACGGGTTGAGAATTCGGAAAAAACGCGTGGATCTGGTGAATTGCGACGCGCCGTTTCGCAATATTCAGTTGTTTGTGTGACCGCGAAACCTTGCCACCGATTGTTCCTCGGCCCGGCTCTGAACAGAGTGGGCGGCGACGGGCATTGCCGGTGGTGTCTCTGTTCTTTCGGGATGGCATCAAAAGGAGGTGCATATTGCTAGCGTCGCCGTTGGATCACGCCACAATTTTTGCAGCCTTTGCTGAAACGGCGAAGCGTTATCCGGATCGACCATTCCTGAACGTGCCGTGCAAGACAGCTGAAAACTACGGCACCGCCGCCGGTGAAATATCATATGGTGAGATGTGGCGCCGGGTGGATGATAAAACTGCCACATACCGCACCGCAGGCTATGGTGCTGACCACCGGGTTGGCATAATGCTTGAAAACCGACCGGCGTTTTTTGAACACTGGCTGGCGTTGAACGCGCTTGGCGTGTCGATTGTACCGATCAACCCTGATCTGCGTGCTGCAGAACTTAGGTATCTGGTGGACCATTCTGAACTGGCACTCGTCGTGGCAATCCCTTCACGCCGCAATGAGTTACTGCAGGCGGGTGCACCGATGGTGGTTGGACCGGAGGACGCAATTCCAACCGCAGTCGCCGCTTACAAAATGCAAACTTTGGATCAATCCGCCGAGGCCGCGTTGTTGTATACCTCTGGCACAACCGGCCTGCCAAAAGGATGTGTATTGTCCAACGCCTATTTTTTGAACTGCGGAGACTGGTATAAGAATGTTGGCGGGGCCTGTGCTTTGACCGAGAGCGGCGAGCGGATGATCACACCCTTGCCGCTTTTTCACATGAATGCGTTGGCGTGCTCTGTCATGGCAATGATCGCGGTTGGTGGGTGTCTGAGTGTTGTTGACCGCTTTCACCCATCCACCTGGTGGGAAGACGTTCGTGAAACCAGGGCCACTGTCATGCATTATCTGGGGGTCATGCCAGCCATGCTGATGCGCGCAACGCCTAGCAGAACGGATACCAGGCACGACGTTCGCTTTGGATTTGGCGCGGGCGTGGAGCAGCCTTTGCACACGGCGTTTGAATCCCGCTTTAACATACCGTTAATCGAAGCCTGGGCCATGACCGAAACCGGCAACGGGGCGGTGATTGCCGCTTCCCACGGCAATCGCCATGTGGGCAGCCGTTGTTTTGGTGCGCCGTCCCCTGCGGTCGAGGTGCAGTTGATTGCTGACAACGGGCAATTGGTAAAACCCGGTTGCGCCGGTGAACTGCTGGTGCGCCGGGCGGGTGCCAACCCCAGGTTCGGGTTCTTTGATCGTTATCTGAAGAACCCTGAAGAAACCGCCAAAGTCTGGCGCGGTGGCTGGTTTCACACCGGCGACATTGCCCGACAAAACCCTGACGGCACCTATGTTTTTGTTGATCGAAAAAAGAACCTTATCCGGCGGGCGGGTGAAAATATCGCGGCGGCAGAGGTTGAAGGTGTTTTAAACCGTCACCCGCTTGTTGCCGCCAGTGCGGTTGCGGCCACCCCCGACCCGCTGCGCGGAGACGAGGTTTTTGCCGTGATCAAACTGGCCGACCCGGCGAATGCAGACAACAACACCGCCGAAAAGATCGTTGCCCATTGTCTGGATCAGTTGGCCTATTTCAAAGCGCCGGGATATATTGCCTTTGTGCCCGATCTGCCATTGACATCAACCAATAAAATTCAGCGCGGCGCGATGCAAAAAATCGTGGCGGACCTGCGCGATGATCCCAAAACCGTGACCACGTTGCACCTGAAAAAGCGGCGCGACGTCTGATGGGCCGTCCGCGACCAAAGCGCCAAGGCTATGACGGGGTTGTCGCCGCGGTTCCCGTGACAATACCGTACCAGCGGTTTTCGCCGGAGCCCGCCCATTGGTGGCTGGCCCGGGCGCTGGGTGAACTGGTGCGAGGGGCGGGTATCACGCCGCAGGAAATTGACGGGTTTACGGTGTCTTCCTTCACGCTGTTTCCGGATACCGCTGTTGGTCTGACACAACATCTGGGATTAAGCCCGCGCTGGCTGGATCATATCCCGATGGGCGGGGCCTCTGGCGTTGTGGCCCTGCGCCGGGCGGCCCGCGCGGTTCAGGCCGGAGACGCCGACATCGTTGCCTGTGTCGCCGGAGACGCCAATCACGTGGACAGCTTTCGCAACATGCTGACCAGTTTTTCGCGCTTTGCTCAGGATGCGGCCTATCCCTACGGGTCCGGCGGCCCAAACGCCTCTTTCGCGCTGATGACAGATCATTATATGCGCAAATACGGCGCAACCCGTGCGGATTTCGGCAAAATAGCCGTGGCGCAGCGGGCCAATGCGCAGCGCTTTGACGGGGCGTTGATGAAAAAGCCGCTGACGCTGGAACAATATATGGACGCCCGCCCGATATCAGAGCCGATCCACCTGTTTGACTGCGTAATGCCCTGCGCCGGTGCAGAGGCGTTTTTGGTCATGGGTGATGAAATGGCCGATGATCTGGGTCTGAATTCTGTGCGCATCCTGTCCACAATCGAACGTCACAACGCATTTGCTGACGATCCCATTCAGGATCGCGGCGGTTGGCAACTGGATGTAAATGAGTTCTGGGACATGGCGGATATTTCACCCGGGGACGTGGATTTCCTGCAAACCTATGACGATTATCCTGTGATCTGCATGATGCAGATGGAAGATTTGGGGTTTTGTGCTAAGGGCGGCGCGCCGGATTTGGTGCGCGACAATGATTTGGAAATAACCGGCAGTTTTCCCCATAACACATCCGGCGGGCAGCTGTCTGTCGGGCAGGCCGGGGCCGCCGGTGGGTTTCTGGGACTTGTTGAAGCATTGCGGCAACTGACCGGTACTGCCGAAGGGACACAGGTTAACGGCGCGGCTGTGGGAGTGGTATCAGGCTTTGGCATGATCAACTATGACCGCGGCGTATGCAGTGCCGCTGCTGCCCTGGCACGGGGGCACGATGACTGATCCCCTGCAAAAACCGCCAAAAAAAAATCCTCAGCGGCGTGCGGTCTTGCCAACGCTTCCCCCGGCCTTTCGCTCGCGTAAAGCGCTGGCATTCACAGCGGCGGCGGCAGAGGGCCGGTTTTGCCTGCAAAAGTGCAATGACTGCGCCAAATTCACCTATCCCCCGCGCGAGGCCTGCCCCCACTGCCTGTCGATGGATTTAAGCTGGCAGGACATACCAACCGGTGGACACCTGATCGCTGAAACATTGGTGCGCACGAGTACCAACACCTATTTTCGCGAGCGCACGCCGTGGCGCAGCGGCACCGTGAAGCTGGACGCGGGGATTGCTGTTTTGGCGCATATTCACGGCGATGTGGCCCGTGGTGGACGGGTTCACATGATTGCCCGCACAGACAAATCCGGCAAAGGGGTGATGATGGCCTTGCCGGAACAGGAGGTTGAAAACATGGGTGATGACAAGCAATTACGCGAACTGACCTGTGATCCCAAACACCGCAGGGTGCTGATCACCGACGGGCGCACAGAGGTGGGGCAGACGCTGGCAAAAACACTTGGCCAGGCGGGCGCGTCCACGGTTTTTGTCGGACAGGCCGAGGACTGGCGATCTTTTGCGGGGCTAAAAAACCTTTTGGATATTCCGAACGTGGAGATCATGCCGCTGGACATCACCGATACCATTTCAGTGCAAAATTGCGCCGCAGAGATTGGCGGAAAAGTTGATATTCTGATCAACAACGCCACCCACATTCGCCCCGGTGGGGTATTGTCGCGGCGCGATGTGGTCAGTGCACGCGATGAAATGGAAGTGAATTATTTCGGGCTGATGCGCCTGATGCAGGCTTTTGGTCCGGGCCTGCGGGCGCGCGGAGCGGACGGGGTTAATTCGGCCTGCGCCTGGGTCAATCTTTTGTCGGTCTATGCGCTGAGCAACAAACCAGAATTTGGTGTAACCTATGCGTCGCAAGCCGCCGCCCTGTCGCTGGCCCAGTGTTTTCGCGGTGAAATGGCCGGCAGTGGTGTGAAGGTTGTCAACGCATTTTACGGCCCGTTGCAGGATGAGTGGCATCAACCGCTGCCACCACCGAAAATCAGTGCCAAGGTGCTGGCGCGGGAGGTCACAGCCGGATTGCAACAGGGGCTTGAAGACGTGATTATCGGCGACGTGGCCCGCGACGTGTGGCAGCGTTGGGTTGAAGACGCGCGGGTGCTGGAAAAAGAACTGACCCAGATCGAGGGAATGTAGATGTCTGTTTTGCAGGAACTGGCCCGCAGCCTGACAACGGGAGAGGTCAAAACCGTTGATCTGACCCATACGCTGGACCCGGATTTTCCGGTGATGATCCTGCCGCCTGAATTTGGCCAATGCGCGCGCTTTCGGGTGGAAGAGGTCTCGTGTTATGATGATCGTGGTCCCGGCTGGTACTGGCGCAACTTTTCCTGCGGCGAGCATACCGGCACGCATTTTGACGCGCCGATCCACTGGATCAGCGGGCGTGATTTGCCAAATGCCACGGTGGATGCAATTCCAAGCGCGGCGTTTGTCGGGCCGGTATGTGTGATTGACTGTTCGGCGCAGGCGGCGGCGGACGAGGATTATTTGCTTACTGTTCAGGATGTTACAGACTGGGAAGCCACGCACGGTGAAATTCCGGCCGGTGCCTGGGTGCTGATGCGCACGGACTGGTCAAAGAAATCGGGCGCGGAATATCTGAACATGCGCGATGACGGTGCCCATTCGCCGGGCCCGGCGCCTGAAACGGTTAAGTTTCTTGTCAAAACCCGTGATATCCTTGGTTTTGGCACCGAAACCGTTGGCACCGATGCGGGGCAGGGTGCGCATCTGGCCCCGCCTTATCCGGCGCATTATATCCTGCATGGTGCAGGCAAGCTGGGCCTTCAGTGCCTTGCCAATCTGGATCAGCTGCCACCGACCGGTGCGATATTAATTTGCCCGCCGCTGAAAATAAAACACGGTTCCGGCAGTCCGTTGCGGGTTTTGGCGCTGGTCGAGGGCTGAAACGCACGGCCGGTACGACGTGGCGGCATTCTTGCAATCCTCTCTCGCATCCCGGAAACAATCGTGGTTCTACTTTAGAAACCGGCAATGGAGGAAACGTGCCAAGCGATTGCAAGACTTTTCTGGCAGAACGGACGGCGCTGATTGGCAAAGTCATAGGCGTCTCTGACTGGATAACCGTTGATCAGAAAAAGATTGACGATTTTGCGCAAGTCACAGAAGACGACCAGTTTATCCACGTTGATCCTGATCGCGCAAAGGCAGAAACGCCGTTTGGCGGCACCATTGCGCATGGCTTTCTGACTTTGTCACTGTGCAGCAAATTCGCCATGAACGCACTGCCGCCAAAACCCAAAACGCAAAAACTGACGCTGAATTACGGGTTGAACAACGTGCGGTTTCTCAATCCGGTGGGCGTTGATGAACAGCTGCGCGGGCGGTTCGTATTACAGGACGCCGCCATGCGCGCGGTGGATCAGGTGTTGCAGACCTACGATTTAACTGTTGAAATCAAGGGCAGGGATAAACCGGCGCTGGCTGCAACATGGCTGGCGCTGGCGGTATTTTGATAGAAGAGGAACAATTTCATGAGCCGCGACGTTGTCATCGTATCAACCGCCAGAACACCAATTGGCAAGGCATACCGGGGGGCGTTTAACGACACCCAGGCGCAGGAACTGGCCGGGCACGCCATCGCCAACGCGGTGTCCCGCGCCGGGCTTGAGGGTGCGGAAATTGAAGATGTGGTGATGGGTGCAGCGCTGCAGCAGGGATCATCAGGGTCCAACATCGCGCGGCAGGCCGCCATTCGGGCAGGTTTGCCCACTTCGGTTTCCGGCATGTCCGTGGACCGGCAGTGCGCTTCGGGTCTGATGGCGATTTCGGTGATGGCCGGGCGCATTGCATCCGGTGACATTGACATGGGCGTGGCCGGAGGGGTGGAAAGCGTGTCGTTGGTGCAGACAGGTGCCATGAACCAAAGCCGCGCCGCTGATCCGTGGCTGGTGGCGCACCGGCCTGATATTTACATGACCATGTTGGAAACAGCGGAAATCGTGGCGGATTGCTATGGAATTACCCGCGATGCCCAGGACGAATTCGCGGCGCAATCGCACCAGCGCACGGCGGCGGCACAAGCGGCAGGTCATTTGGACGCTGAAATCGCGCCGCTGGCGTCGGTCAAAAAGGTGAAGGACAAGGAAACCGGAGACATCTCTGATGTGCCGGTCACGCTGGCCTTGGACGAAGGGCTTCGGGCCGGAACAACTGTGGAAAGCCTCGCCGGGCTAAACCCTGTTTTTTCAGGCGGGCAGACGGTGGCGCAGGGGCAGTTTATTACCGCCGGCAATGCCAGCCAATTGTCAGACGGCGCGGCGGCGCTGGTGGTGATGGACGCCAAAACCGCCGCACAGCGCGGGCTGAAGCCACTTGGCCTGTTCCGCGGTGTGGCCACCATGGGCTGTGATCCCGACGAGATGGGTATAGGGCCGGTGTTTGCGGTACCAAAGCTGCTGGAGAAAAACGGGCTGAATATCGACGACATCGATATTTGGGAACTGAACGAGGCCTTCGCTTCGCAGGCACTTTATTGTCGGGACCGTCTGGGTATTGACCCGGCAAAGCTGAACGTCAGCGGCGGCGCAATTGCCATCGGGCATCCCTACGGCATGTCGGGTGCAAGAATGAGCGGGCATATCCTGATTGAAGGCGCGCGACGCGGAGCCAGGTTGGGCGTGGTGACCATGTGTGTTGGCGGCGGCATGGGTGCCGCCGGGTTGTTTGAAATTCTGTAAGAATAAGGTCTGAACATGGATGATCCGGTAACCACCGAAATCAGAGGCAACATCGCAATTGTCACGATCGACAATCCGCCGGTCAATGCTTTGGGGCAGGCCGTCAGGCAGGGGTTGATTGCGCAGGTGGAAGCCGCCGCCGCCGACGACGCCATCGCCGCCATCATCATTACCGGCGCCGGTCGGACCTTTCCGGCAGGGGCTGACATTCGCGAATTTGGTGCACCACCTAAAGAGCCCGGCCTGCCGGATGTGTGCAACCGGATTGAGGCTGTGCATAAACCGGTGATCGCCGCTATTCACGGCACGGCGCTTGGCGGCGGGCTGGAAGTGGCGCTGGGTTCACATTTTCGCATCGCGGTGCCCTCAGCGCGACTTGGCCTGCCCGAAGTGCACTTGGGCATTCTGGCGGGCGCTGGTGGCACGCAGCGGTTGACGCGGATCACGGGCGCTGCGGCGTCTTTGGACATCATGACCACCGGAGCGCCGATTTCCGCTGAAAAGGGGGTGGCTCTGGGCGTGATCGACCGCATGGCCAACGGTGATCTGCTTGCCGATGCTTTGGCTTATGCCGCTGAAATTGTTGCCAATAAAACCGTGATCAGCCGCACGTGTGACCGCACTCCCAAGAACGAGTCCGCGGCAGACCGTGATGCCGCCATTGCCGCCATGCGCGATAAACTGGCGAAAACCGCCAAGGGCCTGTTTTCACCGTTTAAGATCGTAGATTGTGTTCAGGCCGCCTATGACCGCCCGTTCGCTGCGGGCTTGAAGGCCGAACGCCAGAATTTCGCTGAATGTCTGGC
>CAYZQS010000002.1:75291-83953 GCA_964480735.1 uncultured Rhodobacterales bacterium
GGGATCATGGATCGCTACGCCGGCAGCACGGCCTATGCAGATTTAAGCGATGCCGACATGATCATCGAGGCGGTTTTTGAGGACATGGCCGTCAAAAAGGCGGTGTTTGCCGAGTTGGACAAAGTGGCAAAGGCTGGTGCAGTGTTGGCCTCCAACACATCCTATCTGAACATCGACGAAATTGCTACCGCCACCAAACGGCCCGGGGACGTGCTGGGGCTGCATTTCTTTTCCCCGGCCAACATAATGCGCCTGCTGGAAATCGTGGTGCCGTCAGGCGTCAGCGACGATGCGGTTGCCACCGGTTTTGCACTGGCCAAAATGATGCGCAAAGTGCCGGTTCGCGCGGCCAATCAGGATGGTTTCATCGGCAACCGCATGTTGTCGGTCTATGCCCAAACCGCGCATCACATGATGGAGGACGGCGCCTCGCCCTACGCCATAGATGCGGCGCTGCGCGATTTTGGCTATCCCATGGGGGTGTTTCAGGTCTCTGATCTGGCGGGCAATGATATCGGCTGGGCCAACCGCAAACGCAACGCGGCCACCCGTGACCCCAACGCCCGATACGTGGAAATCGCCGACCGGATTTGCGAAAACGGCTGGTTTGGGCAGAAAACCGGGCGCGGGTTTTACAACTATCCCGATGGTGTGCGTATTGGCGTGGAAAACCCTGAATTGCTGCCGATAATTGCGGCGGAACAGGCCAAAAAGGGCATCACGCCCCGCGAATTTTCTGCAGACGAGATCATACGCCGCTATCTGGCCGCGATGATCAACGCCGGTGCCAATGTACTGTACTCCAAGGCTGCCTTGCGCCCCTCTGACATCGACGTCACTTTGCTGTTTGGCTATGGCTTCCCGCGCTTTCGCGGCGGGCCGATGAAATACGCCGATCACATCGGGCTGGACAATGTGCTGGCTGACGTGCGCGAATTTGAAAAAGAGGACCCGATGTTTTGGACCCCGTCACCGCTGCTGGTTGAACTGGTGGAAAAAGGTGCGGATTTTGACAGTTTGAACAACCAGTAGGCGGCAACATGGACCTGAGTTTCACACCCAAACAAGAGGAATTCCGCCAAGAGGTGCGGGCATTTTTGGCGGCCAAGCTGCCGCCGGAATACGCCCGTAAAGTGGACCTGGGCGCTGAACTCACCAAAGAGGAAACCGAAGACTGGCAAGCCATTTTGGAAGCACAGGGCTGGTTGGTGCCATCCTGGCCGGTGGAGCGTGGCGGCACAGGCTGGGGCCCGGTTGAAAAATTCATCTTTGAAGAAGAATGCGCCATTGCCAACGCCCCGCGCGTGGTACCATTTGGATTTTCCATGCTGGCGCCGGTGTTGCTGAAATTTGGTTCCAAAGAGCAATGTGATTACTGGTTGCCGCGCATGCGCACCGGCGCTGACTGGTGGTGTCAGGGCTATTCTGAACCCGGCGCGGGCTCTGATCTGGCGGCTTTGAAAACCGCAGCCGTCAGGGACGGCGACCACTATGTGGTCAACGGCCAGAAAACCTGGACGACGCTGGGCCAATACGCCGATATGATTTTCTGTCTGGTCCGCACCTCAAACGAGGGCAAACGACAGGAAGGTATCTCGTTTTTGCTGATTGATATGAAGTCACCGGGCATCGAAGTGCGCCCAATCCGCACCATCGATGGCGGCTTCGAAGTGAACGAGATTTTCTTTACCGACGTGCGCGTGCCTGTGCAAAATCTGGTGGGTGAGGAAAACAAAGGCTGGACCTACGCCAAATATCTGCTGACCCACGAGCGCACAAATACTGCGCAGGTTGGTACATCCAACACCCGGCTTGACCGGCTGAAATCAATCGCCCGGGATCAGGTGAAAAATGGTGTACCCCTGTCTGACGATCCGCTGTTTGCCGCCCGCATCGCCAAAGTTGAAATCGCTTTGCGCAATCTTGAAACCACCAATCTGCGGGTTTTGGCCGACGTGGCGCAAGGCGGTGCGCCGGTGGTGGAAAGTTCAATGCTGAAAGTCATCGGCACCGATGTGCGGCAGGAAATTGACAACCTGACCCGCCGCGCGGTGGGCCGCAATGCTGTGGCTTATGTGCCGGAAACGCTGGAGGCAGGTTATAACGGCGCGGACATCGTGCCGGACTATGCGGTGATGGCCGCATCGCGATACTTTAACAACCGCAAAATTTCGATCTTTGCCGGGTCAAATGAAATTCAGAAAAACATCATCACCAAGATTATACTGGGGCTGTAGAAATGGACTTTGCCCACAGCGAAGAGCGTCGCATGTTACAAGACACGCTGGGCCGGTATTTTGAAAATGAATATTCCATTGCGCGGCGTGGTGCTGCGGCCACGTCAGAGCCTGGATTTGATGCTGAAGTTTGGTCTCAACTGGCAGAGCTTGGCGTTTTCGCCGCGCTGTTTTCGGAGGAACAAGGCGGCTTTGGCGGCACCGGGTTTGATATCGCAGTGGTGTTCGAGGCCGTGGGGCGTGCGCTGATGACGGGACCGCTGATTGACTCTGTTCTGTTGGCCGGCGGTGCGGTTGCTGCCTCTGAAAACACTCAACACGCTGAATACCTTGAGAAAATCCTTGATGGCAGGGCCCGCGCGGCGTTCGCGCATTATGAAAGTCAGGGTCGTCACAACCTTTCCTTTGTGCAAACCAAAGCGGTGCAAAACGGTGAAAACTGGATTTTGAGCGGGCAAAAACACATGGTTCGCAACTGCCTTGGCGCTGATCACATCGTGGTTTCAGCCCGCATAAGCGGTACCGCGAATGACAGCGACGGATTGGCGCTGTTCTTACTGCCAAGTGGCGCGCCGGGGGTTGAGATCAGCGATTTTGCAACTGTGGATGGTGCAAAAGCGGCCAATCTGAAACTTTCAAACGTTGATCTGCCGGGGTCCGCTTTGGTGTGCGGGCAAAGCTCAACTGCCAAAGTATTGGAAACCGTTGTCGGCCGCGCCACGTTGGCGGTTTGTGCCGAAGCCCTTGGCATCATGGACAGCATCAAAACGCTGACCATCGAGTATCTGCGCACCCGCAAGCAATTTGGCGTTGCCATCGGGGCGTTTCAGGCTTTGCAACATCGAATGGCTGAAATTTTATTGGAAATCGAACAGGCCAAATCCGCCGTCATCAACGCCGCCGCCGCGCTTGACAGTGCGCGAATTGAACGGGAGCAATCGTTGTCTGCCGCCAAATATACTATTGCACGCGTTGGCGCGTTGGTGGCTGAGGAAGCCATCCAGATGCACGGCGGCATTGGCATGACGTGGGAATATGATCTGGGGCATTTTGCCAAGCGTTTGATCCTGATTGACCATGAATTTGGCGATGAAGATTATCATTTGCAGCGGTTTATTGATTTTGGCCGGTTGGCGGAAAGCTGATTGGTTCGCCACCGGTTTGCAGCTATTTGACAGCCGGTTCGACACCATGCGAATATGCGGCGTTGCGGCCCCCGCCGCGCCAAGGAGACCGCCATGAACGACCTGCCGGATACCGACTATTGGAACGCATTTCGTGCCAATTCCCACGGGATATTATCTTGGCAGAAGCTGGACGTTTTCTGGGCGAATCTGGTTCAGGCGGACAGGCCGTGGTATGTTTTTGAACTTGGCGGGCCGGCCCCGGAACAATCGTTAACAAACCGCCAGCTGATTGATTTTCTGGCCAGCGCCACGGAATTCGCCAAACAGCGCGGTCAACCGGAATATTGCGGCTGTGTCTATGTGGACGACATGCAAGCGCCCGGGTTTATCCGGATATTTGACCCAAAGAATATGGGATCGGCCTGTGGCGGCTCCGGCAACATAATCATGCCAAAATGGAATCTCTCGCGATTAAAACCGGAATCCCTACCGGACGCGGACACACCAGCGGCAAGTTCAACCTGGATATCGCGCATCCTAAAACGGGCGTGAATTGCAAGATCACCACCCGTCTGTTTCCACGCAATTCAAGCGCATTAATTTGCCTAATCCCTCTGGACAGACCGCTGCACCTATCCTAAAACCGCGCGACCCAAGGCCAGCGGCCTGACCCGTGCCCGGGTAGCTCAGTGGTAGAGCAGTGGACTGAAAATCCTCGTGTCGGTAGTTCAATTCTACCCCCGGGCACCATTTTTCGAATTGCGTGATTTCTGCCCACTCAATTTCAAATTGAATAGTCGACCGATCTGTCTCTTTTCAAGAATTCGCCTGTCAATTGACATTATTTGACCCAATTCGTCTGCAAATTGGCGGCATCAAGATACGTGGAAATTTTAGAGTTTATATCCAGTGACGGCCAAAGACATACTTTCAGAGGCACAAAAGAGTTCAATGTTGAGTTCTTTAAGCCAGCGTTTTGGGCAACTGATCGTCGGGTTTCAGGCCAACGGTGATGCGCTGTCAGAACAAGAGATCGCGCGTCTTCGCAAAAAGATGACCGATTACGCCGGAGACGGTCTTCAGAACATTGCGCAGCGACAGTGGATATACGTTGGCACCTGTCTGCTGATGGCGTTTTATTACACGCCGCAAGTCGCTGTGATGAGCTTTTTGCTGTTTCAGGCGGCGGAACTAATCGAATGCTGGTGTTCCAAACGGGTGGTCGACGCCGGCGATATGGACAGTAAAACTGCGGTTAAACTGCAACGTGTGTTGCTTATCAGTGCACTGGTCAGTTCTGCTTTTGTTGGGTTCATTGCCTATTCTTTGGCGCGGCTGGAAGGGCCAACCACCCATTTCACACCGTTGATATTTCTGTTCACCGGTGCATTATTTGCCGCCGTAAACAATCGCCAGATGCCTAATATCCTGCTTGTGCGTCTGATCAACTATGGAATTGCCTTTTTGCTGATTCCGATTTTGGATCTGTGGGCGGTGAAACCGTCTTTGGACTCTGTGTTGTGGTTGCAACTGGCCTCTGTTTTGTTTGCCCTGTATTTTGTTGTTGATTATTCAATGGTCTATCTGGCGCTTTATCGCCGTAACCTTGATCAGTTGGAAGACCTACGACTGGAGCGCGACAAGGCCAAGGTTGCGTGCGAAGTCAAATCGCAATTTGTTTCCGTGGTAAGCCACGAATTGCGCACGCCGTTAACTTCGATCCTTGGCGCGCTTAATCTGCTGTCAGAGGGCGTGTTTGACGATCAACCAGAGCAGGCCAATAAAGTGCTGCAAATTGCCAATAACAACAGCAAGCACCTTGCCAATCTGATCAACGATCTTCTGGACCTGCAGAAGATTGATTCGGGTCAAATGGACTATAAATTTGTCCAGCATAATATGCCGACGATCGTGAAAAAGGCGGTCGAGTCAATCAGCGGAATTGCCGATTCTGCCAACATCAAAATCCGGTTGACCGAAATTGACCAACAGCTGAAAGCCCCGGTTGATCACGACCGGATACTGCAGGTTTTGGCAAATTTACTGTCAAATGCGATCAAGTTCTCCAAACCGGGTGGGGTGGTCGAGGTTTCTCTGGTCAAAACTGAGGATCATGCCCGGATTTTAGTGCGCGACAAGGGCATCGGCATTCCGGAAAATTCACATGATCTGGTGTTTGGAAAATTCAGGCAGGTGGACAGCTCTGACCACCGGGTTTTTCGGGGCAGTGGCCTTGGCATGAGCATCACCAAACAAATTGTCGAGGACCACGGCGGCACAATTGATTTTGTCAGTCAACTGGGCGTCGGCACGACTTTTACAGTGGAATTACCGCTGATGCGGGGAATTGCTTAGTGACGTGCCGGAGCTCATCTCTGCCCGCGGGCCAAAAACGCCAGCCGTTCAAACATATGCACGTCCTGCTCGTTCTTTAGCAAAGCACCGTGAAGTTTGGGTAAGGCATCTTTGCCGTCCCGGCGCATGTCTTCAGGTGACAGGTCCTCGACCATAAGCAACTTTAACCAATCCAAAACTTCGGACGTGGACGGTTTTTTCTTCAGGCCCGGCGTTTCGCGGATTTCAAAAAACTGCGTCAGCGCCTCTGCCACCAGCGATTTCTTGATGTCCGGGAAATGTACGTCGACGATTTTGCGCATGGTCGCTTCGTCCGGAAATCGGATATAGTGGAAAAAACAGCGGCGCAAAAATGCATCCGGCAATTCTTTTTCGTTGTTGGACGTGATGATCACGATTGGACGAAAACGGGCCTTGATGGTCTGGTCGGTTTCGTAGACGTAAAACTCCATCTGATCCAGTTCCTGCAGCAGATCATTTGGAAATTCGATGTCGGCTTTGTCAATCTCGTCAATCAGTAAGACAATCCGCTGGTCGGCCGCAAAGGCCCGCCACAGCATGCCCTGTTTGATGTAATTGGCGACATCATGCACCTTTTCCTCGCCCAGTTGGCTGTCGCGCAATCGCGATACGGCGTCATATTCATACAGCCCCTGCTGGGCCTTGGTGGTGGATTTGATATTCCATTCCAGGATCGGCAATCCCAGGCTTTGCGCCACCTGACGGGCCAGTTCGGTTTTGCCGGTTCCGGGCTCGCCTTTCACCAATAACGGGCGCTCCAACGCGATTGATGCGTTGATGGCAACAGTCAGGTCATCGGTTGCCACATAAGATTTTGTACCGCCAAATTTCATAATACTCATAAGCCCTTGCAGTATTTCACCGGGCCAATCTATGCAGCTGTTCACGAAGCTGCAAGATGGTTGATTCCGGGGGTGACAAAGCCGCGCAGGTAAAGTATTTGGTGCCCAAGTGAACATCGGATTTCCGCCAAAGGTCACCGGATGAGTCGCCCAATCATCGCTGCGAGGAGGCCCTTATGAAAGTGAATGGAACGCTTGAAGCGGAGTATTTCCCAACCGACGACGAAGTATTCATGAATGACCGTCAGCTGGATTATTTTCGTCGCAAACTGACCGGCTGGAAATCCAGCATATTGGAAGAAAACAGCGATACCATCAAAGATATGCAAGAAGGCACGCGGAATATTCCCGATGTTGCTGACCGTGCTTCAGAGGAAACCGACCGGGCGCTGGAATTGCGCACGCGCGACCGCCAGCGCAAGCTGGTGACGAAAATTGACAGCGCGCTGCGGCGAATCGAAGACGGCTCTTACGGATATTGTGATGACACCGGCGAGCCAATTTCGCTAAAACGCCTGAATGCCCGCCCGGTGGCAACCCTGTCACTTGAGGCACAGGAACGCCACGAGCGAAAAGAAAAAGTGCACCGCGACGATTGAAATACCCGTCAGGCAGATTTTAAACGCCGGGGTTTCACCGCTCCGGTGTTTTTTGTTTAAAGCGCAATCCGAAAAGTGGGCATCGGTTTTCGGATTAAATTGCGCGCAAGTTCAAAAGGATAGAGCCGCTCCGCTTATTCTGATAAAAAGGACACGGCTCTAAAGGGCGCAAGGGGCAAAATGGCGGTCAAAGACAAAAGCATAACAATTCTGGGCGCGGGTATTGGCGGTTTGACAGCCGCCGTCGCTTTGGCCCGCCGCGGCGCCAATGTTACAGTTCTGGATCAAACGCCGGAACTTGCGGATGTTGGGGCCGGCATACAGATCACGCCAAACGGCTCGGCGGTGTTTGAAGCCTTGGGTCTTGGCAGGCGGTTGCACAACATCAGCGTGCCGCTTGAGCAGGTAGAATTGCGGGACTACCACTCCGGAAAGTCGATCCTGAATTTGCAGATGAACGACCGCAGGCACAGTAACAATAATCCATATTTACTGGTTCATCGCGCCGATCTGATTGACATGCTGGCGGCATCGGTCAAACGGCACGGGGTGACGCTGTCGCTGGGCAAAAAAATCACCGGCGTGGCGATAGGATTTGATCAGGCGACGTTGCCGGTCGAAGACGGGCCGCAGCGGACCACAAAAATTCTGATTGGTGCGGACGGATTGCGCTCGTTGACCCGCCAGTCGGTAACGGTGGCGCGAAAACCGGAATTCACCGGACAGGTGGCATGGCGCACCACGATTGAGGCGCGGCATGTGCCGATCTATGACACGGTGCCCACGGCAACAATTTACGCGGGACCGGGGCGGCATCTGGTGACCTATCCGGTGCGCGGTGGCGCACTGATCAACATCGTTGGGGTTGAAGCGCGTGAAAGCTGGGCGGCAGAGGGCTGGAACCACCGGGATGATCCCGAAAACCTGCGCAATGCTTTTTCAGGTTTTGCACCCGAAGTAAGGCGGTTGTTGTCACTTTGTGATGACGTTTATCTTTGGGGGCTGTTTTCCCATCCGGTGGCCGAGAGCTGGCACCAAAGCGGCGTGGCGATTTTGGGCGACGCGGCCCATCCGATGCTGCCACATTTGGCCCAGGGTGCCAATATGGCGGTCGAGGATGCCTGGGTTCTGGCCACCGAAATGGACCGGCACGATGATCTGCAACATGCCTTTGCCGCCTACCAAAAGGCCCGAAAAAAGCGGGTGGCGCGGGTGGTGAAAGCCTCGCGCGGGAATACGCGAATTTACCAAATGCGCGGCGGTTTGCAGCGCGCGGTCGTGCACGGCGGCATGCGCCTGATGGGACGGTTTGCACCCGGGCGGGCGGCTTCACGGTTTGACTGGTTGTACGGGGTGGATGTGACGCGGTAATTGACCGGACATATATTGTTATCCCCGCGAAAGCGGGAACCTCGCTCAAGAGGGCGCTAGAGCTTCGGACATTTATTCTGCAACATAGTTTGCTGCCTTGAAGTAGTTCT
>CAYZQS010000003.1:0-9967 GCA_964480735.1 uncultured Rhodobacterales bacterium
TGCAGCGCGGTGCCGCGAAGCTGCGCCACCTCATAGGCCGCCGCCATTGTGCGCAGCATGGAAAATGACGAGCCACCGCCGGTGTCGGTGGCCAGTCCAACAGTGTGACCGGCGGCTTTCAGGCCACCCATATCAAACAGGCCGGACCCGATAAACGTGTTGGATGTCGGGCAATGAACCAATGATGCGCCGGCTTCCAGAATGCGGGATTTTTCGCGCTCTTTTAGATGGATGGCGTGGCCAAAAACAGCGCCCTTGCCCAGCAGTCCAAAGCGCTCGTATGTATCAAGATAATCAACAGCGTCCGGGAATAGTTCGTGCATCCAGGCGATTTCAGGCAGTTGCTCAGACAGGTGCGTTTGCATTGGGCAATCAGGGTGTTCCGCCCAAAGACCACCCAGGGCCTCAAGTTGCTTAGGCGTGGACGTCGGCGAAAACCGCGGTGTTATCGCATAGCTTAACCGCGCAACACCGTGCCATTTTTCAAGCAACGCCTTGCTGTCGTCATAAGCCGTCTGCGCGGTGTCACGCAGACCGTCCGGCGCGTTGCGGTCCATGCAGGTTTTACCGCCCACAACCCGCAGGCCGCGCGACTGGGCCTCGGAAAAAAAAGCATCCACGCTTTCGCTATGAATGGTGCAAAAGCTGGCCGCGGTGGTGGTGCCGTTTGAAAGCGCCAGATCAAAATAGGTTTTCGCACCCTGTCGCGCGACCGTTGCATCGGCAAAGCGGATTTCTTCAGGGAACGTGTATGTGTTCAGCCAGTCAATCAGCTGTTTGCCCCAACTGGCGATAATACCGGTTTGCGGATAATGCACATGGGCATCCACAAATCCGGCGGTGATCAGATTGTTGCCATAGTCATGCACCCGCGCGGCAGGATATTTGGCACGCAGTTTGGCCCCGTCACCCACAGCAATAATCCTGCCGCCCTGCACCAATACACCGCCGCTTGGGTTGTGCGCAGCCGCATCTTTAAGCGGTGCAAGGAACGGATCGCCCGCAAACGCCAGAGTTTGACCAAGAAGAAGATCAGCGCGATTTGCCATAGTCATGCCCATTCAGAGAAACCGCTATATCCTATTCCTGTCTATTGCATTGGTAAACCGACAGTTTTCGCGCTCTGTCCCCTGTCGCTTTTGTGCGCCTTGCGCTAGATTGGCACCAAAAATCAGGAGAGCAGCCGTGCCGGACGACGCCATCAGCCCAGCGAACCGCGAAGAGGACGCCTATGCCTTGGGTGCCGATGCGGTTGAGGCCATTCTGGCAGCGGTTTCTGATAAGGACCGGGCCCGGCTGGTTGGTTTGCTGGAACCGATTCATGCCGCCGATATTGCTGACCTGCTGGAACAGGTTGACAACAGCGACCGCGATCAGCTGCTTAGCCTTTGGGGCATCGAATTTGACGGCGAAGTGCTGTCAGAACTGGACGAGGAAACCCGCGAAGACGTCATAGAGTTTCTGCCGGACCGCGTGGTTGCCGAAGCGGTGCGCGAGCTTGAAACCGACGACGTGGTTGATCTGGTCGAGGATCTGGACCAGCCACAGGCCGAAATGGTTCTGGGCGCGCTGGAACAGGCGGACCGCGTGGCGGTTGAAGCCCTGCTGCAATACCCCGAAGAAAGCGCCGGCCGTTTGATGCAGCGCGAACTGGTTTTGGCGCCGACCCACTGGAATGTGGGGCAGGCGATTGACTATCTGCGTGAAGAAAAAGACCTGCCGGATCAGTTTTACAACGTCATGATCGTTGATCCGCGCATGCGTCCTGTTGGCAAAGTGCCGCTCAGCGCGCTGATGGCGTCCAAACGCGACGTCAGCCTGACAGCGATCATGGAAGACGATTTTCGCACCATTCCGGTTGGGCAAAATCAGGAAGATGTGGCCTATGCCTTTAACCAGTATCACATGGTCAGCGCGCCGGTGGTGGACACGGCAGGGCGGTTGGTGGGCGTTATTCTTATCGATGACGCGATGGAAATTCTGGAAGAGGAAGCCGAAGAGGACATCATGCGCCTTGCCGGGCTGGGCGATGAAAGCCTGACGCAAAGGGTTCTGTCGACCACCCGGCGGCGGTTTCCCTGGCTGGCGGTCAATCTGGTTACCTCGATCATTGCCTCCATCGTCATTGCCCAGTTCGCCACCACCATAGAGGCGATTGTGGCGCTGGCTGTGTTAATGCCGATCGTCGCGTCAATGGGCGGCAACGCGGGCACGCAATCCCTGACCGTGGCGGTGCGGGCGATTGCCACCAAAGATTTGACCGGTTCCAACGTCTGGCGGGTCATTCGGCGCGAGGCTTTTGTTGGCTTGCTGAACGGGCTGATTTTTGCGCTGATCATTGGTGCCGTTGGCGTGATCTGGTACGGCTCGCCCATGCTGGGAGTGGTGCTGGGGATGGCGATGGTCGGCAATCTGTTTGTGGCCGGTCTGGCCGGTATCCTGATCCCGATCTGGCTTGACAAAGCCGGCATCGACCCGGCCCTTGCCTCCGGTGCATTTGTGACAACGGTCACCGATATCGTCGGTTTCTTCGCCTTTTTGGGACTGGCCGCCATTTTGTTGCTGTAAGGGTTTTGCCCGTTCAATATTTCTTTTTGGCAAAAATATCCCCGCCGGAGGCTTATGAATAAGGGTGAAGGGCTTTAGAGCCGCGTCCTTTTTATCTGAATCAGCGGAGCGGCTCTATCCTTTTGGTCTTGCGCGCAATTTATTCCAAAAACCGGTGCCCACTTCTCGGATTGCGCTCTATCCCATTGCACGGGCGTTAATTTGGTATTTTCAGCACCCGCTTGCGGCCACTTTTCAGATAGGCCAGTGAATTTTCGCTGATGGACGCGATCCGCCCGCCATCAATCCGGTCGCCGATTTCAACTTTCACGTAACGCCCGCTGGGCAGGCGCAACAGTGCCCGGCGCTGTGAGGGTGTGCCGTAAACGCCGATCAGGTTCAGCTGCGAGCGGTCAATCGCGTTTTTCGTTGTCGCCAGTTTCGCCACCGAAGCACGGGTGGGAATAATCAGCGTGGTGTCCGGCGTTTCTTCATTTGCAGGTGATGCGGCGGCCAGCGCGACCAACGCCTTTTTGACGGTCTCATCGAAATTTTCAGGACGGCCACTGGGTTGAACCGAATTTAAAATGGCCAGTTCGGTTGGCGTTCCATCACCGGTTGCCAGCAGGGATTGCTGTGATTTCGGCCTTGGTTTTGGCATTTTGGCGCGCAGTTGTGACAAAGTCAGACGGCCTTGCACAAATATCGCGTCCTCCCCGGTTTTCAGGTCTTCCGGCCGGACCCTTGGGCGAATTTCGGCCAATACGCTGACCGGGACCAATATTTCACGCTGCGGCTTGGTTGGGGGCGTGATGACCGGTTTGCCCGAAAAAACATGAACACCACTGGGCGCCAGCGCCCCGTCCTTTGTGGCTTTGACCAGACCGTTTTCATCCAGATCAAAAACAACATCCGCCGCCAGTGGTGAAACCACCAGACCAAGCGGCAGGTCCGGGCGGCTGTTTTCAATGGCAGGCAGGGAAACCGCATCGTTCAGGCCAAGATCGGCATCCAGCGCGGCCACAAAAATATCGTCGCGATCCAAATTCGCCGGTGGCGGCATCAGCGGCTGCAGCCCCTGCAAAATGCCGCTGTCTTCGTATAATATGGTGATCTCTTCCGGTGACAGCGCGGCTAAACCGGTGTGTGGTTCGCTGTTTTCGGCGATTTCTTCCGAAGTCGGATCAGGCAGTCCCGCGGCGCGAATATCCGCCAACTCTTCTGTTGACAATTCGGTCAGCGGGGTCACCGTATCAGGCTGCCCGGCGTCAGGATCAACGCTGCCCTCATAAACCGAACGCGGCACCGGACGGGCGTTTGCCAGACCAAGGGGTTCCGGCCGCGCCAACGCGGATTCTGTGGCTGACGTATCCAGATCAACGGGGCGCGGTACGGCGCGGTTATTGGCGTTTAAGCCCCGGTCGGCACTGCCGCTGAAGGAAGCGTTGTCCAGGGCGGCTTGATCTCTGTCGGCTCCACCGCTGACCGCTGAAAAAACCGCGTAAATCCCGTAACCGCCAGCCAGCAAGAGCAGCAGCGCAAAAACACCGGCGACGGCCAGTATGGGCCTGCGGTCGCGTGACGTTTTTTCGCTGAAATCAAGGCCAATGCGATCCGGTTCTGCCTGGATTAAAGGTTCGTCGGGCGGGGGTTCTGAATGTGCGGTGGCGTCAGCCGCCACTATCGCGCCTGTGGATGTTTCTGCCTCTGCCGGGGATTTTCGTTTTGGTCTGTTTTCCCAAGCGGATTTCGCGGCAACGACAGCCGCCGCGGCACCCGCGGAAATTTTTGCAGACGCGGCCGCACCGCGTTTTAGCGCATTTGCAAGTACCGGCTGCCTGGCAGGATTGCGCGCGCCCTTACCTTGAGCATCCAAAATTTCAGCTGTTTCAGCCTCTGGCGGCGCCGCCTCAGCACCGTCCTCAACAAACACCATGCGTGCAGATATCCGGTCCAACGGCCGGTCGTCCGTTGCGCCGTCGATGACCACATCAGTTTGCCGTCTGGAGGCAAAAGAAACGTTGCTAGATTCTGGGGCCGCCGCGTCGCCCTCGTCAACCGGATCATCGTCCGCGTCATTTTCATCTGCCAGCAGCAGGTCGTCGCTGACCTCTTCAACATCATCTTTGGGCACGGCGGAAGATTCGCCGGTATCTGCGGCCAAGGCCCCTGAAATTTCGGCGGCTGGCGTGTCCCGAACGTCGGCATCAACGCCCAACAGCGATACAGCGTAATCCGTGCAGCCAAAAAATGGCTCCCATGCGCCGTTTTCGTCTTCGTATCGGCACACAAAACTCAGCGGGTTGAACCGGTGGTCAATGGCAAAACCCTCTGCCTCGTCCAGCGTTTCTTTGGCCACCACGGCAATTTGCACGCCCCCGTTAATCTCGCGCCAGTCAAACGCCAGATCGGCCACGTCATAAGGGGTCTGGCCTTCCAGCGCTGTGCGGATCTGGGTCAGGCGTTCATCCAGATAAGGGCCTGGCGCGTCAACTATTCGGTACAGAATTTGGCTTTCCGGAATGATCAGCTTTGTGCCAAATCCCTTGCCTTCAAGACCCACGGCTGTGCTGCGCAAAAACGAAAGGTTCTCACCCAGTTTGGTGTCATCCAGCCCGATCCCGCCAACTTCGGTCCAAGCACCACGCGGCGAGCGGTGCAGCAAAACGATGCCGTCCGGGGATAGATTAAGCGCAAAATTGGGTTTCATTTCTGCCATCTATCAAGTTTCGCCAAGGCTGGGGAGTCTGGTTAATTCTGTTTTTTGCCATTGTAGCAGGAATTTGCCGGTGGGCCAATTGTCTGTTAACAACGGGTTGATATTACAGGAAATTGTGGCCAAAATTTGCCCACACACTACTGTTAGGGACGACAATGATCAGCAGATTGATATTGGTGGTTTTACTGGTGACCGGCGCGGTTGCCACCGCACAAGAATCACCTGCGGTCTTAACTGTTAACGGACACGGAAATGTGCCGGTCAGGCCTGACATGGCAACGATTTTACTTGGCGTGGAAACGCAAGCGCCGACAGCCGACCGGGCCCTGCGGTTGAATGCCGTGCGGATGCAGCAGATCTTTGATGTGTTATTGGCCGCTGGAATTGAAAGAAGGGATATTCAGACCAGTCAACTAACGCTGTTTCCGCAACGCTCCAGCGGCTCGCGCTCCGGAAATCAGCCTTTGAAGGTGACGGGGTTTTTAACCACAAATCTGGTGGAAGTTATCGTTCGTGATCTTGATTTGCTGGGCCGCACGCTGGACGCCCTGACAAAATCGGGCGCCAACCGCATACAAAACATCAACCTTGGCATCGCCATGCCAGAGCCGCACCGCGATGTGGCGCGGGCGATGGCTGTCAAGGACGCTATGCGCAAAGCTGGGCTTTACACGCGGGCCGCCGGGCTGCGGTTGGGCCGTATCCTTGCCATCACCGAAGGCGGCGCGGCAGCGGCACCGGAATTTCGGGCGCAGGCCCTTGCGCTGGACGTATTGCCGATTGCAGAAGGTGAACTGGCGATCACCGCCGACGTCACCATCCAGTTTTCGCTGGTCTCGCCGTAAGGCAAATTGCGTTTTACCTTTATCAGTCAGAGGTACTTGATAGACCGGACTGCCCGCGAAGTTTATCGCGTTTTGCATAAGTTCTGTGGAACAGATTAAGCGCAAAACGCCTTAGTCGCAGGCCACCGCCAGGGCATGATCCAAATCGCGGATCAGATCATCCACGTCCTCAATTCCAATGGACACGCGCACCACGTTGGGCGCGGCCCCTGCGGCCACCTGTTGTTCGGTTGTCAACTGTCGATGAGTGGTAGAGGCCGAATGGATTATCAGCGACCGTGCGTCGCCCAGATTGGCCACATGGCTGAAGATCTCCAGTGAATTCACCAGTTTAACACAAGCGTCATAGCCACCTTTGACCGCGAAAGTGAACAAAGCGCCGGCCCCTTTGGGGCAAATCCGCGCCACCCGGTCAAAATACGGCGATGATTTCAGCCCGGCATAGGTTACAAAATCAACGCGCGGGTCGTTTTCCAGCCAAGCGGCCAGCGTTTCGGCGTTTTCCACGTGACGATCCATGCGCAGGCTCAGGGTCTCAATCCCCATCAGGGTATAATGCGCCGCCTGTGGGTTCATGGTCATCCCCAGATCGCGCAGGCCGATGGCGATGCTGTGAAAGGTAAAAGCCAGATTGCCGAATGTTTCGTGAAATTTCAGGCCGTGATAGGCAGGTTCCGGTTCTGAAAGCGATGGAAATTTATCGCTGGCGGACCAGTCAAATCGCCCGCTGTCCACCACGGCACCACCGGTCACGGTGCCGTTGCCGGTCAGGTATTTGGTGGTAGAGTGAACAACCAGCGTGGCGCCGTGTTCGAAGGGTCGGCACAGGTACGGCGTGGCCGAAGTGTTATCAACGATCAAAGGCACGCCGATGTCATCCGCAATGTCGGCAATCACGTCCAGATCAGTGATATAACCGCCGGGATTGGCAATGCTTTCACAAAATATCGCCCGCGTGTCGTCATCACAGGCCGCCCGCACCGCATCCAGATCGTCAAAATCGACAAATCTCGCCGCCCAGCCAAAACGTTTTATCGTCTGGCTGAACTGAGTGATTGAGCCACCGTACAGCCGCGTTGACACCACCACGTTGCGCCCGGGTGCCATCAAGGGAAACAGCGCCATGATTTGCGCTGCGTGACCGGACGAACAACACACGGCACCAACGCCGCCCTCCAGCGTGGCGATGCGTTCCTGCAAAACGGCGACCGTGGGGTTGGTCAGGCGTGAATAAATGTAACCGACTTCCTGCAGGTTGAACAAAGCTGCGGCATGTTCGGCGTCGCGAAAAACATAGGCTGTGGTCTGATAAATCGGTGTTTGCCGTGCGCCTGTTGCTGGATCGGGCCGCGCGCCCGCGTGGATTTGCAGGGTGTCAAAGCCGTAGGATGGTCCGTCCGTCATATTGGTGCTCCACAATGATTGTTCCGGCCGCATTCAGGTTCTGCCGGTTGGATATCCCGACAGTTAAGTCGCCAAGCGCAGCAAGATTCAACCGGAAAATGGGGCCGGTCCTTAATTTGCAGGTCTACAGTTTCGATGAAATAACCCCGGTGTTAAATCCCCCCATCCGCAGTTCGCCGAACAATCGTTGATATTCGATTTTTGGGCAGCGGTTTTGGATCACCTGCACGCCCTTGGACGCTGCCAGTTTTGCCGCTTCCTGGTTAAGCACGCCAATCTGCATCCACACGGTTTTCAAATTTGGAAAGCGTTCCAGTGCCTCTTTAACGATCGGCAGCACGTGTTCTGAGCGCCTGAAAATATCGACCGTGTCAACATTCACAGCGGCCGGTATTGAACTTAGGTCAGCTATGATTTCTTCGCCAAACAGGATTTTACCCGCCTGACCCGGATTAACCGGGACCACTTTATAGCCGCGCAACGACAGGTATCTGGCGACGAAATAGGACGGCCTGACCTTATTGGTTGAGACGCCCACGCAGGCAAAGGTTTTGGTTTCCAGCAGGATTTTCCGCAAAAGTTCGTTTGAGGGTGTTGTTGTCATGGCCCCTGTTTATGCCTCGCGGCCAAAATTACCACCTCAGGGTACAAAAAAACGCCCGAAGCGAAGGCGCGCCGGGCGTTAGTCGCGGAACGAGGGACAGTGATGCAAGGCGCGGAGTTCCGAAATCGCGCCCGTGAACGTGACTTAATGATAACGTAAAGAATTTAAAGAAAGGGTAAAATACTTGTGATTTTGGGTGAGCAGCCACTGATTTTCGCCCTTTCGTTCAGTTCATTTGCAGCCCTTCTTCAAACACGGTATGACACGCGCGCCCGCGGTTTTTAGAGGCGTACAGCGCCGTGTCGGCGTCATTTGACAGTCGATCAGCCTCCAGTTCCGTATAAAACGTTGAAACCGTTGTGCCGATGCTGGCGCTGATCCGGCAGATATTTCCGTCAAAATGGATTGGTTCTTCCAGTCGCGCAATGATGCGCGAGGCGACCTTGTTCAGGCGTTTCAGGTCGTCACAGTCTACCAGTATAAGCACAAACTCGTCACCGCCGATGCGGGCGACGATGTCATCGCGGCGGGTTTCCTCTACAAATATTTGTGCGGCTTTTTGCAAAACATGATCGCCTGCCGCGTGCCCGTGGGTGTCGTTGACGGCTTTGAAAAAATCAAGATCAAGGTGCATCAAACCAAACCGCGCCGGACCTTTGGCGGTGATCAGCCGCGTCATCAGATGATCCAGTGCACGGCGGTTTTTCAGGCCGGTTAGCGTGTCGGTGAATGCCTGTTCTTCGGCGGCGATTTTGGCACCCTGCAGGCGGCTGTTCAGGTTTTTGCTTTCCCCCAGAATGAGCGCCTGCGCCTCGATCAGATACAGCATTTCAACGGTCGGATCCGAGGCGGCGAAGTCGTTTCCCGTCAGGCTGTACCGTCGCACAGTGTCGGCAACTGCAATGCCAAGGGACAGATTAAGCAAAAAACCCTGACCTTTGGGAAACGGCACGACCAGACCCTTAAGAAGTGTACGCGGTGGTATGCGAAACATTGCCTGTACCCGCCTACCGTCTGATGCCAGCAGATCGGCGGTGGTTCGCAGCACTTTTGGGCGTCGAAACTCCAGCAATTCGGTTAGTCGCTGACCCTGGATCTGCTGGTCCGGCAACAATTTTTGCAACGTCGGTCCAGCCCTTATGATATGTCCCGTCGGACCAACCCAAAGATGCATGGGCATCAAAATGTCCAGCGTGGTTTTGCCCAGTCTTGGCCCGTTCCGATAGGCCCTTTGGTCCATCACCGGCAAATCTTTTATCGTCAATTTCATGCATGCGCCTGTAAGGTAAAGGCGCGTCCGGTTGCAAATTTCATGTCCAGCAATTCAATACTGACGTTCATATGGTCACCGGACCTGCCAGTGCGGGTTTCATAATCAAGCAGCACCAGCGCACCGTAATCATCGGCCATCGCCCGCAAAACCCCGACGGCAACCGCACCAAATCCTGCTTTGTCCCAGACAAATGACATACGGTAGTTGCCCGGCCCGTTTTCGCGTAATTCCAGTTTTGGAAAATCCAGATCGGGCAGGGCCAGCCGGACGCGGCCCGGCAGATCGTCGATAGAGTGCAGGAATTCCTCAAAACTTTCGCCGCCAAACCGCAGCAAGCGCCGGATGGCGTTAAGATTGGGATGGGCCACCAGATAGGTGCCCAGATCCTCCATCAATTCGTCATGATCGCGCACCAGAACCTTGCAAACGGCAGTGATGATCTTATCCGTCAGACGGTCCTCGTACGTCAGCATCGCCTCAAAATTATCAAACCCCAGATCGGCAATTTGACAGGCCGACTGCCAAACCTCGTCGCCGTAAGAATCCCGGACAAAACACTGGATCGAGCGGTTAAT
>CAYZQS010000003.1:10067-14389 GCA_964480735.1 uncultured Rhodobacterales bacterium
CGTGTGTCGAATTCGCCGAAAACCAACGCGCATCCCGCTCTGCCGTCGGGCAGTGGGGTATTACAGGACCCTAATATTTGCACCAGCAATTCAGTTCGCATTCCAGCCAGAACCATATTGGCGGAACCTAAGGTATCGGGCAACACAGGCAAAACCTCCGCGAGGCTGTCCAACGTTGATTGACGGTCTTCGCTTTGATTCCGATCACGATAATCATATTGAGAATCACCCCGGTCAAAAGCCGCGATTTTCGCAGCCAGTGCGGCGCTTTCTGCGTGGTCTGTCAACATGCGCAGCCGCTGCAGCGCTGCCAGCCCCGCCTTGCCCCATTCATTGCCAAGCTTCCAGACGTCCAGCTGTGCCACTGTTACCCTGCCATCAATGAAGCGCGAGACCTGAGAGGTTGCGGAAATTCTTTCCGCATTTAAAACCGGAGAAAGCCACAGGCCAGACACCGCGATTATAAGCAAAGCCATAAGGGTGTTTGACGTACGAATGTGCTTGCGCCAATTGGTAGGACTTACAACCGAAACGCCGTAACTTGCCGCGTATAAGAACGCCACCAATGCGATCAACGCTCCGGCAAGTCTTGGCGGCGTCCAGCCGTATTGCACCACGCGCAGCCAGATGGCGTAAAGCGCAATGCCAACAATAACAGGCAGCAGCAATGCCATAATCCGGGCTGAAATCACCATCAGCCGCGACGTGGCGGCGTGTTCATCCGTGCCGTCAATGGACGTAGTCACCAGCGTGATTGCCGCCAGCCCCATCCCCAGCATTGTGGCCGCCGCCGAAAGCGAGCCGAACACATCGTCCAATCCGCGAAACGGCACCAGCAGGATAAACAATGCGGTCACAACGGTGACCACCGGCAGCAGCAGCCGCAACAAGACCAGCGCCAGCCGTCGCAAGACAGACACCACATTGGCAAGCTCGACCAGCACCGCAAGTGCCAGGCCCAAAACCAACCCGGACAGCGGCATGGCGATCCAGGGTTCTTCTATAAAGTCGCCCAGATACTTGAACCCAACAAGGCTGAGTAAAGCGTCGCTGAGAAGCAGAACCAGCCAGAAAACCCCAACAAACCCCCATGCCACCACGGCCCGCACAAAGATCGACCACGCCTGATCAAACAGCACATCATAGTCGCGCCAGCCTTTGGTGGCGGTTTCATGGGCCAGAACAAAGGGAATGGGCAGCCAGATCAGCAGGCCAAAGGCCAAAAACGCAAAAAAATTGTCGGCAAAATCTGAGAAATCAGAAAACCGAAAACTGCTCCAAATCAAAAGCACCGCCGCCGCCAGCGCGATTGCGCCCGCAAAAAGCAAGGCTCGCGGCAATTCCAGGCGTCCCATCATTAACAGCAACGACCCAAAAAAACCAGCGACCAAAGCCGTGATAAACAACAAGACATGCACGTTGCTGACCAGATCAGGCAGCCATTCAAACAGGCCCCAAAATGAAATGCCGGCCAAGGCGCCGGTCAGGGCAAAAACGGTTCGCTGACGCAGAATGGGTTCAGAAACAGCCATGAGTGCCCCTATAACTTTGCCTTGAATCCAAGTCTACCAAACGGCGGTCGCGCATGCCAGCCTGCGCAATTTGGGGCTGGGCATGGGCCTTGAACGACCGCCTAAAAATCCGTCGGCGCGCCGCCTTCGCGTTTTCGCCGTTCAATGAACGCCTGCAACTCTTCGCGCCGGTCATCGGCCAGCGGCGGCGGGGTAATCTCGTTCAAGATAGCCTTGTAAATATTATGCGCACGTTCTGCGGTCCAGGTTCCGCCCGCAAGCTCCCAGGCTTCAAAATTCCGCCAGTCGCTGGCAAAGGGTGCATAAAACGCCTTTTCATAGCGGTCCTGCGTGTGCTGGATGCCAAAGTAATGCCCGTTGGGGCCGACTTCCTTTATCGCGTCAATCGCGATATCCGCGGGGTCTGTGGCCACCACGCTGGGCTCCATATAGCGCTGGATCATCTGGATAACCTCGCAGTCCATCACAAATTTTTCCGGGCTGGCGATCAGGCCGCCCTCCAGCCAGCCAGCCGCGTGATAGATCATGTTGGTGCCCGACTGCACCGCTGACCACAGGGAATTGGACGTTTCCCACATGGCCTGTCCGTCGGGCACGTTGGCCGCGCACACGCCACTGGCCCGCATGGGCAGGCCGTAAAACCGCGCCATTTGCCCAGTCATCTGAGTGGCCCGCATATATTCCGGTGTGCCAAAGGCCGGGGCACCCGATTTCATATCAACGTTAGAGGTAAACGTGCCAATCGCCACCGGTGCGCCGGGGTTAACCACCTGCAACAGCGCAATCGCCGCCAGTCCTTCGGCGATGGACAGCGTTACCGCGCCGGACATGGTAACCGGCGCCATCGCGCCTGCCAGCGTAAACGGGCTGACGATCACCGGCTGGTTGCGCCGCGCGTGAATCATGGCACCCTCCAGCATGGGAAAATCGTGCTTGAGCGGTGAGACCGAATTGATGTTGGTGTACATATGTGGTGACGCATCAAATTCTTCGCGGCTCAGTCCCCCGGCGATGCGCACCATTTCCATCACGTCCTCTACCCGCTCGCGCCCCAGCGAATAGGCGTGCACCACCTTGTCTGTCAGCAGCAGCTTTTCGGATACGCAATCCAGATGGCGCACACTGGCGTGCACGTCAACCGGCTCTACCGGATAACCACCGGCGAAATGGATACAGTTAAAATACTGGGTCAGGCGCATGAAATTTTTGAAGGTTTCAAAATCCCCCGGGCGTTTGCCGCGCTTTAGATCCCAGGCGTTTGGCGGTGAACTGACGTTGCCAAACAGCATATAATTGCCGCCGACAGTGATCTGCCTTTGCGGATTGCGCGGCACGATGGTGAACGTCTCAGGCGCATGGCTGATCATTTCAATCAGCCATTCGCGATCCATCCTAACGTTCGCGCCATCAACCTTGCAGCCGGATTTTTTCAGGATTGCGCAGGCGTCGTCGTTCAAAAATTCGATGCCGATCTCTTCAAGAATATGCATGGCGCCAAGGTGGATCGCCTGCACACCATCCGCGTTCAGCGGTTCTGTTGGCCGGTCGGTGTTGATTGGCAGTCGCCAGTCCATCTGGTCTATGGCGATCGGGGAGTCCCGGCGCTTGTTGCCCGCCCGCCCGCCGCTTCTTTGTCGTTTTGCAGATGCCATTTTCCATTCCCTGTTTGGGTTAGCAAAGCGGCAGGGAGCCGGGGCAACTTAGGAAAAAGCGACACAAATGGTCGGTTTTGGTAAATCGCGGCCAAAAATGCCCGGCACCGGCACATCCCGGCACTACGTGGTGCGGGCGAAATTCCAATCGGTATCCAAAAGATGCGGTATTTTGCCGATGTCGTTAAGCACAACATCCGCCTTTGGTGCCAGAACCTTCGCCTCCGTCATGCCGGTCAGCACGCCTATCGTTCGCATTCCGGCCGCGCGCCCGGCCACAAGATCATGCAGGCTGTCGCCCACCATCGCCACCTGTTGCGCAGGCAATCCAACCGCCGCGCAAAATCCATGTTGCATGCCGGGTTCGGGCTTGCCACCGAACCCGCTGTCAGAACCGGCGATAAAGTCAAACATTCCGGCGATGCCCACAGCATTCAGATGCGCTGTGGCCGGGGCCTCGCCGTCATTGGTGGACAGTCCGATTTTCAGGCCACGATGGCGAAATTCGCGAAGCAATGGTTGCAGGGGCACAGCTTCTATCAGTGGAACGTGCGAAGAAGACACAAGGATGTGCTGCAACAAATCCTCAAATTTCCAGTCCGGCAGGTGGGCGGCAATCGCCTTTACCATGTTTTCCGGCGTTTCAGCGATGATCATGCTGCCCGGCAAAAAATCCCGCGCGATCAGATCAAACCCCCAGACCTGCGCCAGCCTGTTTGTCAGCGATGCGTCGCCAGCCCCAAGTTCAGCCAGCAATTGGGCCGTCCAGGACCCCCAGGTGGAGCGAAAATCAAACAGCGTGCCATCCTTGTCAAACAGCAGTCCCTTGATCACAGTATTCATGTATCCCCCCGCAACAATTCAATTTTCCACACGATGAAGTCCATATGACACAGGTGCAAGGGTTGATTATAGTTGACAATGACAATTATATAGTTGACAATGACAATTATGCGAGATGTATCTGACCGATATTCGTTGCAGGACAGCCTTGGATATCAGATCACGCTGCTGTCCCGCATCAACGAACGCCTGTTTGAACAGCGACTGGCGCCGCTTGGCCTTACCCGGATCACCTGGTGCGTTTTGCTGGCGGTGCATCAGGAAAAACTGGTTAACCCGTCAGAGATTGCCGCGT
>CAYZQS010000003.1:14489-69644 GCA_964480735.1 uncultured Rhodobacterales bacterium
GCATCGACGTTATTCTGGCAGGTCTGCGCGAAAGCCTTAAGGCCGGGCCAAAGACTTGCACCCATCACACCCATGCCATCGTTTTTCTGTACGAGCATCACCGCGAGCCAAAACCGCAGGAACCCGGTGCCACGTGGATCACCAATGCGCAAACCCAGCGCGCCTGCCTTCGGGCGGCAGAAACCGTGGTGACACTGGCCAGCTATATCCGCCTTTTGGGCCGCGAAGCACGTGGTCACAGCGGGGCGGCAAGCGATGTTCATCTGGCGAAACTGGCCGTGACGGCGGGATTGGCAACCATAAAAGACGGAGCAGCGGTGAATCCGTTTTTGGGAGCAGATTTCGGCATTGGCGTGATCACCACGACCCTTGATCTTGCCCCGGACAAACCGCTGCACGAAAAGGCAAAACCGGGACGGGCGTGGCGTTTTGGAATTGGACCGCAGGCCAAAAACGCCCGCAACCGTGATCCTTATCTAAAGCGCAATTACAAAGACGGTGCGCATCCGTTTGAAACCTTGAAACGCACGGCCAATCCAACCACCTATATTGACGAAATCAACGTTGCCCGCGTGCCAAAGCGGACAAATATGTTCGCCCGATCCCTGTTCGGTGATTTGGGAAAAACCGTGCAGGACGCCGCCAAAAACGGAAATTATGTCCGCAAATCGGCGGCTGCATTTGCGTTTCGCGGCAGCCTTGCCGCGTTCACGCTTATTCAGGACGGCAAGGTTGCCAAAACCAAACACCCGTCCACGTCTGACGCGGCGACCAATGCCGCCAACATCAAAGCCGCCGCCTATTATCTGGGGTGCGACGCGGTGGGTCTGTCCCGATGCCCGGACTGGGCCTATTACTCGCACGACGCCGCCGGTCAGCCGATCACGCCTTACCACAAAAATGCCATTTCGATCATCATCGATCAGGGGCACGAAACGATGGAGGGCGCATCCGGTGACGACTGGATCGCCTGTGCCCAGTCCATGCGGGCCTACCTTAGATTTTCGCTTTTGGGTGGCGTTCTGGCCAATCACATCCGCAATCTGGGATTTGGTGCCCGCACCCATACGGTTATGGATGACGAAGTGCTGCACCCGCCACTGTTGCTGCTTGCCGGGCTTGGCGAAGTGTCGCGTATCGGAGAAGTCATCTTAAATCCGTTTTTGGGCCCGCGCCTGAAATCCGGCATTGTCACGACAAATATGCCGGTGACACACGATCAACCCATTGATTTTGGCCTGCAACGGTTTTGTGAAGCCTGTAACAAATGCGCCCGCGAATGTCCGTCCGGTGCCATCACCGCCGGGCCAAAATTGATGTTCAACGGCTATGAGATATGGAAAAGCGACAGCCAGAAATGCACCACTTACCGACTGACCACCAAAGGTGGCGCCATGTGCGGGCGCTGCATGAAAACCTGCCCGTGGAACCTTGAAGGATTGTTCGCCGAAAAACCGTTCCGCTGGGCCGCGATGAAAATGCCCGGCGCGGCGCGCGTTTTGGCGAAACTGGACGACGCATTGGACCACGGCGCGATCAATCCGGTCAAACGCTGGTGGTGGGATCTGGAGATGGTCAACGAAGGCCCTTATGATCCAAGCCCCGAACCGCTGAACCAGCGCGGGTTGTCCAAGGACCTGAACCTGAAATACGAGGATCAGACGCTGGCGGTCTATCCCGCGCCCTTGGCCACCCCACCGTTTCCCTGGCCATTCCCGATGGATCGGGAGGCCGGAATAAAAGCCTATCAAAATATGATACCGGCGCAGGAACATATCGCGCGGCGAAAACAGGGCCAGCCGCCGGAACATATATTTACCGGGGACCAGACAGAAGCTCCGGTCATTCAGGTTGTCGTGTCTTTGGTCAAACGGATGACCAAAGAGGTTACCAAATATGAATTCAAAACTCTTGACGGTGCGCTGCTGCCAAAAGTGCAGCCGGGGGCGCATATCGACGTGGTGGTGGCACCGGAATTTTTTCGGCAATTTTCGTTGTCAGGTGATCCGGCGGACCGCAGCAAATACCAAATCGCGGTGCTGCGCGAGGGCCAGGGTCGCGGCGGGTCGCAGTTGATGCACCGCATATTTGAAGAGGGGCGGAAAGTGTTTATTTCCAAGCCTTTGAACCATTTTCCACTGTCAGAAGACGCAAGCAAATCGTATCTTATGGGCGGCGGAATTGGCGTGACACCTTTGATTTCAATGGCGCACCGTCTGTACCGTTTAAACGCGGATTTTGAGATGCACTATTCCTGTTCAAAAATGGCCAATGCCGGTTTTCTGAAGGATCTGTCAGAAATGCCCTGGTCAGATCGTGTGCATTTGCATTTTTCGGACAAGGGCAGCCGGGCATTTTTGTCTGACATCCTGCGCTATAAACCCAAAACACACGTTTATACCTGCGGACCCGAAGCCTATATGCAATCGGTTCTTGACGCCGCAACCGCCAATGGATTTGCCGAGGAAAACCGCCACATGGAGTATTTCAGTGTCCCAGACCTTCCTGAATACCAGAATTTTGATTTCATCCTGAAATTGTCAAAGTCGGGCCGGGAAATAAAGGTTCCTGCCGATAAGTCAGCCACAGACGTATTGATTGCAGCTGGTATTCCGGTGGACGTCAAATGTTCCGACGGGCTGTGCGGTGTATGCAAATGCGGCCTGATTTCGGGTGATGTAGAGCACCGGGATTTTGTTTTGTCCAACAGGCAACGGCAATCCAATGTGATCCTGTGCCAGTCCCGCGCTGCCAAAATGAATGGTGTGATAGAGGTCGATCTTTAGTATACTGCTGTAAGCAATTGGAGATTTGGCCGTGGAATACACCTGTGAAATCGAAATTGACCTGCCACAAGCCAGAGTTATCGAATTGTTTGACGACGCGGATAATCTGAAAGAATGGCAGGAAGGATTGGTCAGTTTTACCCACCGCAGCGGCGAGGCAGGCCAGCCCGGCGCCGTGTCCGATCTGGTGTTTCAGATGGGAAAGCGAAAGATTGAAATGGTCGAGACGATCGAGCGGCGAAATCTGCCAGAAGAATTTACAGCCATTTTTACGGCAAAGGGCGTCTGGAACCGCAACGCGAATTTCTTTGAAGCCAGAGGCGACAAAACCATTTGGCTGCAAAAGAACGAGTTTCGATGCACCGGTATCATGATGCGGCTGATGACAGTGCTGATGCCCGGAATGTTCAAAAAGCAGTCATTGAAATATATGGTCGCCTTTAAAGCATTTGCTGAAGGCGCGCCGCCAAATTAAGTCCAGTTCACGGCCTGACCACCCGGCAGCAGTTGGCGGACCTGTGACGGCAGGTCGTAGTCCAATGAATACGCATCACAAAATCCGCTGACGATTTCATCGGAACTTAGAATGAAGTCAAGGACCGAGCCAAGAAAATCCGGATCGCCGGCATTTTCCATCAGGGTATTTATGTCAGCACCGCTGTTGGCCAGAAAAACCCGCATAAAGTCCTGCTGGTCCGCCAACCAGCCAAGTGCCTGAAGGGCAATGGTTTCTGCCTGATCCTGTTTCATGCAACCTTAATTTTCTGCCGCTGTGCGGGGTGATTTCGAAAGGAATTCTTAACACCTTTACCTCTAAATACCATTCATCAATCTACCTTAAGACTTCCATAACGAGAAAGATAAAAATGTCAGGACGCATTCTTGTGGTCGATGATATTGCCACCAACCGGATGATCTTGAGGGCCAAACTTTCTGCGGCTTATTTTGACGTTATTCTTGCCGAAAGCGGGCGCGACGCGCTGGAAAAAATCAGGCAGGAACAGCCGGATATCGTGCTTTTGGACGTTTTGATGCCGGATATGGACGGCTTTGAAGTCTGCAAAATACTTAAGGCAAATCCAGAGACGGCGCATGTGCCGGTGCTTATGGTCACCGCCCATTACAGCCAGACACAACGCTTGCGAGGGCTGGAATGTGGTGCCGATGATTTCCTCAGCAAGCCGATCAATGATCTGGCGCTATTTTCCCGCGTGCGCAATCTGATCCGTGTCAAGTTTATGTTTGATGAACTGCGCCTTAGAAACACAATTTCCCGGGATTTTGGTTTTGGTGTCGAGTGGCCGCCACCGCCAACCGCCCGTGATTTAGGCGGTCACGTGGTTTTGGCCTGCCCCAACGAAACCGTTGGGCGAAAGTGGCGGCAGGACCTGCTGGCGCAGTTGCCCATCACAGTTGACATCGAAACCAGCGAAGATCAGGTGGCAGAGCCGGAGGCGGGCAATGCACCGGATATTTTTGTTGTTCACAGCCGCATTGGCAAGCACGGCGACGGGTTGCGACTGGTGTCACGCCTGCGCACCCGCCCGCGCACCCGCCATGCGCTTATCATTCTGGTGGTGCCGCAAGGCGATCAGACATTGGCGGCAAAAGGGCTTGATCTTGGGGCCAGCGATTATGTGTTTGATCCGTTTGATCCGCAGGAAATGATCATTCGGCTGCAAAGCCAGATGCGGCGGAAACATATTTCCGACGGGCTGCGAAACGCTGTGCAGGACTCGTTGCGGCTGTCAGTGCTTGATCCGCTGACCGGGCTTTACAATAGACGGTATGCCACGGAACACCTTGATAAAATCAACTCCCGCTCGCAGGAGACCGGCAAACCTTTTGCACTTATGCTGCTGGATATCGACAATTTCAAACGTGTCAACGATGCGCATGGTCACCCGACCGGTGATCGGGTGCTTAAAGAGTTTGCCCAAAGAATTCAGGACAATATGCGCGGGGTTGATCTGGTGTCCCGCCTTGGCGGTGAAGAATTTCTGGTGGCCATGCCGGACACCACGCAGGATGAGGCGCGCATTGCCGGTGAAAGGCTGCGCCGGGTGATCGAGCAGGATTTTTTTGAGCTTCAAAGCGCGAACAAGCACCTTTCGATCACCGTCAGCATTGGCGTGACCGTGGGTTCGGCAGAACCTGCAGAGGTTGACGTGTTGTTGCAGGAAGCTGATCAGGCGCTTTATGCGTCTAAGGCTGAGGGGCGAAATCAGGTGACCCTGTTTTCATCCGCCGCCTGAATTCTGGCGGTGCAAGCCTTTTATGGTACCACGCGAACCGCCCCACACTTTACGGCTGTTTGCCCTTTGGTCCGCGCGAATTTTCCAGACGTTCCGCGAAAGACTGGCGTTCTGCGGCGGTCATCAGATTAATCCGGGTCATCAAAATAGAGTGGCCTAGTTTAATATTGCCGGTCACCGCTTGGCGTTGCGCTGCCAGGACCTGCTCCACAGCCTTCGTGTCAAACGGTTCTGCGCGCAGGGCCTCTGCCAATTCTTCCAGATGCTGACGGATCACCGACCGGCCCGCCTGAATTTGATCGCGGTTCTCGTCAATCGCCACCCGCAGTGCCTGCCGGTCCTGATCATCCAGCCCGCGCATATAACTGCGCAGACCGACGATGCCCAAACTGCGGTCAACCGGGCGGCGGTGATCCGGCGGACCACCGCGCAAAAGCGCACCGGCAACCAAGCCGATAATCAACAGGTTCAAGCCCAGCGACGCCACCAGCAAAATGCGCTTGCTCAGACTGGCCTTAGGTTTTCCCGGATCGGTCATGTCAACTCTCCACCAATAAATCGTCAAATGTTGATATCGCGTCAAACGGCTCTTCCGACGAGGTGTTGAACACGAAATCCGAAAAATCCGCCAGACTGTCAGGCGCGGCGTAGCCAATCCAAAGCCCAACCGCCGTACAGGCCGCAAGCGCACCCGCTGCCCGCCATCCGCCAATGGCATCTGCAATGCCGCGCCACCAGGCCGGCTGTTGTCGTGCGCTGACGTTGGATTGCAGGGGTTGCTGGGCTTTTGCGTCAGCAAGGATTGCCGCCACCAGATCTTCTGACAGGGGCGTGTCCTCAGATCGCAATTTGGCAAAAAGACCGTCCAGTTCCGTATCTATGTGGTTTTTTGATTTCTTGGTCATCATTCCAGTCCCAGTTCTTCCTTTTGACCCAGCAACAAAGCCGCAAGTGCGCGCTTGCCTCTGGCTGTCAGACTTTCTACCGCATCCACGCTGATGTTCAGTATCTCGGCAATTTCAGGGTTCGCAAACCCCTCGATGTGGCGCATGACCACCGCCGTTCGCTGTCGCTCTGGCAGTTGATCAAGTGCAGCGGTCAGGGCTTTTGCGCGTTCGTTTTGCTGCATGGTTTGCACAACCGTTGCTGTGGTATCTTTTGGCTCGGCGATCTCATCCAATCCAACGCTGCGGCGGCGGCGCAGGCGGTCCATGCACAGGTTGCTGGTCACGCGGTAAAGCCAGGTTGACAGTTTGGCCTCTCCGCTTCGCCAGTCCGGCGCCATTTTCCACAACCGCATCATGGCTTCCTGTGTCACGTCTTCAGCTTCCGTCAGATCATTCAGCAGCCTTTTTGCAAGGGACAAGACGCCCGGCGCAAGCCTTAGGGTCAATTCCCGTGCCGCCTGATTGTCGCCATTGACGTACAGGCGCAACACTGCGTCGTCGCTTAGGTCGTCAAGGGCGTTGGAAAGCATGTTCATCGCCAAAATGCGTACAATCGCGGTACTGGATTTGCAATCGGTCCGGCGCGAAAGCCACGCCGGACCGATTTATGGCTTATTCAGAAGCGGGGCGTTTTTTCTTGCCGCCAAACCGGTGTTTTTTCATGTTTTCCAGTTCTTCTTCAGAAATGGCACCGTCGCCGTTTTCATCCAGTCGTTCAAAGAATTTTGCCTGGCGTTCGTCGTTGCTGAGTTCTGCCATGCTGAGTTGGCCATCATCATCGGCATCCTGTCTGTCAATCATGTGATCCACGCGCTTTGCCTGGCGCTTGGCGGCATTTTCCTGCATGGCGGCCAGCAGTTCTTCTTTGGACAGAAAACCGTCGCCATTTGTGTCACGCTCGGCGAATTTTGCTTCGCGGTGCGCGATCATTTCCTCGATTGTGATCTGGCCGTCGGCGTTGGCGTCGATTTCCTCGAAATTAATGCGCGGGCCGTGGCCGTCCGGACCACCACGGGCCAGTGCCGGTGACAGGGACGTAACGCCGACCGCGCCGATTGTCAGGGCGGTTATCATGGCGACTGCTGTAGATTTTTTCATGTTTCTTACTCCGATGTTAAAAAGAGGCGACGTTGTGCTGCCTTCATGAACTTAAAACGGGGCAGGCCTGAGTTTCCGTCGAAAAAAATTTGACCACGGGCATTTGCGACATCCAGACGCAAGGCGCACTGTGTCTGTTTACATTCCTTCCGCGCGGGTTAGGTCGTGCGGTATGACCATGACCCCAATATCAGAGAACCCCGGCAGCGGAGAACGGCGCGTTCGACCGGCACTTATCAACGGCTGGCGGCGGAAATGCCCCAATTGCGGTACCGGACCGATGATGCGCAGCTACCTGAAAACCCGCGACAGCTGTGCGGTTTGCGGCGAAGAGCTGCACCATCACCGGGCAGACGACGGGCCCGCCTACGCCACTATATTGGTCAGCGGACATATATTGGCACCACTTATCCTTTGGGTATATGCCACGTTCCGGCCGGACCCGCTGGTGATGGCAATCGGGCTGAGTGGCGTGTTTGTGGCGCTTGCGCTGTTCTTGTTGCCACGGTTCAAGGGCATGTTTGTGGCCGTACAATGGGCCAAGCGCATGCATGGATTTGGCTTGCCGGACGATGAAGAATTGCCACACTAAAGGGCAAATTTACCTTTTCCCCGGCAATCACTGATCCTATGCTAAGGTTTGGATCATCCAATGGGACCTCATGGACAAAACTCAAATCCGAAACGCCGCGACGATTATTTTACTGCGCGACCGGGACAGTGAACCAAAAGTGTTGATGGGACAGCGCGGCAAAACCGCTGCGTTTATGCCAAACAAGTTTGTGTTTCCGGGCGGCGCCCTGGATGAACAGGACAGCCAGGTCTCGTTGGCGCGGCCGATAAATGCTGATTGCCTGCGGCGGTTAAGGGCCAAGGCGGATGCGGGCGTGGCCGAGGCGCTGGTGTTGGCGGCCATTCGCGAACTGTGGGAAGAAACCGGATTGTTGCTGGGTCAAAAGGGTGATGCCGGGCAAAACGGCGGCGTGCCTGAAGCATGGCAGTCGTTTTATCAGTCCGGCGTGCAGCCAAGCGGTGCGGGCATACGATTTGTTTTTCGCGCCATCACCCCGCCGGGTCGCCCCCGGCGGTTTGACGCGCGGTTTTTTCTGGCCGATGCTGATTGCATAAGCGGCTCGCTTGACGATTTTACCCATGCAAGCGATGAGTTAAGCCACTTGCAATGGATCGCGCTTTCAGAGGCCCGTAATTTTGATCTGCCGTTCATAACAGAGGTGGTGCTGGCCGAGATTGCTGCGGGGCTAAAATCCGGAGAGTCAGATCAATCGGTGCCGTTTTTTTTCAACGAAGCGGATACATCCTATTTCGACCGCTTGATTTAAGTCCAGAATTCGTCAATTTAGGTCCAGATCGGATGGGCCTAGATGACAATTGCCGCAGATACGTTTTTTTTGGATCCGGCGTTTCAGGGATCCTTGCAAAGCCAGATACAACAGATCGTGGCTGCGGCTATTTTATCGGGCCGGTTTTTGCCCGCGGAAAAGCTGCCGTCGTCGCGAAAACTGGCGTCCCATCTGGGCGTTTCCCGCATTACCGTGACGCTGGCCTATAACGAGCTTGTGGCAGATGATTATCTGAGAGCGAAAGATAAATCCGGATATTTCGTTTCAGAAACCGCACCGACGTCGCCCCTTAGCAGCGCAGATTTTGTAACGCCGACTGACACCGTTGATTGGGACCGGGTGATGCACCGCCGGTTTACCGGCTCGCGACAGGTGGCAAAGCGCCCCGACTGGCGGCAGTTTCCCTATCCGTTTATTTATGGTCAGGCTGATCCTGACCTGTTTCACCAATCAAACTGGCGGCTTTGCGCGCTGGAGGCGCTTGGGAAAAAACAATTTGACAGCCTGACCGTTGACTACGCCGAAAGAGACGATCCAGAGCTGATAGATTTTATTGCCAGGCACACGCTGCCGCGTCGTGGTATTCTGGCGCGGCCAGAGCAGATACTGGTGACGGTCGGTGCACAAAACGCGCTGTGGATGGTAGCGCAGATATTGCTGGGCGCGGGGCGGTTGGCGGTTTGTGAAAACCCCGGGTATCCGGGATTGCGGGATATTTTGAACCACGCCGGATGCCGCAAATACATGGTTGACGTTGATGACGACGGATTGCCCCCGGACATGCTGCCAAAGCAAATGGACGTGGTGTTCACCACGCCAAGCCACCAGTGCCCCACCACGGCCACCATGCCGATGGAGCGCCGCCGCGAATTGCTGCGGCTGGCGGAAGAAAGGGATTTTCTGATCGTCGAGGATGACTACGAATTTGAGATGAGCTTTTTAAAAACACCGTCACCGGCGCTAAAATCACTGGACCGGGACGGGCGGGTGATCTACGTCGGCAGTTTTTCGAAATCGCTGTTTCCGGGGCTGCGGCTGGGTTATCTGGTGGCTTCTGAGGCTTTCGTACGGCAGGCGCGGGCGTTGCGCGCCGCGGTTTTACGACACCCACCAGGCCATATGCAGCGGACCACGGCGTTTTTTCTGGCCCGCGGGCATTACGACGCGATGATCAAAACCATGCGCGATGCGTTTCACGAACGTCGAAAAGTCATGGATAACGCGCTGCGTCAGTCCGGCCTTTATATTGCCGGAAAGGCGGTTTTTGGCGGCTCCAGCATCTGGATCAGGGGGCCGGACGGAATGCGGGCTGATGATCTGGCGCAGGCGTTGCAGCATAGGGGCGTGTTGATTGAGCCGGGCACACCTTTTTTTGCGGGGCATGATGCGCCTGAAAATTATTTTCGGCTTGCGTATTCGTCGATCGCGGCAAAACGCATTCCGGAAGGCGTGTCGCGGATTGCCTCTGCGTTGGCGTGAATGGAAAGTTTGGGCGCAGCACCAGAGCAGGTTTTTCCTGGCATCTGACACAGTTTTGCGACTGAGTTCCGGAATTCTAGAATTCTGGAAGTCCGGACTTCCGGACTTCTGGAATACTGGAATACCGGAATACTGAAATACTGGACTTCCGGAATTCCGGAATTCTGGAAGACCGGAGGTTCAAAAGACCGGTAGACCAGATTTCTGGAAGACCGGAATTCCAGAAAACTGGTGTGCCGGGACCTTGGAATTTGAAAATACTGCAACTTTCAAATCACCAAATCAGCGTGACACCGAACGTCCAAATGACCGGCGTGCCAAAGCGTGCCGAACAGTATTCATCGCGGAGGTTTTCCAAATGCGGCCACTCATTGATTTTGGGTTTGTTTAGCGGATCAACCAAAGTGATCTGTGTTTATTCCAACGCACTGCGGTTTCGTAAAACGTGTCGGTGTATGGGCAAGCTGTTTGTTCAAGTCCCGGCGGCTTTTTCAGGAAAAAACTTCCCTGATCGAATGCTATTGTTCCAGACCCAAAGCCAAATGGGAGTTCTGGATATAAAAGCCCCACATATCTGGCCCTATCGCATCTTGATCCGCTGTCGCATAACATCGCCGCAAGGTCCGATCAGAGGCCTTGTTTTTGCTGCCTGTGCGCCTTCGCATCACCAGTTTTTGCCAATTAAGGATACCCACCCCATGAAAATGACCACCGAGGAAGCCTTTGTTAAAGTTCTGCAAATGCACGGTATCGACAACGCTTTTGGCATAATTGGGTCGGCCTTCATGCCGATCTCGGACTATTTTCCAAAGGCGGGCATCACATTTTGGGATTGTGCCCATGAATATTCCGGCGGCATGATGGCCGATGGCTTTGCCCGCGCAACCGGCAAGATGTGCGTCGCCATTGCCCAAAACGGCCCCGGCATCGCCAATTTTGTCACGCCGATCAAAACCGCTTATTGGAACCACACGCCGATGCTGCTGGTCACGCCGCAGGGTGCAAACAAAACGATGGGGCAGGGTGGCTTTCAGGAAGTGCCGCAAATGAACATGTTCGCGGATTGCGTGGCCTATCAGGAAGAAGTGCGCGATCCTTCCCGCATGGCCGAAGTGCTGAACCGGGTGATCTTGCAGGCAAAGCGGCTGTGCGCTCCGGCCCAGATCAACGTTCCGCGCGATTACTGGACGCAGGTGATCGACATTGACCTGCCGGCGATTGTGGAGTTTGAGCGCCCTTCCGGTGGCACCGACGCCATAGCGGCTGCCGCTGATTTGCTGTCAAATGCCAAGTTTCCCGTCGTCCTGAACGGTGCGGGCGTGGTCATTGGCGGTGCGATTGCCGCCACGCAAGCCCTTGCCGAACGTCTGGATGCGCCGGTGTGCTGCGGCTACCAGCACAATGATGCTTTCCCCGGCAGCCATCCGCTGTTTGCCGGGCCGCTGGGTTATAACGGCTCTAAGGCCGGGATGGAGCTGATCTCAAGGGCCGACGTGGTGCTGGCGCTTGGCACCCGTTTGAACCCGTTTTCCACCCTGCCGGGATACGGCATCGATTACTGGCCAACAAAGGCCAAAGTCATTCAGGTGGATATTAATCCTGACCGGATCGGCCTGACCAAACCGGTCAGCGTCGGTATCGTTGGCGACGCCAAAGCGGTGGCCACGCAGATACTTGATCAATTGGCGGACACCGCCGGTGACGCGGGTCGTTCAGACCGCAAAGCCCTGATCGCCAAAACAAAATCGGCATGGGCGCAGACCCTGACGTCGATGGATCACGAAGAAGACGACGACGGAACAACCTGGAACCAGCGCGCACGGGACGCCAAGCCCGATCACATGTCCCCGCGCAAGGCGTGGCGTGCCATTCAGGCGGCTTTGCCGAAAGAAGCCATCATCAGTTCTGACATCGGCAACGCCTGCGCCATCGGCAACGCCTATCCCAGTTTTGAAGAAGGGCGCAAATATCTGGCCCCCGGCCTGTTTGGCCCCTGCGGGTACAGTTTTCCGGCCATTTTAGGTGCCAAAATTGGCCGTCCCGACACACCGGTTGTGGGCTTCGCCGGAGACGGTGCCTTTGGGATTTCCATGAACGAGATGACCGCCTGCGGGCGGGATGACTGGCCCGCGATCACCATGCTGATCTTTCGCAATTACCAGTGGGGGGCTGAAAAACGCAACACAACGCTTTGGTACAACGACAACTTTGTCGGAACAGAGCTGGATTACAACGTGTCATACGCGGGCATTGCCGAGGCCTGTGGCGTCAAAGGTGTTGTCGCTACATCAATGGACGGCCTGACCGATGCCCTGAACGCGGCGGTCAAGGCGCAGATGCAGGAAAATCAGACCACGTTCATCGAGGTGATGCTCAATCAGGAACTGGGCGAACCCTTTCGGCGTGACGCCATGAAAACGCCGGTGGAGGTGGCCGGTATAAACTCTAAAGATATGCAAAGCCAAAGCGCGGTTTGATCCTTGCGTTAATGTCTGTTTCGGCACTAGAATCTGACCTGTTCGCTTGCTTTGACGGCGGACAGGTTAATCGTCGCGGGGGCTGAATTTGAAATCTGACAATTCGCCCTTTCTAAGCAAGTCAAAACCTGTCTGCCCGCCGGAATTGCTGCAAAAAGCGCAAGCCTTGCCGCCGTCTGTTGTCGCCATTGCCGGGGCCGACGCAAAATTGCCAATGTCAGCCGCAAAAGAGGCAACCGATGCTGGCATCATGAAGCCGCTTTTCACCGGCAATTTAGATGAAATTCAACGCCTAGCAGATGATCTGGCTTGGGATATCAGCCGGTACAAGTTGATTAATACCAAGGGCGAAGAAAGCGCTGCCGCCGCCGCAGCACAAGTTTGCGGACAGGGGCAGGCCGACGTAATGATGAAAGGTCAGGTGCATACCGACACGTTTGTGCGGGCCGCGCTAAGCCGCGAATACGGACTGCGAACCGATCAAAAACTGGTGCATATCTTCCACATCACCGCGCCTGGCGGGGGCAGGCCGCTGCTGCTCACCGACGCAGCCGTAAATGTTAATCCAACGATTGAAACCCTTCAGATTGCAACCCGTGCGGCCGTGACGATGTCACGCACTTTGGGAACCGTCAAACCGAGCGTTGCTTTCCTGTCAGCAACCGAATCGCCGATCCCCTCGGTGCCAAGCGCTGTGGCGGCCCGAGAATTATCCAACTGGGCGAAGGCCAATATTGCCGATTCGGAGTTCAGCGGACCGCTGGCCTTTGATCTGATCCTGTCCAAACAGGCCGCCGGAATAAAAAATATGGGGGATGATCCGGTGGCCGGAGCTGCGGATATTATTGTGGTTCCGGATATCGTTTCCGGCAATTCAATTTTCAAGGCGCTGGTCTATTTGTCCGGCGGATGCGCGGCCGGTATTGTCACGGGTGCCGCCGTTCCGCTGTTGCTGACCAGCCGGGCGGACACGGCGGCTGCGCGTCTGGCCTCTGTGGCGCTGGCCGGAATAATGGCAGCCAAAAAAGAACCGCCCGGTGGCTGACCTTCATCGTCAACGCAACGGGCGGTGGTATTAAAGTCTTACTAAATCAGTGATTTAGTTGTTTATTTCCCAGACTTCCGCGTCGCAAATCGCCCCGCCAACCATGCAACCTTCGATTTTCAACTGTTTGGACGTCATGATCACTGTGCCGTCAAACGTCAGAAACTTCGGCATGTCAGGGTGCTTCATGTTTGGTCCGGCCCACGTGCCGTCGGCCTGTTTTTCCATGCCGTGACACATTTCAAATCCGTCGCTGACCCGCGTACAGGTCAGACCATCGGCGCCATCAACAACCGCAATGACCTGATCGCCCTTACGCAGCCAGGATGTTTCCTGAGCAACCACCGCTGTGGACGCCATAAGACCCGCGCCAAATACCAGGGCCGTGCCCGCTACCATTATTTTATTCATTTTCAACTCCCTTGAAGGATTATCTGTCAGTGGGGGGAGCTTATATTAGCAAACGCTAAAATGCAAATAACTGCATGTGTCCGGGCTGTCAAAACAGCCCGGATATTGTTCATTTTATTGCAGCGGCAAATTTGGATTTCAACCCAATGCCGGGCACATCAGGCGGTTTCAACCTTGTTTTCAAGCGACGCTGCAACCAGCCCCATAACCGCGCCAAAAACGATGTGCAGCATCAGCGTCATGCCAATCCCCATCATGCCAAATTTTATGCCAAAAAAGCCGCCACCGGCCATTGGCATAACAACCACCATCATCATGACCCAAGCGGCCAGACCGACCACAACGCCTTTGCCCAGCTGCGAACCGCCGGGAATTGAATCATTGGCCAGCGCATAGATACCGCCCCATGCAATGGAGCCGATCATGAAATGGGCCACCCAGCCCACAATTGCGGGCATTCCCATCATCGCGCTCAGCATGATGATAATGTCCATCTCGGGCATGATACCCATCATATTTTTCATCACGAAAACCACTGCCAGAACTGCTGAACCGACAAAGCCTCCGATTATCCCGTTTTTCAGTGTCATTGGGCCTTCTCCTTTTAGTATGCGCGGCCAAAGTCAGGCAATTGCGCTTTTTGTTAAAACGGCGGCCCTCACTTTTTCTTTTTGTGAAAGGCCGCCATTAGTTCCGGAGACACCTTGCTGTCCGAAGTTTTACCGAAACTCTGATGGATCAGCAGATTGGCCTGTTTTGTCTGCCTGACAAAATTATTGCAGTTGTTGCACATCAAAACATGCAACCAAATCCTGACCCGGCTTAATCTTGAAAGCTTTTTGTCAGAATAATCCTGCGCCTTTTCGCAAACGTCCCGGCAGGTCATCATAGCGGTGTTTCCTTTTGTTCTCGGCAATCGCTTTTGCGTGCCGATATGTTAAAGACTCAGCAGACGCGGTTTCGTTACAGTATTTTCATTATTTTATTTCCGCTTCAAGAATTCGGCGGATTTGTTCGCGGGCGCGGAACAAATGAACCCGCACATTGCCCTCTGAAATTTCCAGCATAGCAGCAATTTCACGCGACGACAGTTTTTCGCGGGACAAAAGGCTTAGAATTGCGGCCTGAACTTTTGGCAGCTGATCTATGGCGTCACGCACGATGTCCCATGTTTGCTTGCCGCCCAAAATGCGCTCTGGCGTGATTTCCTCCCACAAAACATGCGGGTCAATCCAGTTGCCGGCCGCATTGAACATGTCATCAAAGTCTTGCGTAATCTGGTCCTTGGTGTCGGGTTGCAATTCCAGATGTTGAAACCTGCCGTCCTGTTTTGCACGGGTCCGCGCCTTGTTGGCAAGAATGGCAAATATCCAGTTTTTAAGCGAGGCGCGCCCGTCAAAACTGTCAAGCTTTGCAACAACCGCCATCCAGGTGTCCTGCGTGACCTCCTCGCCGGTTGCCCGGTTTCCGACCAGCGCTGTGGCAACCCGAACCATAGACGGGTTCAGATCGCCATAAATTTCCCCAAAAGCACCCTCGTCGCCACCCTTCAGCCGACGAAGCAACGCACGCTCTGCCATACTCGCCCCCCGTTCAAGACTGTATGCGCAGAAGCGGGAAACCGTAAGGGTGGATTTGGCGTATGCCTTGGCTGGGGTTATCATTTAAAATCCGGCCTTGGATGCGTCCTGCCCCAGCGCCTCGGTTACTGACAAAACGGCCTTTGGATTTCGGTCATGGTTCGAAATCAGCTGCACCCAGCCTGTCTGAACGACTCCACATCGCAATTCTCAGTTCTGCCAGAACTGCGGACTTACGCATCCCTCAGCGAATGACCGGCAAGTGGAATAATGTTCTGATCACCGGTTGACAAATCAAACAGTGCAATATATCTAACAATCGATAGATAAAATCAAACAATCGAAAGATAGATAAAATGAAACTCTCCACACACACAATCACCGTAAAGGCTTCAGCCGCTCATGCCTGGAAAATCATTGGCGAAGACTTTGTTCACGTTGACCGCTGGATGGCTGCCAACCCAACTGCCGACACGATTTCTGGTGCGGCCCTTCCCGGTGCCCCGGCAAAAGGCCGCAATTCCTACCTGATCAAAAAGTTTCAGCCCGTGTATCAAGAGGAAGTCATCACCGCCTATAGCGACGCCAAACGCAGCGTTTCCACGCGGGTTACCCTGCGCAATACCCCCCGATTGCTGCCAATGCTTGGGTACATTGCGACGGTGGATGTGAAAGCCGACGGTGACGAAGAATGCACAATCACCTACACCGGCCAAGCCACCACAAAGTGGTTCAGCGCACCCATGAAGGGCATGTTAACCAAGAGCTTGGACGCCGGCTTTTTGCGCGGTCTTGAAGAGCTGTGCCATTACATCCAAACCGGCGAACCACATCCAAGAAAGGTCGAAAAAGTCAATTCCGAAGCCGCCTTGGCGGCAGCCTGATAAACTGACCATCTGGTGTCACTGTGATCAAAGGAAAAGCCATCAAAGACGTCTCAATAAAATCGCGCCTGATCGAGGCCGGGAAATCCATGTTCGCGGAGCGGGGTTTTAATGGCGCGTCGGTCCGTGAGATATGCAAAATGGCCGACGCCAGCTCTACCATGATCCACCACTATTTTGGCTCAAAAGAGGGGCTTTACAACGCGATCATCGAGGAATTCACATCAACCACGTTCGATGTACCCCTGCGATTGATCGACAAGCCGCCCAGGACACAGGAAGAGTTCATTTTGCGTCTTGAAATGTTCATTTCCGAGACGTTTCGCGCCCTGTCAGCCCAAGCGCCGGTGTTTCGGATCATTGCACGCGAAGCCAGACAATATGTTGGTACATCAAAATTTCACGATGGGTTTTCAAATTACCTAAGCGCTGCCCAAAACGCCGGGTTTGTGAGCGCTGATCTAAAAATAGAACTGGTCACAGGGCTCGTGCTCGACCGCCTTGGTGGGCAGATTATGTACGCATCCAAGATGCAGGACGACCGCCCCAACGTGCTGAATGATGAGGCCTATGCCAAAGAATGGCTGAACGCCAATACCACTGTTTTGATCCACGGTTTGGGCGGTCGCCCTTAGTCCGGATCCAACACACGCAGTTTATGCCCAAAATCGGCGCGAAATACCTCTTTTGAAAGGAAAGACCAATGGCCAACACAATCCTTATCACCGGCGCATCTGCCGGCATTGGCAAAGCAACAGTAAAATTGTTTCAACAGAAGGGTTGGAACGTTGTCGCGACGATGCGCAAACCGGATGAAGAACAAGAGTTGACCCAGCTGGACAATGTGCTGGTGACCCGTCTGGATGTGACAGATGAAGCCTCGATCAAGTCGGCGGTCAACGAAACTGTCGCCAGATTTGGCGGCATCGACGTGTTGGTTAACAACGCCGGATATGGCGCCATTGGCCCCATGGAGGCCTTTGCGATCGAAAACGTGCGTCGACAGTTTGACACCAATGTGATCGGACTGATCGCAACCACCCAAGCAGTGTTGCCGCACATGCGGGCCGCAAAATCTGGCACAATCGTCAATATCAGCTCTATTGGTGGCAAGGTGACCTTCCCGCTGATGTCGCTATATCACGGAACCAAGTTTGCCGTTGAGGGGCTGACCGAGTCGCTGAAATTTGAGCTGGACGCAATTGGCGTCAAGACCAAGATTGTAGAGCCGGGTGCCATCAAGACGGATTTTTACAGCCGTTCGATGGACATTTCCAACGACGAAAGCATGCAAGAATACCAACCCACCGTGCAGGCCATGACAAACGCAATGCAAGGCCAGAATAACCATGGATCAGCGCCAGAGGTGGTGGCCGAGGTGATCTGGAACGCGGCAACTGACGGAACGCCTGCGCTGCGCTACCCCGTTGGCGCGGGTGCTGCGCATTTCATTGACAACCGCAAAATGGCTGACGACGAAACGCACATGAATGGTGTGAAAGAACAGATGGGGCTTTAAGGCGCAGCATAACTTGTGGTCAGCAAGGGCATTGGCAATGACTTTGGGGGGCAGTCCCGGACAATTTGAAGACGGACCAAATGTCTGGGGTAGCTCAATACCAGATGTGTTGGGATCGATCATTTTTAGGCGGTGCAAGAAAAACAGTTTCTGCTTCAGTTATTGACAAAGGGAATTCGAACGAAGTTGCGTGCGGGGATGTGTCAGTTTGAGCATTGCGCAATATTCGTATAGTGAAATCACTCCGGTCACTGGCCCCGCGGGGTACAAACGTCCGCTTTTTTGATGACGTGCAGATAGAGCCGGATGTGAGGATTGTCACCGAAAAGTGAAACGGCGCGGTTTCAGGGGTATAAAGTCGACTCCGACTAAACTTGGTTGTACATTGTTGAACCGGCGGGAACGCGATTTTCTGTGAGAATAAGAGGAAACGAGAGCCCTCTTCAGGCGGCCAACCATCGTCTAAGTCGTTGAAAAGGCTTGGCGGCGAGTACCGGAATCGAACCGGTGTACACGGATATGCAATCCTATAGTTTGCACTGTTTTTGTTGGGTTATTTTGTAATATGAACCACGTAGAGCCCGAGGAATTACCGCGGGTCAGTTGCTGAAAGTAAAATGGTTTGAGCGAAGCAAATATTCGTTTCTGGTGCAGTGGACGACCGCTCTGAGCTCTCTTTGACAGATGCTGTGCTTTGATCGAATGTCCGCATTGCGCGAAAAAGCTATTACTTTGCACCTGTAGAATTTGGACCACCAGACGCACACCAATTCGACCTGGTCAATTTGGTTGAGCGTTTCAATCGATCTAATCAAAGTTCGTAACAACAATCCCTACCCAAGTGCATAACCCCTGCCGCGCACGGTTCGAATTAGGTCCGCCGCTTCCGCACCAAGGGATTTGCGCAATCTGCCGACATGTACGTCCACCGTTCGGCTATCCACGTACACGGACCGCCCCCAAACTTTGTCCAGCAATTGATCCCGTTCGAAAACACGGCCGGGTCTTTCCATCAGGGTTCGAAGCAGCTTGAATTCCAACGGGCCAAGGGCGACTTCCTCACCAGAAACATGCACCCGGTGGGCTTCGACATTCATTTCAATGCCACCGACGCGGATAGTATCTCCACCCCCCGATTTACTGCGCCGAAGGGTTGAACGCACGCGGGCAAGAAGCTCCGACACTGAATATGGCTTGGTGATATAGTCGTCTGCACCCACGTCCAACCCGCGAATGACATCTTCTTCTTCTCCGCGCGCGGTTAACATTATGACCGGTGTTTCACGTGTTTGCGACCGAGCGCGGATACGCCGGGCAAGCTCAAGGCCGGAGGCGCCCGGCATCATCCAGTCCAGAAGGATCAGATCAGGCACCTCTTCGGCCAATTCCAGTTCGGCCTCATCCCCGTCCTGCGCAGTCCTGACGTCATAGCCTTCCTTGCGAAGGTTATAAGCGATCACTTCGCGTTGCGCGGCTTCGTCTTCGACGACCAGAATTTGCGCGCCGGAACTAGCCATCCTTTAGTTCAGAAAGGTTGACTGATGTGACGTCCTGTTTTGGGCGATCGTCCGCAGGGAAAGCACCCGTGACAAGGTAAATTGCCTGTTCAGACAGGTTGGTCGCATGATCTCCGACGCGCTCGATGTTCTTGGCGATGAAGTGAAGGTGCATTGCCGGGGCAATCGTGCGTGGGTCTTCCATCATGTGGGTCAGAAGTTCGCGGAACAATGAATTGTAAATCTGATCCGCCTCAAGATCGCGTTCGATCACGTCCTGCGCCTTGGCTAGATCGCGATTTACGTATGCGTCTAAGGCGTCAGCCAACATCGCCTCAACCACCCGCGACATCCGTCGCAGGGTTCCGTTCAATGATGATGAATACTGGAACTCTTCCAGAACAAAGGTCCGCTTGGCCATGTTGCGGGCGTAATCCCCGCAACGTTCCAAAGTGCTGGCCATGGTTAGAACAGATAACACGGTGCGCAGATCGCCAGCGTTCGGGGAACGCAGGGCGATCACACGTTCAACTTCGCCACGGATTTCCGCTTCAAGGTCATCGATGGCTTGATCACCCACCTTAACCTGCGCGGCCAGTTCAAGGTCCCCTTTTTCCAGCGCGGTCATTGCATCGCGCAGCGCGGTTTCAACCATTCCACCCATGCGCAACATCAGCGCCTGAATGCGTTCAAGGTCTTTGTCAAAAGCTGCTAAGATATGTCCTGAATTCATGTTTCTACCCTAACCGATCCGTCCGGTGATGTAAGCCTCGGTCCGTGGGTCCGAAGGTCTGGTGAAAATATCGTCCGTAGCGCCGTATTCCACAAGATTGCCCAAGTGGAAGAACGCCGTGCGCTGGCTGACGCGCGCAGCTTGCTGCATCGAGTGGGTGACGATGACGACTGAAAAGCGGGACGACAGGTCTTGGATCAACTCCTCGATCTGGGCCGTCGCGATTGGGTCAAGCGCCGAACATGGCTCGTCCATCAGCAAAACCTCGGGCCGGGTCGCGATTGCACGCGCAATGCACAGGCGTTGCTGCTGACCGCCGGAAAGCCCTGTTCCCGGCGTGTTCAACCGGTCCTTCACCTCACCCCAAAGGGCGGCGCGACGTAGCGCCTTTTCAACGATCCCATCAAGCTCGGCCCGGTCTTTGGCCAGCCCGTGAATGCGTGGGCCATAAGCAACGTTGTCAAAGATTGACTTAGGAAAAGGGTTTGGTTTTTGGAACACCATGCCGACGCGCGCACGCAATTGGACCGGATCGATATTTGGATCGTAAATGTCTTCGCCATCCAGTGTGACATCGCCCGACACCCGACAGATCGGGATCGTGTCGTTCATGCGGTTAATGCACCGCAGGAAAGTCGACTTACCACAACCCGACGGTCCGATAAACGCCGTCACCTGACGGTCCGGGATATCGACTGAGACATCGTGAAGCGCTTGAGTGTCCGCGTAAAACACATCGACATTCTTCGCTGTGATCTTGGGCGTGGCCGTTTCGACGGCATTCTCCATCTTCGTCTCCAGGTTCATCACCATTTCCTCTCAAATTTACTGCGCAGGAAAATCGCGAGTGCATTCATTGTTATCAGGAACCCAAGCAACACAAGGATGGCTGCCGAGGTGCGGCTGGCAAATCCGCGTTCCGGGCTGTCGGCCCAGATGAAGATCTGCGTTGGAAGGGCGGTGGCGCTGGACAGCGGGCCGTCGGGCGCGGATGTGATAAAGGCGTTCATACCGATCAGCAAAAGCGGTGCGGTTTCGCCAAGGGCCTGGGCAAGGCCGATGATTGTTCCGGTCAAAATGCCCGGCATAGCGAGCGGCAGGACGTGGCCGAAAACCGTTTGCTGTGGCGACGCGCCAAGCCCAAGGGCGGCTTCGCGAATGGACGGCGGCACCGATTTCAGGGCAGCGCGGGTCGCGATGATGATTGTGGGCATTGTCATCAGAGCAAGGGTCATTCCGCCGACCAATGGGGCCGAACGTGGCAGACCAAACCAGCCGATGAAGACCGATAGCGCCAAAAGGCCGAAGACAACGGACGGCACGGCGGCAAGGTTGTTGATGTTCACCTCGATCAAATTGCTGAACCGGTTCTTCGGTGCGAATTCTTCAAGGTAGATCGCGGCACCAATGCCCAGAGGGAACGAGATCAGGAAACAGACCAACAACGCCCAGGCCGACCCGATCAGCGCACCCTTTAGACCCGCAAGCTCCGGAAACCGGCTGTCGGCATTTGTCAGCAAGCCCCAGTTCAGCGGTTTTGATATCGTATCTGCCGCGATCAACTGGTCAAACATCGCGATCTGCTGATCGTTCAGGCGGCGGTTTTCTTCGGGGGTTTCGGGATCAATACCGCCCTTGTTTAGCTGATCGTAGGGGTCCGAAACAGGTACCGTCAGTTCAATTGTTTGGCCAATCAGGTTTGGATCCGCGACCACCAGATCACGCAGGTGAAATTGCGCCCCATTGGACAGAATTTTTTCGACCTGTTTCTTGGTCGCACGATCAGACATATCGACGTCTGGAAGGTGCCGGGCCAGAGATGCAGCTAGGGCATCGTCAAACCCGCCACGCGGCAGGCGATTTTCCTGAATTTCGTCAGGATCAACGAACACATCAAACGTGACATGGGTTTGCACAAATGCGCTGTGTCCCGATGCGACCAGTGAAATCACAAGGGTCGCAAGCATCAGGAACGCAAAGCAAATGGCTGAAAGGCCAAGACCCTTCAGGACGCGCTCTTTTCGTTTGCGCCGCACCAGTGAGGCCTGAACCAATTCAATCGTTGTTGGTTGGTTTTCCATGTTTTTATCCGCCTCAGTCATAGGCTTCACGATATTTGTGCACGATCCGGATCGCGAGGATGTTGATGCAAAGGGTCACAAGGAAAAGCATCATCCCAAGCGCGAAAGCAGCCAGCGTTTTCGGATTGTCAAAGGCGGTGTCGCCGATCAGCAAGGTCACGATCTGGACCGTCACGGTCGTCACACTGTCCAGCGGGTTCAGCGTCAGACGCGCAATCAAACCAGCGGCCATCACCACGATCATCGTTTCCCCAATCGCCCGGCTAACGGCCAAAAGAACGCCGCCCATGATGCCGGGAATGGCAGCAGGGAACAGAACCTTTGTCATCGCCTCACCTTTTGTGGACCCAAGCGCCAGCGCCCCGTCGCGCAAGGATTGCGGGACCGCGGAAATTGCATCATCCGCAAAAGATGTTATGAACGGGATCAACATCACGCCCATAACGACACCCGCCGCCAGGGCAGAATTCGGCGCGACATCAAGGCCAAGGTTCGCGCCGAAACTGCGCAACGCCGGGGCAATCACCAAAATGGCGAAGAAGCCATATACGACCGTCGGCACTCCGGCGAGGATTTCAAGAAGCGGCTTTGCCGCCGCGCGGAACCGTCGGTGCGCGAATTCGTTCAAATAGACGGCTGCGAAAAGACCGGTGGGAACCGCAACCGTCAACGCCACAACTGTGACGACCAAAGTGCCAATCAGCACCGGTATCCAGCCAAACGCACCGGACGCGGCGACCTGATCTTCGCGGATCGGGATCTGCGGCTCCCAATTCAGACCGAAAAGGAATTCGGTCAGCGGCACTTTGTTTAGAAACTTGATCGTCTCAAACAACAGGGCCGAAACGATGCCAATCGTGGTCAGGATCGCGACAACCGAACAAAATACCATCAACCCGTGGATCAAACGTTCGCTTCCCTGACGGGCGCGCATTTCTGGGCTTAACCGCGCGCGGCGCAGGGAAAGAATGGCGAGTGATACGATCACAATCGTTGCGATCAACAGGATGCTTGAGACCGACCGCAAGGAATTCAAGCGATCCGCGGCCTCTTGTTTCCACGGCTCCGGTTCCCCAAACACCCGCCCGCCAGCAAGCGACTGGATTTCCGTCAAAACCAAACTGACAGCACCCGCGCCATCGCCTTCAAACGCTTGCGCAGGAACGCCCGCCAAAATCATGCGCTCGATCACGGCGCCGTCCAAGAACATCCAAAGCAGGGTGATCGCCATGACCGGAATGATCACCGCCAGTCCTGCAAACAACCCGTGATATCCGGGGCTGGAATGCAAGGTCGCACCGCCTGCACGCAACGAGGTCGCGGCGCGGCAGTTGATGACATAGGCAAGCGTTGCGCCGATGATCAGCAAAAGAAAAGGCAAGATCGTCATGGGGCGGTGCCCTAAAGAAAATGCCGGGCCACGGCGGCCCGGCAGGATTGGCAGGTTAAGTTAGTTCATTTCCATCGAAACGCCGTCTAAAACGGTGTCCTGAATGTCATAGCGCGCGTCATCAGACAGCGCGACAAGACCGCGTTCCGCCAGATATCCGTCGGCTTCAAGCGCATCGTCGGACATGTATTCCGCAATGAATTCTTCCAGGTTCGGGATCACACCGCGATGCGCGTTCTTGAAATAAACGTACAAGGGGCGCGAGATTGGATAGCTTTTGTCCGCAATCGAATCGGTTGACGGCGCAATGCCTTCGATCTGAACGCCTTTCAGAACATCAAGGTTTTCATACAGGAACGAATACCCGAAAATCCCTACCGCGTTTTCGTCCGCATTCAAGCGCTGAACGATCAGGTTATCGTTTTCACCGGCTTCAACAAACGGTCCGTCCTGTCGCATGCGCGAGCAGTTTTCCTTGACCCATTTGCTGTCAAAACCGCCTTCTTTGACAAAGGCCAAGTGCTTACACCCTTCGTGCATCGCCAATTCAACAAAAGCGTCGCGTGTGCCGGAAGTTGGCGGCGGGCCATAGGTCAAAATTTCAATTGCTGGAAGGTCTGGGTTCACATCCGCCCAAGTCTTGTTCGGGTTATCAGCCCATTCACCGTTCACAGGAACCTGCGCTGCAAGTGCCAGATAAATGTCTTCAAGCGACAGGTTCCAATCCTCACCGCTGTCGCGCGATACGGCCATAGAAAGACCGTCAAACCCAATCAGTGCTTCGCTGATGTCGGAAACACCGTTTGATTGGCAAAGTTCATATTCGGATGACTTCATCGCGCGCGATGCGCCTGTCACATCAGGAAACCCTTCGCCGATACCGCCACAAAAAATCTTCATCCCACCACCGGTTCCGGTGGACTCAACGATCGGTGAGGGTGACCCGGTTAGGTTGACAAAATTCTCGGCAACGGCTTGCGTGTATGGAAATACCGTAGACGATCCGACGATCCGAATTTCATCGCGTGCAAGTGCAGGTATAGCAATTGCAGTTGCGCAAATCGCTGTGACAAGAGTTCTGGTTAGCATGTCTGCTCCAATTCGTTTACATCCCGCCCCCTTGGCGGTGCCCTATGCCTAGCGGGCCTTCGTGACACTTATGCAAAGATTCTGTAACAGTTTTGTAACGTCTTAAGATTTTTCGGCGCGCTCTCGAATGTGTTGGCAATCTTCTGTAGAGAACCATCAGAACTGGAGTTTGACATTTGGATTTTGAGTTCATCGAAGCCATACCATTGCCCGCTTTCGTTGTTTCGGCGGATGACCTCATTGCAGCTGCAAATTCAGCGTTTCTGGGACTGCTTCCACACGCCCGCATTGGACGCAGTTATCTGACCGTGCTGCGGCAACCCGTGCTCGTGTCGCTGATTGGTGGCCTGAGATCGGATGGCCAGCCAGAAGCGATCCAACTGGCACTAAAAGGCGAGCGCGAGGGTCTTTACAGTGCCACCGGCTCCAACCTGGGTGATGGCGAGGTATTGATTTGTATTCAGGACACAAACGAAACTGCCGTGGCCATTCAAATGCGTCAGAACTTCGTGGCCGATTTAAGCCACGAACTAAAAACACCGCTGACGGCCATTTCGGGCATCCTGGAAACCTGTGATGGCGACCCCGATGCGATGGCGCATTTCCTTCCCACTATGTCGGGTGAACTGGACCGAATGAAACGATTGGTCGACGATTTGCTGACCTTGTCGCGTGTCGAGGCGAACGAACGGCGTAGCCCGAACCAGACTATTGTGCTGCAAGATGTCGTGGCAAAGGCCTGCGCGCCTTTGGCAGTGCTCGCAGAAAAATTGGAAGTTCGAATTGAAACGACATTGCCAAGTGACCCATACCACTTCCAGGGCCATGAAGATGAAGTCGTAAGAGCGATAGCGAACCTTGTCGAAAATGCACTGAGGTACGGGAATGAGGGCGGATACGTTCGAATTGCCGGCAGTATGAACAATCTGGGAGGCGGCGCATCAAACGTCACAATTGAGGTGAGCGATGACGGCCCCGGCGTTGATAGCCACCACATTCCCCGTCTGACAGAACGTTTCTATCGCATCGATGCACATCGATCACGCGATACCGGTGGAAGCGGGCTGGGACTCGCCATAGTAAAACACATTGTGAACCACCACCGCGGGCAAATTAAGTTCGAAAGCCAGCCCAATCACGGATCAACGGTTATACTGACACTTCCGGTCGAACAAAGCGGGTCATAGCGTTATTCAGCAGCGGTAATCGAACGGACTTGCCTTCAGCTTGGCGTTATACGTTCCAGGTTAATTCACGTTCTTAGAGCTTCCATGTGACGTAAAGCAGAGGTTGCACCATCTTTTTGAAAATACCGCTTAGTCCCGCAATGCCGACAATTTTGTGGAGCGTCGCGAAAGATCCTATCGGGAATTCAATCTATCCCGTCACCAGAACGCTCGATTGAGCTGAATATCCGCACCACTGAAATTTAAGTGTATGAAACTTCAGGCAAAAATTTCGAAGTAATCTTTGGTTTGCGGAATTATCCAAAAAGCTACCTAGCAAAAAGATTGGACGTACAGCGAGATAACTGTTGAAGACTATTTTAAATGGATGCGCCGGGGTGAACTTCCGCTCCAAATATGTGAATCTTTTTCTCCGGTACTTTTTGATCGGCGGTTGTCGAAAGAACAATGCTTGCGGCCTTGTGCCCAATTTCAAATCGAAACGAGTTTGTTGTTGCGAGTTGCACCGGCATCCCATCGAGCATTTCCAATCCGTTAAAGCCAACAAGCGCCACATCATCTGGTACCGTCATTCCAGTGTCGATGCAGTGCATCAATCCCCCGATCGACATGACGTCGCTTGAATAATAAATGCAGTCGATTGACGGATCTTCTTGCAGGATTGCGGCGGTTAGTTCTCGACCCTTTGCAACTGAACTTGTGCCTTCATACATCTCCTGGGCTTTCAAAGTGACCCCTTGCTCTCCCAAACAATCAGCGAACCCTCGCAATCGCTTTCGAGCGCGAAAATCAAACGGCATTTTGGTGCCGACAAATCCAATGTTTTTGTAGCCGTGAGATAAGATTTCCTGAGCGGCGCGGCGTCCAGCCTCGATGTGGGAAATACCTACACAGTAATCTAGCGGTACACCGTCAACATCCATAACCTCAACGATGGGGACGCCTGATGCCTTCAGCATCTTCACCGTTTTTTCGGAATGCTCCAACCCAGCAATGATCAACCCCGTTGGTCGCCACGATAACATCTCACGTATGACGTTTTCTTCGTCTTCAAAACGATAATTCGAAATCCCAACTACCGGCTGCAAAAGGCTGCCAGCCAGCGCCGAAGATATGCCCGAAAGCATCTCAGGAAACACAAAGCTGTTAAGTGAAGGCACGACGACACCGACCAGATTGACCGTATTTGACGCTAATGCACCGGCAATGCGGTTGGGCACATATCCAAGTTGATCGCTGGCGTGTTTGATCCGATCGCGTGTTTTTTGGGAGACATCCGGAACGCCGCGCAGTGCCCGCGAAGCGGTCATTTCACTGACGCCAGCCAATCCGGCAACGTCTTTCAGAGTTGGTCTGTCGTTCATCTTTTGTCACCCTTGTTAGCGCCAACATTGGCCTGCGCGGAATCGTTGCACAAGAGGTTGATTTGTTTTGGACATTGCGATTGTTAGCGCTAACGGTAACGCTAACATTCGTATTTGAATCTGGGCCAGGAGGGTAAAATGACTACAAAGAATGCAATAAACGGCTTTGGGCGCACCGGGCGGGGTCTTTTGCGAAGCCTGATCGAGGGTGAAGTTTCGGACATAGATGTTGTCGCAATTAGTGACCTCGGGGATCCGGAAATGCTTGCCCATCTGTTAAAGTACGATTCTGTACACGGTCCCTTGAAACGCCAAGTTTCGATCGAAGGTGATAACTTGTGCGTTGATGGCAAAAATATTCGACTTACGTCCATTACGAAGCTGACCCGATGGTCTCGATCGATTTTAACCATAATCCGCATTCTTCCTGTTTTGCGCCACAGCAAACCAAAGTTACTGAAGGCGGGCTTGTTCGGGTTCTTAGCTGGTACGACAACGAGTGGGGATTTTCCGACCGGATGATCGATACGGGCCATGCGTTGGCTAGATTATCCATCACCACAACATCGCCTTTTCTCAAGGTTGGTGCGAGTTGGGTTTTGATGTAGGTGATAAATGCGGGGCCATCCATCGGGCCGTCCAGCACCCAAGGTGCCGTCATGCCATCATGGCGCAGGCCGGCAATGAATGTCATGGTCTTCCAGTGACCGTGTGGGATTGAAGCCACCAAGCGCTGGCCTTTTGCAGATCGCCCACGCAGTCGGGCCATCTTTGTGTTCAGTCCGGTTTCATCCACTGGCTGGCAGGAGATTGCGCAGCAATCTGCCGAGAAGCGATGAACACGATCCGGTCCAATAGGTGTAGATGGTGTTTCAGCCAATCCTGGCGTTTGCGCCAGCGGTTGCGTTTTGCCTGCACATCGGCACGTTCCTGTTCACTGGCGTGAGCCGTTTTTTTTATAAGTGATCCGGTTGGAGCGCAGCCAGTCATCCAGTGTGGACGATCCGGCACGCACACCATGTTCACCGTCCAGTCGGGCACATAACTCGGCCAATGTCAGGTCTGGTTGATCGGCAATCCAGCCGATGATATCCGCGCGATACTGATCAAGCTTACTCTTGCGTTTCTTCGGCACTTTTGGGTCAACATGACCAAAATCGCCTGCCTGCCGAACAAATCGAATGGCCGAACTGGCACTGACCTTAAACTGCCGCGCAGCCGCACGGCGCGATACACCTGACCCAACCAAATCAACAATACGAAGTCGTAAATCCCGAGATAAAGCCATAAATGATCCTCCTGACTCTTTGAATCAGAGGAATTCAATCCCGTAAACCTGTTTATGATTCAAAGCAGGCCGGAAGTGCTCTAACCGACTGACCGACCGGTCGACAAGTGCGCCGCTGCCATCCAACGTTGGTCAGAGAATGGCCAAAAAACACCTTTTGTTCGCGGCAATTTGTCAAAGACCAAGGATAAAGCGCGTTGCGCAGCCGCTTCCGTCAGTTTAAAAGAAAACGCCTTACGCGTCTTCGCGCGGATAGGCCACCAACCCCAATCTGCGAGCATTCTCCAGCGACAGCGTGTCAGATTCCAGACCTCTCGCCGCCTGAAATCGCCGGATCGCCCTTTTTGTGCGCGGGTCCATCTGGCCGGTGATGCGACCAAAATAGACGCCGCGTACTTTCAGGGCACGTTGCAGGGAGGCCACAAACTGTGTGTCCATCGCCACGCGACAGGGTGTTTTAAACCAGCTGTCCACCCGTGCGGTTACGATTTTTTGCAGGGTTTCTGTGCGGTAGACCGCGGGCGTGATCAGCCCGCCGGTATCGTCATAGGTGGCAGCGCGCACCAGAACTTGTTCGGTGACCGTTTCAATCACGGCAGGCGAGGTGGTTTTGCCATAACACGCACCGGGTTCGGGATTTGGCGGGCCAGCGTTGCGGGCCACCAGCAAAGTGTCCTGCCGGTCGGACCCGGCTTGACAGGCAACCAGCAGCATCAGACCGCCGGTCAGGCCAATAAGAGTGCGTTTGCGCATGGTAATCCTGTACTGCTGCCGCCCGATTTTCCGGGTCTTGGTGCCAACCTAACGTGAAACGGGGGTTAACTAAAGAAAAATGCGCACCGCGCGTCGTTTGCCCGCTAAGGCAGTTTTCTTTTTACCTGAATAAGCTGGTGGCGCTGAAAACCCTGTTCGCCCATGCGCCTTACGTGCGTTTTGCAAAACCGCCCTGCGTCAGATTAAACACAAAACGCTTTAAGGCGTCGGTGCCTGCAACAGATCATCCAGCATATACGAGATATCCTCCACATGGCGCGCAATGATATGCACCACCAGCCCTTCGCGCTGCAGTTCTCCGGTCACTCGCAGCAATCGTCCGGCAATCACCGCCCGGCGGTAGGTCTCATAGGTCTTGGACCAGCAGATGATGTTGGAAATCCCGGTCTCATCCTCCAGCGTCAAAAAGATGATGCCCTTGGCGGTGCCGGGACGCTGGCGCACCAGAACCAGCCCGGCCACACAGACAACCGCCCCCTGGGCCGGTTCATCCAGCCGTTTGTGCGGCAGACACGCGGGCGGGCGTGGCCAGCTTTTGGGTTGCGGGGGCACATAAGTCATAAGAACAAAATAAGAACATTTGCGAAAATAACAAGAGTTTTATTGGGTGCGATGACCTGCCTCTGGCAATCGCCGCAAGATTGACCTATCTGGCAGATAAACCGGCGCTTTTGCGCGGGAAAGACAGAAATAATCACCGCTTATGGGCGGCGCAAAGGACAAGTGAATGGCTAAAATTACGTACATCGAACACAGCGGCAAGGAACATGTGGTTGACGTGGCCAACGGCCTGACGGTGATGGAAGGCGCGCGGGACAACAACATTCCAGGTATCGAGGCTGATTGCGGCGGTGCCTGCGCCTGTTCCACCTGCCACGTCTATGTGGATGAGGGCTGGGTTGAAAAACTGCTGCCCAAAGACCCGATGGAAGAGGACATGCTTGATTTCGCATGGGAGCCAAATCCCGTGCGCTCGCGTTTGACCTGCCAGATTAAGGTAAGCGATGCGCTGGACGGGTTGATCGTTCAGATGCCGGAAAAACAGATCTGATGAAGACGCTCCTGCGCAGGGCAATGGCAACTGGCCTGATGCTGGTTTGTCCTCTGTTTGCCAGCGCGCAAGACAACGAAAAATACATCCAAAGCGCGACTTATATTGCGCCAACCACGCGCTATGACCACGGTATTTTAGGCGATGCGATTGAATATGGCGCGATGCGAATGCTTTATGCCAGTTGTGAGGATTGCGCCAATCCGGTGCGGGGCAGCGTCAGGATAACGCTACCGCAAAACCGGGTGTTTGAGGATCTGAAACCACGATTGATTGATCTGGACAATGACAGGCAAAACGAAGTTGTGGTCATTGAAACAGATCTTGATCTGGGCGCGCGGTTGGCGGTCTATGATCTGAAAGGCCTCATAGACGCCACACCGTTTATCGGTCGCACCCACCGTTGGCTGGCCCCGATCGGTGCGGCTGATCTGGACGGCGACGGCTTTGTGGAGCTTGCTTATATTCTGAAACCGCATCTGGCCAAAGAGCTGCTGGTCTGGCGCTGGCGCGACAGAAAACTGGCGTTTGTCGCCAAAATCGGCGGGCTGACCAATCACCGGATCGGTCAGGATTTTATTTCCGGTGGAATTCGAGATTGCGGCCAGGGGCCGGAACTGGTGAGTGCTAACAGCAACTGGTCTTTGGTTATGGTCACAACTTTTGACGGCGGCAGTCTGGTGTCCCGCCCGGTTGGACCTTTTCGCGGCACAGACAGCATCAACGCGGCCCTTACCTGCCCATAGCCAATTGGGTTTTTCCTGCGCGCCCTGCCGCAGATTAAACACAAAACGCCATACCCTGAGATTGATGCGGGTTTAAGAGCCCTTCACCCTTATTCATAATCACCCGGTTTCTTCCGGATACGGCAGCCCGTCATTCTATTGGCCGCAGCGCGATATGAATATCATGCAAGGCCAACGGGGCGACGGATGCCGTATCCGGGTGAAATCCCCTCGGGACCCACGCCAATTTGCCCCAATTTCCGCGCCGTTGTTCTTGCAGGTACTCCATTACCGGCTGCGAACAACAGCTTGATCTAGGGCCAAATTGGCGCAGGCCGGGTGCCTATGAATAAGGGTGAAGGGCTCTAAGGTGAGTATTTTTGCAAAGATGAAGCCGCGTTAGCGGGTGAAGACGTTGACGATGGCGGAAATGTCTTTATCGCCATCGCCAAAGTCAGACGCATTTTGCAGGATGTTCAGGGATTGATCGGTCATCGGGGTTTTGGCCCCTGACCGGGTTGCGACGTCTGACACCGTGACCAGGTCTTTGATCATCGTGTCCGTCGCGCCCATCGGGTTTTCAAAATCCCGTGCGGCCATGCGTGGGGCAAACAGCTGGAAAGGTTTGGAATCCGCAAATCCACCGGCAAGGGCTTGGGTCAGCGTCTTGGCGTTGACACCGGATTTTTCGGCGAAATGGACCGCCTCGGCGATCACCGACATGGTGCAGCCAACGATGATCTGGTTACACAGTTTGGTCAGCAGCCCGGCACCGGTCCCACCCATATGCGTAAAGCGCGCGGACAGGTTGGCGATGATCGGGCGCAGGGTTTTGATATCAGCGGCGTCCCCGCCGGCCATGATGGCCAAACTGCCTGCAACAGCACCCGGAACGCCACCGGATATGGGGGCGTCAACCCAGGACGCGCCGTTTGACTGCCGCAGGCGGGCGGCGAAATCACGCGCGGTATCGGGGTTTATAGTGCCAAAATCGACAATGATTTTTGGGTGGTTTGATGTTGCAATGCCGTTTTCGCCGAAGACCACTGCCTCTATGGATTTAGCGTCCATAAGGCACATAAACACGTAATCGGCGTTTTCAGCCACCGCGCGTGGTGTTTCATGGGCCACCGCGCCCTTGGCGACCACGTCGTTCATCTTGGCCGCTGTTCGGTTCCAAACATGGACGGTATATCCGGCGTCCAATAGGCGGTGCACCATAGGTTCACCCATCAGGCCTATGCCAATATAGCCGATTGTTGGTCTGTCAGTGCTCATAGTTCTTCGTCCCGTTCCCATGTTGAATCGCCCTTGTGGGTCAGCGCGCCCAAATGGGCGGACCCCACCTGATCGGCGTATTTTTGCAAAACACCGGCCAGGGGGTGTTTGCGGCGGCGCGGTTTATAGGCCGTGCGCCGCGCCTGCAGCGTTGCCGCGTCCACCTGCAAATCCATCGTCCGGGCTTTGGCATCTATGGCAATGATATCGCCGTTTTCCACCAGTGCCAGCGGCCCACCGGCCCCCGCTTCAGGCGAAACATACCCGATGCACAGGCCCCGCGTTGCCCCGGAAAACCGCCCGTCTGTCACCAAAGCCACTTGTTCGCCCATACCCTGCCCGTAAATCACGGCTGTCGGCCCAAGCATCTCACGCATGCCCGGACCACCGCGCGGGCCTTCGTTGCGAATGATGATCACGTCGCCTTCGCTGTAATTGCGGGTGCGAATCGCGGCCATGCAATCTTCTTCACTTTCAAACACCAGGGCCGGGCCTTTGTGGGTCAGCTTTTTAAGTCCTGCGATTTTGATCAATGCGCCGTCAGGCGCCAGATTGCCTTTAAGCACCACGACACCGCCGTCAGGCGTGATCGGCTTTGCCGCGTCGTGGATGATGTCGCCATCCGGCGGGCCTGCGTCCGCCACCAGCTCTGCCAGCGTACCGCCCATGATCGTTGGTGTTTTGCCGTGGATAAGCCCTTGATCCAGCAGGGTTTTGACAACCACCTTGATGCCGCCCAGCCGGTGCACGTCTTCGGCGTAATATTTGCCACCGGGCTGCATGTTGCCAATCAGCGGCGTGCGGGCAAAAACCTCTGCCACGTCTTCCAGTGTGAACCTGATACCCGCCTCATGGGCAATCGCCGGAATATGCAGCGCGGCGTTGGTGGACCCGCCGGTGGCGGAAACCACAGTGCAGGCATTTTCCAGACTTTCCCGGGTGATCAGATCGCGCGGCAACGGGCCGCCGTTTTGCAAAAGGTCCATCACCACATGGCCCGCCTGCCGCCCCAAAACCGTGCGTTCTTCAAAAACCGCCGGCGCAGTGGCAGAGCCTGGCAAACCAATGCCAAGGGTTTCAGACACCATCGCCATCGTGTTGGCGGTAAACTGGCCGGGGCAGGCACCTATGGTGGGCATGGCGGCGCGTTCCATACCGTCCAGTTCAGATTCAGTCATATGGCCCGCCTGCACAGCGCCAATGCCTTCGTATGTGTCAATCAATGAAACCCGCTGGCCGCGCCACTGGCCAATCAGTGTGCTGCCGCCGTGCAAAAACACCGAGGGCACGTTCAGGCGCACCATCGCCATCATGATCGCGGGCAGGTTTTTGTCACATCCGGCATAGCCAATCAGCGCGTCATAGGCGTGTCCGCGCATCACCAGTTCGATTGAATCGGCAATAATCTCGCGCGAAATCAACGAGCATTTCATACCCTGATGGTTCATGGAAATGCCGTCAGAGACGGAAATGGTGGTAAAGGCCCGTGGCGTGCCGCCCGCTTCCTGTACACCTGCATAGGCGTGTTTGGCCTGATCGCCCAGATTGGCATTACAGGGCGAAGTTTCGCTTTGCGTGGTGACAATGCCCACAAACGGCCGGGCGATGGCGGCATCATCCAGCCCCATTCCGCGCATGAACCCCCGGTGCGGCGTGCGGTCCAGACCGTCAGTGGTGATGCGCGAGCGCAGCCTGGTCGCGTTGGATTGCTTGGCCATGATCCCCTCCGTTGGCGGGCGTCAGCCGATCGAAAACGCCACCTTGCCCAGCACATCCATATCAACCGAAATATCACCTGCGTCGTCAAGCGGTATCGGCGGCACATGGGTTCCGCACATCACGATCATTCCGGCCTTCAGCGTCAGGCCCCGACTGATCAGATGATTGGCCAGCCAGGCAACCGCATCCAGCGGGTGTTGCGGAGCGGTACCAACTGTATTGGCAACGATTTCGCCGTCAATTGACACCAAAACCGCAAGTGTTTCCACATTCAGCAGCTGTGGCGTCATACCCGGGCCGCCGTGAACCAGCCCGGCGGTGGTGATATTTTGGGCAATGACAGAGGTCAGGCGGGACGATGGCAGATGCAATCCGCGGCAATCTATCAGTTCGATCGCCGGGACAAATTTTTCAATCGCATCCATCGCGGAATTCCGGTCGTGCCCACCTTCCCGCGGGTTCATATCGCGGCCAATCTCTGCCATGATTTCAGGCTCAATCAGCATGCTGTGGTAGGCCTGCCCCGATAATTTTGCCCCGGATGGGTGCATCTGGTTTGCAAACATCCGTGCGGAGCCTGGCTCTGACGTGCCAAAATGCTGCATCAGTGCTGCCGAATTCATCGCCAGTTTATACCCGCACAACGCCGTTCGGTGCCCACCTGCCAGCAGCGCCGCACTCACCTGATCCTGAATGTCATAGGCCGCTATGATGTCATCTGGGATTTGATCGGCGTAATCGCTGAAATCGGTGAGATTTACCATATCATCAACCAGTGCGTTGATCAGGCTGTCAGCAATATTACCCGCCATCAGGGTTCACCCATTTTTCAAAATCCTGACGCCAGCCCAACCCGGCGTGCGTTGCGCCCGCAGGCCAGTATTCGGCCGCGACACACCCATCGTAGCCGACCGTTCGCAAAGCATCCAGCGCTGAACGAAAATCAATCCCGCCACTGCCCGGTTCATGGCGGCCCGGAGCGTCGGCAAACTGTACATGGCCAATCATATTGCCCGCGCGGGCAATGGCCAAATCAAGATCCGGTTCCGTTTGCGCCATGTGATATAGATCAAACTGCAGTTTGACGTTTGGCCTTTCAACACGCCGGATAACGTCCAATGCGCCGCGCAACCGGTTTATCAAAAAACCTGGCACGTCGGTTGGATTCACTGGTTCTACCATCACCGTGGCGTCGATTTTGGCAAAGATATCAGCAGCGTATCGTAAATTGGCGATCAGCGTTTTTGTCGCCACTGCTGTTTGACCTGTCTGTGGTCGCCCGGCCAGACAGTTTATCTTTTTTACTTTCAGCGCTTTGGCATAAGACAAACATTCAGCCACCGCACCGCGAAATTCATCCACCCGCAACGGCAGGCAGGCCAGCCCGACATCGCCGTTGCTAATGTCGCCGGGTGGGACGTTTATCAGTTCAAGTGAAACACCCGCGCCACTGACGCAATGCTGCAATTGAGCGATTGACAGTTCATACGGGAACTGAACCTCGACGTGCCGAAAACCAGCCGCCGCAGCAGCGGCAAATCGTTGCTGTAAAGGCAAATCTGAAAACAGCATCGAAAGGTTGGCTGCAAAATACACGAATTCTCCTGCGCGGTTTACGGCACTTTTAGGCCTGCCCGCCGCTTGGTTCAACTGATGGGACCGTCCTTACCATTGCCGGTGATCACCTCAAATACTTTTGCGGCGGCGGTTTTTGCGGTGATGCCGGAGGTGTTAACAACGTGATCGGCTTTGGCGTAAAGGGCTTCACGGTCACGCAAGATTGCCTGTAAATCCGCCATCGCGTCCGGATTGCCCGAAGCCGGGCGCAAATCGCCCTGGGCACGCACGCGCAACATATGATCTGTGGCCGCCGCCCGCAGCCAGACGGTGTGATAGCGGCTCAGCAAATATTCAAAGGTTTCTGGCGCTGAAACAATCCCGCCGGCAACCGCCAGAACCATGCTGTCACCGGATCTTTCCAATGACCCAAGCGCCTGCCGTTCCAGACGCCGGTACGCGGCTTCGCCGTAAAGGGCGAAAACCTCGGCAATGGGCATACCGCTTGATTGCCGGATCAGATCATTCAGTTCGACAAACCGCAGGTTCAGCCGCGCCGCAAGAACCGGCCCGATGGTTGATTTCCCCGCACCGCGCAAACCAATCAGGGCAATGCGGCCCGGAGGTTTGGTTTTTGGCGGCGTCAGTATGTGCAGGACCTGCTGGCGTTGCTGGCTGGTTGCGTTTTCAAACCGCTTTGCCAGGTCCATGTTTTCCAGGTTTCCCGGCGTTAACAGATCGACAACAGAGGTGTCGAGCGCCAGCGCCACCCGGTTCAATAGGGCGATGGAAACATTGCCCCGGCCGGATTCAAGCTGCGCAAGATGCCGTGGCGAAACGTTTGATTTTTCCGACAACTCACGCCGGGTCAGGGCTGCGTTCGCCCGCATTTGCCTGACCCGCGCCCCAATCACCCGCAACAGCGGCGCTGCGTCGTTCATGCGATTTGGGTCCACTTTCAACATCTTTTCAGCGATCATTCGGGTTGGGTCATCGGTTAAGCCATATGCAGCTTCACGTATTCATAGTCTCCGGGCTTGTTGTTGATGCCGCTGCGGGGCGGCGCGATCCAACCGGCGTATTCCCCCGGTGTGGTGACCGGTGCCATCAACGAGGCAATAAAGTCACCATCTGCTGATGAGGGCAGCCAATCGTCTTTTTGATCCTGCCAGTCCCGGTCTGACACAACTTTGCCATCCGGCGTTATGGGCGCGCCCTTGAACGCGCCGATCTGACGGTGAAACCCTTCGTGTGGCAGCGCCAGTTCAAAATCTATGCCCAGTTTGCTGATAATGACATTCCAGCGCCGCACGCCGCCGGATGCATCCACCGTATAGTCATCCCGCAGGCGCATGTTAATCGCGGTCAGGGCAGGGGCATCGCGCAGCAGGATTTTACCATCCACATATTCAGACACCGGATATGTGGTGTTTTTCAGTTGATGATCATCTTCAATCCGGTTTTCCCGAAATCGCCCCTTTACGCCCGCGTTAAAGGCATTGGCGGCGTTGGTGCTGACTTCTGATCCAAACAGATCAAGCGAAAGCGTGTAGTGCAGGTTAAGTTTCTTTTGCAATGTTGGCAGGTCGATTACCCCCAACGCCCGAATTTTGTCGATGTCGTAAGGGTCCTTGATCCCGGCCTCGTTCATCGCTTCGCAGGTCCGGCGGATGGTCCGGCCCACACCGCTTTCACCAACAAACATATGATGCGCTTCTTCTGTCAGCATAAAGCGGCAGGTTCTGGACAGCGGATCAAAACCCGATTGCGCCAGCGCCTCCAGCTGCATCTTGCCGTCGCGGTCGGTAAAACAGGTGAACATGAAGAACGACAGCCAATCAGGGGTTTCCTCGTTGAACGCGCCCAACATGCGCGGGGCCTCGTCAGAGCCTGACTGTCGCCGCAACAGATCATTGGCTTCTTCACGCCCGTCGCTGCCAAAATATTTCTGCAGAATATAGACCATCGCCCACAGGTGCCGGCCTTCCTCGACATTCACCTGAAAAAGATTTCGCATGTCATAAAGCGACGGGGCGGTTTTGCCCAAATAGCGTTGTTGCTCCACGCTGGCGGGTTCCGTGTCACCCTGAATAACCACCAATCGGCGCAGCATGGCGCGGTATTCTCCCGGCACCTCCTGCCATGCCGGTTCACCGTAGTGTTCGCCACAGGGGATTTTGCGGTCTTCCACCTGTGGGGCCAGCAGAATGCCCCAGCGGTATTCCGGCATCTTTACATAGTCAAATTTGGCCCAGCCCTTGGGATCAACGCTGATGGCGGTGCGCAGATAAACCAGATTTTCCAAATAGCCGTCCGGGCCGCTGTTTTTCCACCAATCCAAATAGCCGGGATGCCATTTCTCAAGCGCTTTCAGAACGCGTCGGTCACTGGAAAGTTCAACATTATTGGGGATTTGCGTGTCATAGCTAACGTTAATCAGGTCACTCAATTGATCTCTCCGGTTTGTTCACTTTACACGCGATCTTTGTTGTATTTGGCCCGCATCCCGCTGCCGTAGCGCTGTAACGCGCCGTCCTCGCCAACTGCGTTGGGCCGTTGAAAAATCCAGTTTTGCCAAGCGGTCAGGCGGCCAAAAACCCGCGTTTCAAGGGTTTCCACCCCGGCAAAGCGCAGGTTGGCCTCCATGCCTGTCAGGGCGTCCGGTGAAAAACTTGCGCGTTCTTCCAAAAACACCCGGATTTCATCGTCCCAGTCAATATCATCAAGCGCGAAAGTCACCAGCCCAAGCGCATGCGCGGCCTGTGCGTCAAGCGGATGATTTTGCCGGTCAGTCATTCCCGCCGCCACACCATCGTTGCCCCAAAACCGGGTTTCCAGCCGAGTTAAGCCGTTTGACATGGCCAGCGGGCCAAAATTTGCCTGCGTCAGAGTTATTTCAGCAGGCGGCCGGTTGTCGCCCTCAAACGCGCCATCGGCCATATAGCTGCGGTCCGCGGCAAACAGCAGTTCGGCCAGAATACCGGTGAAACAAGAACCGGGCGTGACCAAGGCGATCATTGAACGTGACGTCAGATCAATACGCTTTAGCACCCGTTTCCAGTTCAGCAAAATCTCGCGGGCCAGCCAGTTGCTGTTGTTTTCAAACAAAAACCGCTCGTGCGCGGCAACGGTTGCGGGATCACCGGTTGCTTTGAAGATCAATATTCCAATGTCAATCTCGTTAAACCGAAGGTGCAGGATGGCGTCATCCAATTGCCGTGCGCAGGCCAGCAACCAATTGTCCGCACCCTGCTTTTGCAATTGCGCAAGGGTTTTGGGCGGGGCGTTTTTGGGCGCTGTAATTTCAAGGGTTGCCGTGCGCCTGTTCCGGTCAATTTCCACAGTCAGCGTGTCATATTTGATCAGATTGCCGTCGATACTGCGGGCGATTATTGGCAACGCGATGCCCGCAACGTCGCCGGTATCTGCCTTTTGCGCAAACTCTTTGGCGCGCTGCGCGACAACCTGGTCAAACTTAGAGTTTGGCACCACCTCATCCACCAGCGCCCAGTCTTTCGCCTTTTTGCCGCGCACCCCTTCCTCTGACGAACAAAACACATCCGCCAGATCACGCCGCACGTGGCGTTTGTCTGACACGCGCGTCAAACCACCCGTGCCCGGCAGAACCGCCAGCAACGGCACTTCGGGCAGGGACACGGCAGACGATGCGTCGTCGGTCAGGATGATGTGGTTACAGGCCAGCGCCAGCTCATATCCGCCACCGGCACAGGACCCGCGCACAGCGCAAATATAGTGCTGGTTTGAATCCTTTGCTGCGGCCTCGTAGGTATTGCGGGTCTCGTTGGTGAATTTGCAGAAATTGACCTTATGGGCATGATCTGCTTTGCCCAGCATGCGAATATTGGCCCCGGCGCAAAAAACGTTGTCCTTGCCCGAGCGCATGACCACGCAGCCAATTTCCGGGTGTTCAAAGCGCATGCGCTGCACGATATCGGCAAGTTCGATATCAACCCCCAAGTCATAAGAATTCAGCTTCAGCTCGTACCCGTCAATCAACCCGCCACGCTCATCCACATCCATGAACAAATTGGCCACGGTACCATCATATTCCACCCGCCAATGGCGGTATTTCGACGGGTCGGTTCGAAAGTCGATGGGTTTGGTCACGGGCAGTCCAGACGAAGTATTTAGGTGTTATAATGCAATTTTCCGCCGGATAGTGCAAGAAAAAAGCAATTTTTATGCATTATATTGCATATTTACGTTCACATCCTCAATCCTCTGCAACCGATTCAGAAACTCTGTCAGTTTGCGCACAACCAGTTCCTGATGCTCCAAATGCGGGGCGTGCCCGCAGTTTTCGACCATCAGGCTGTCAAAAGGGGCCAGCAGCCCGTCCCGCAACGCCTTTATCTGCGCTTTGGTGCCATAGGCATCCTGCACGCCCTGAATGGCCAAAACCGGCACTTGAACGCCGGGCAGATAATCCTGAATGTCCCAGTTGCGAAAATCAGGATGCAGCCACGCATCGGCCCAACCGAAAAAGGCGTTGTCCGGGTCATTATGATACTTTGCCAGACGCGCCCGCAAATCACCGGTAACGTAAGATTTACGTGTTGTGGCAATGGCATCCAGACCGCTGTCTTCAGCAAAAAAATGTGGTGCGATCAGGCACAATCCGCGCACGCGGCTGTCTGCCAGCCCACCCAGAACCGCCGCAATTGACGCACCATCGCTGTGGCCGATCAGAATGGCTTTCTCAAGGTTTAACGCCGCCAAAACAGCAGGCAGCACGTCCAGCGCCTCGCGTTCCATATAATCCAGCGGTCGCGGCAGCGCCGCAGCGCTTGACCTGCCATACCCCGTCCTTGAATAGGCAACCACGCTTAGGCCGGTGGCCAGATGCAGTGCTTTTGGAAAAGTTTTCCACAGTTCAACGCAGCCCAGACCCTCGTGCAGCAGCAGCAGAACCGGCGTTGTGCCGGGGCTTGGCCCCCAACAGCGCACCGCCAGCTTGCGGTCCGCAATTTCGATAAAAAACCCGTCGCCCTGCTGCCAATCGGCCATCAGTCGCGCAGCTTAAAGCGCTGGATTTTGCCGGTGGCGGTCTTGGGAAGGTCATCGACAAATTCCACCCAGCGGGGATATTTCCATTTGCCCACGGTGTTTTTGACGTGTTCCTGCAGCTGACTGGACAGAACCTCGTTGCCGGTGCCTGTTTTCAAAACCACAAAAGCTTTGGGTTTTTCCAGTCCCGCCGCGTCCCGCGCCGCCACCACGGCGGCCTCCAGAACACTGCCGTGACTGATCAGCGCCTGTTCCACCTCAAAGGGGGACACCCAGATGCCGCTGACCTTGAACATATCATCTGTGCGCCCGCAGTAAATATAACGCCCGTCCGCACGCTGTTCATATTTATCCCCGGTATGGGTCCAGACCCCGGCAAAGGTTGCGCGGGATTTTTCGCGTTGGTTCCAATACCCGTCGGCGGCTGAGGGCGCGTTGACCAGCAATTCGCCGATTTCACCGGTTTTGACGTCCGCGCCGCTGTCATTCACCAGTCGCAACCCATAGCCCGGCACCGCCACGCCCGACGTGCCGTATTCAAGGCTGTCAGGCGCATTTGACAGGAATATGTGCAACAGTTCGGTAGAGCCAACGCCGTCCAGAATATCGCTGCCGATGATCTTCTTCCAGTTGCGGCCAATTTCCGCGGGCAGGGCTTCACCGGCTGAAATTGCACGACGGATGTTGGTGGCACCGCCCGGCGTTTCACCGTCCATCGCCGCCAGCATCGCCGCGTAAAGCGTTGGCACACCACAGAAAATTGTCGGCTTTGTGCGGGCCATCACGTCAAACATCGCGTCCGGCGTGGGCCGCTGTGGCCACAAAATGGCTGTTGCGCCCACGGACATCGGAAAACTGATCGAATTGCCAAGACCGTAGGCAAAGAACATTTTGGCGGCAGAGAAAATCACGTCGTTTTCGGTTATGCCCAGCACTTTTGCGCCGTATGTGTCCGATGTGGCCTGAAGGCTGGAATGAACGTGCCGCACGCCTTTCGGAGCACCCGTAGAGCCTGAAGAATAAAGCCAAAAGGCGCATTCGTCAGCACTGGTTTGAACCATTTCACGGGGTTTGCTTTGCTTCAGTTCCGCTGCAAAATCCAAGTGTTCACCGGCATCACCGATAACAAAAACCGCATTGACGTGTGCGTGGTCCGCCAGCAAAGGCGCAACAACCGGCAACATGGCGGCGGATACAAACAACGCGCGTGGTCTGGCGTCATTCAATATTACATCATAAATTTCGGTGCTTAACATAGTGTTCAGGGGCACCGGAATCACACCGCATTTGATCGCGCCCCAAAATATCACGGGAAACTCTATGGTGTCATGCACCAGAATCACCGCGCGGTCCTCGCGGGCAATTCCGTGCCGCGCCAGCATGTCGCCGATCCGGTCAGATTGATCGGCCAGTGCGCCGTATGTCAGTTGCCGCGCACCCGCGTCGCCCTCTACAAAGGCGGGTTTGTCGGCAATCGGACCGCTGCGATGGCGTTCCACGAAATAAACTGCGGCGTTGGCATTGTTCTTGCTGGTCATAGCAATCTTTCAAATTTGCGGGTGCCCTTTGTTCACACCCCAAGATAACGGTGCAGCGCCTCTTTGTCTTTACGTAACGCCTCAGAGGTTCCGGTCCAGACGATCTTGCCCCGTTCGATGATATGGTTGCGGTCCGCGATCTTCAGCAGATCAGACAGGTTTTTGTCGACCACCAGAATAGACATATTGTCGGCCCGAATTTGGTTAAGCGCCGCCCAGATTTTCTGGCGCACCAGCGGGGCAAGGCCTTCGGTTGCCTCGTCCAGAATCAAAAGCTTTGGATTGGTCATCAGGGCGCGTCCGATTGCCAGCATTTGTTGCTCGCCACCTGACAGCAGGTTGCCCATAGATGTACGGCGTTCTGCCAGTTCGGGAAATAATTCGAAAATTCGCTGAATGGTCCAGGGGTTTTTGGCATTCAGGTGATTGCTGGCGGTGGCAACCAGATTTTCCCGCAGGGAAAGATTGGGAAAAATCTGCCGCCCCTCGGGCACCAGTCCAAGGCCCAGATTGGCAGTTTTAAACGACGCACGGCCCACCAGTTCTGTTCCCTCAAATTTGACGGACCCGGCGGTGGCTTTCACAATGCCCATGATAGAGTTGATCGTGGTGGTCTTGCCCATGCCGTTGCGGCCAAGCAAGGTGGCAACCTCGCCGGTGCCAACGTATAGGTCGATGCCAAACAAGGCCTGCGAGGGGCCGTAATGGGTGGTTAAGCCTGATATTTGCAACATATCAGTCTTCCCCCAGATAGGCGTGGCGAACCTCATCGTTGTTGCGGATGTCTTCGGGGCTGCCGGTGGCGATCAGGCGCCCATAAACCAGCACGGAAATGCGGTCTGCCAAGGCAAAGACGGCATCCATGTCATGCTCGATCAGCAGGATCGTGCGTTCACCCTTCAGCTCTTTTAAGAATGCCACCAGCAGCGCACTTTCCTCGGGGCCAAGTCCGGCCATCGGTTCATCCAGCAACATAAGTTCCGCGCCAGAAGCCAGCGCAATGGCGATTTCCAGCTGCCGGTGTTCACCGTGGGACAGTTCAGAGGTCAAACTGTCAGCACGACCGCGCAGGCCAACCTTGTTCAGGTTTTCCATCGCGGCGTCGCGGATATGGGTCAGGCTGCGTGCAGGTTTCAGAAACCTGAAGGAATGGCCATCCTGCGCCTGCACAGCCAGCGCCACATTGTCCAGCACGCTGAGACCCATCACCAGCGAAGTGATCTGAAACGACCGCGTGATGCCCAGTTTGGCCCGCGCATAGGCCGGTTTATGGGTGATTTCACGCCCGGCCAGCACCACCCTGCCGGAGTCTGATTTCAAGCCGCCCGACAGTTGTGAAATCAACGTGGTTTTGCCGGCACCGTTGGGCCCGATGACCGCATGAATTTCACCTTTAAGCACGTCCAGATTAACGTCATCGGTCGCAGTGACACCGCCAAAACTTTTGTTCAGGCCAAAAACCTTAAGCAGGGCTGTCATGTTATTTTCCCCCTGCTTTAAACAGGCCCATCAGGCCGCCACGGATGAACAAAACCACGCCGATCAGCATCAGGCCAAAGGGCAGGTGCCAAAAGGTGGTTAGGGATGACAGAAATTCCTCGATCAACACGAATGTCGAAGACCCAAGGACCGCGCCAAACGCTGTGGAGGCCCCACCAAGGATCACCATGAACATCAATTCGCCAGAGCGCGTCCAGTGCATCATGTCAGGCGAAATAAATGTGGTGAAATTGCCCAGCAGAAAACCTGCATAGCCGCACATGGCACCTGAAATCACATAGGCGGTCAGCCGGTAGAAATAGGTGTTATACCCCAGCGTCACCATACGTTCGTTGTTGCCTTTGGCCCCCTGCAAAACCATGCCAAACCGTGAATTGACGATGATTTTGACCAAAATCATGGCACCAACCAACGAGACATAAGACAGCAGGTAAAGTTGCAGCGGATCGTCCAGGTTGATCATCGGCAGTTCGCTGCGAATATCAATCGTCAGGCCGTCATCACCATTATAAACTTCCAGCGACTGAAACAGAAAAAACGCCATCTGGCTGAATGCCATTGTGATCATGATGAAATAAACGCCTTTGGTGCGCAGGGATATTGCCCCCGTAATCAACGCAAAAAGCGCGGATATTCCGACCGCAAGCAACAGATGGAACAGGCCGTTGTACGAGGCCACGGCCTCAAACCCGCCCCATGTTGCATGATGGGCCGGAATGCCAACCGCATAGGCACCCAATCCGATAAAAGCAGCGTGCCCAAAGGACACCATCCCGCCATACCCAAGGATCAGGTTCAGGCTGACAGCGGCAATCGCCAGAATAACCAGCCGCGAGGCCAGATCCAGATAGAATGCGTGTCCCGTCCACAGGAACACCGGCGGCAATATGGCCAGCGCGACCATGCCCACAAAGGTGACCCATCCGACAACGGACAACTTCAGCATCAGCGTACCCTTGGCGGAAACAGCCCCTGCGGGCGAAATGCCAGAATAATCGCCATCAGGATATAAATCGCCATTGCCGAAACTGCCGGTGCCGCGGTTTCGGCCGCGTCTTCGGACATGAACAACTCAAACCCCTGATCCAGAAAGGACCGGCCCATTGTGTTGATCATGCCAACGATCAAGGCCGCAACAAACGCCCCTTTCATGGACCCGATGCCGCCGATTATGATGACGACGAATGCCGTGATGATGATCTGACCACCCATGCCCAAAGAGGCGGTGGTGATCGGTGTGATCAGCATCCCGGCCAAACCCGCCATCATGGCACCCAGCGCAAATACCAAAGCAAACAGCGTTTGAATATCAATGCCCAGGGCTGAAACCATCGTTCGGTTTGAGGCCCCGGCGCGGATCAGCATGCCCAAACGGGTATAGTTCACCAGCCAGACAAGCCCGGCGGCAACCGCAAGACCGGTTCCGATGATCAAAAGACGATAGGATGGGATAACAGCGCCCTCAAACAGTTCAATCTGACCATCAAGCCAAAGGGGCAGGGGAACGGTTATGCCCGCAGGCCCCCACAGCAGATGCGCCAGCGTTTCCAGCACCAGAATCAGCCCGAAAGTGCCAAGCACGTGATCGAGATGGTCTTTTTCGTAAAGTCGGCGCGCCACCAGTTTCTCAATTGCAAATCCCAACGCGCCGGTTAGGGGTAGGGCAATGACCACCGCCCACAAGAAATTGCCGATCAAAAGGGTCAGCGACGCGCAAATAAACGCGCCAATCATATAGATCGACCCGTGCGCCAGATTGACAAAATCAAGAATGCCAAACACCAGCGTCAGCCCGGAGGCCACTAAAAACAACAGCAGGCCCAGTTGCAGGCCGTTCAGCGTTTGAACAAATAAAAGAGTGTAGTCCACGAAGGTTCCCCGACCCTTGCGCAATTATGGCCGGAGCAATTGCCCCGACCATATTTCTTTTTTCAGGCAGGCCTTAGTTCAGCGAACATTCAGCCGCATATGTATCCTGATGGGCCTCATAAACCGTTTGCACGATCTTGGTTGTCCAGTTGCCGTCGGAATCTTTCACGACCTCACGCAGATAGAAGTTCTGGATCGGCATGTGGTTGTTGCCGTAGGTGTAAGGACCACGAACCGACGCATAAGTTTCTGCCTTCATTGCGGCCCGCATACCGTCCATGTCCGACAGATCACCACCAACCGCTTCAACCGCTGATTTGATCAGGAAGATCGCATCGTAAGCCTGGGCTGCATAAAACGACGGATAGCTGCCGTGAGCGGCACGAAAGTCCGCCACAAAACGGTTGTTTTGCGCGTTGTCCAGCGTTGGATCCCACTGCTGGGTGAACTGGCTGCCCAAAACATCCGTGAAATCCGCTGCCTGAAATTTTGGCAGGCTTAACGCATCAACCGTAAATGTGGTGTAAAGCGGCAGGCTGTCTTTCAGACCGGCCTGTTGGTATTGCTTCATGAACGCTCCACCGGCCTTGCCGGGATAAAACACAAACAACCCTTCGGCACCCGAAGCTTTGGCTTTGGCCAGTTCGGCGGAAAAATCAAGCTGGGTTGGCCACGCCGTCATATCCGTGCCCATCACTTCGCCCTTAAAGGTGCGTTTGACACCTGCCACCATGCCCTTACCGGCGGCATAATTTGGCGCGATGATATAGATCGATTTCACGCCGTTCTGGTTCAGAACCTCACCCATCGCCATTGGCGTTTGGTCGTTCTGCCAAGAGGACGAAAAGAAATTCTTGTGGCACAGTTTGCCGGCAACCGGGCCGGGGCCTGCGTTTGCGGTGATAAGAAATTTGCCCGCATCCAGAACGGATTTCCGCGACGCCATCAAAACGTGGCTCCAAATATAACCGGCAACAAAATCAACATCGTCCTGTTTGACCAGCTTATCCGTCGCCTGTTTGCCGATTTCAGGTTTGAACCCGTCATCCGCAAAAATCAGGTTCACGTCCAAATCACCCATTTTGCCGCCGATATGTTCCATCGCCAGATCGACACCTTTCTTGATGTCGTTGCCGATAACAGCGCCACCGGTGGTTAGCGTCGTGACAAAGCCGATTTTTACTTCAGCGGCCTGTGCCAGGCTTGTCAGCATGGTTGCAGCCAGCGCCGCGCCTATCAATCGTTTCATGTATATTCTCCCATTGGTCTTCATTTTGGACGATCGCGTCCGTGATTACAGGTGTCTACTTTGCGACATTTACTGTGGGTATGCAAAAGCTTTGTCCTGTGGTGGAACCCTCCGACACAGCGTCAGGCAGGCGGGCCGTATCGCAAAACGTAAGTTCACCGTCAAAACTGGCTGAAATTGCATATGCGGGATTACACATTATTCAGGCCGCAATATCAAGTAACTATTTTATATATGAAATATCTAACTTTGAAGTATAAGATGCAGAAAAGTTAATACATTCCCGATCGTTAGCGCACAGGGTGGAACTCGCGGGCTTTCTACAGATGAAAGATTTGCCCGGTTTGGCGTGCCCACGAAGCCGCTGCTAAAGGCGGCGAATTTTGTTCACTCAGGCGCCTGCAAGTTAACTATGAATTGATCAACAAGTACATTTACCACCCAAAGGCGAAGTGGACCGCTGTTGGAACCGAGTTTATCAACAGTTGGGCCCAGCCGATTGGCTCGTCTAATAACAGTGACGGCCCAGCGGAACACAGAGAAATCACCACAATTCATGATCAAGGCTTTGAACTAAAACTAAAAAATTTGCGCCGTATTCCGCCGAGGCGGTATTGTGAGGCAGCAGCTATGGTGACTTTGCAGGTTTATTCCTATAAAACAGTCACAGGAGATCATTTTGAAAAAAACTTTTTACCATCCCATATTTGGTGTCGCGTGCCTGCTTGTCCTGATGATCACGTTCCCGGGGCAATCCGTTGGCCAGTCCATGCCGCAGACAGATTTGATCAGGCAGGGCGAGCCTACCGTCGTGATTTATGACCGTGAAGGCAGGCCCGGGAAATGGGCGTTTCTTCCGGCACCAAAGATTAAGGCCATGCAGGATTTCCTGGCCGAAATTGCGCCATATCTGATTGGGCGTGACGATATTTCCTTTCGCAGCGCTTCAACCGGTGCAACCGGCGACAAAACCGCCGATTGCGCAACTCACAGCACCGATGTCCCCTTTGGAACAGCAATCACACCACTTGTTTTGGCCGACCTGTCAAAAGACGTCAGCGCCGATGGGCACCGCTCTGCTCCGGCACCGGCCCTTGCCGCCGCTGTGGACGATCTGGCCGCGCGGGGCGGTGGGCGTATCGTTTTCGTCACCGATGGCGTTGACAATTGCGGGGGTGATCCGCTGCTGGTGGCGGAAAACGCCCCGCCGTCGGTTATAATTGACGTGGTTGCGCTTGGTCAGGCCAATCAACTGCACACACTGGCGGCAATCCCGCTGGCCGCCCGCGGGAATTTTTACCTGTCAACGCCTCCGGACCGCAGCGCCGCACTGGAGGGGCAGCCACCGGAGGCCGCTCCGCCGGGTGAAAATTCCGGTGCCGATGATCGTCCGGGCGAATTTCCCGATGGTGATCTTGTTCTTGATCCCGGCGAGGCAACAGGCGCGGATGCCGCCAACCTGTCGTCGCCGTTGTTTCCCGGTGGCGGTGCCGGAGCCACGCGCATTTCTGTTAACACCGGCGTTGATGCCTGCCCGGCCTTTGATGACCTGTCCCGGCAATTGCTGGATTATTCGCGCGGAATAGACAGTGCCAAAGACAGCGGCACACCAGTACCCAAAGCCGATCCCGTGGCGGTGTCGATCATTCTGGATGCCAGCGGATCGATGGCAGCCCGGCGTGGTGGCAAACGTAAGATGGATGTGGCGCTTAAGGCGCTGAGCGCCGCCATTCCGTCGCTTGACGGCAAAAACGCCGTGGTCAATCTGCGGGCCTACGGCTTTGATGCCTCGGTTGCCAAAACGCCGGAAGCGTCCTGTCCCAATACAAAGCAACTGGTTGAATTTGGCCGCGATCAGGGGCAGGCCATTTCTGATACCGCCAATGGCCTTACGCCATATGGCTACACACCCATCGCCGCCAGCCTTTTGGCAGCGGGGCGTGATCTGGAACAGGTAACAGCGCGGCGGCGATTTGCAGTGTTGATTTCTGACGGCGAAGAAACCTGCGGTGGCGATCCGGTGAAAATTGCCGCCGCGCTGAATACAGAGGGCACAGATGTGAACACATTTGTGGTGGGCTATGATCTGGACGCTGAGCAAAAAGCGCAGATGCGGGCAGTGGCAGAGGCGGGCGGCACCGAATACCTGAATGCCGCCAACGGTGCCGAACTGGCCAAAGCCCTGCGCGAAATCGTGACCTTTGCCGCTGAAAAGGCGGAACGGATCGCACCCACTTGCAGCAACCCGGTTGCCGGTGGTGAAACGCCCGAGACCGCGACACCGATTTTGCCGGGGATTTATACAGTGGGCGAGTTGCTGGAAAAAGGCACGTTCCGTTATTACCGCGTGGCCTCGGCAGAAGGGCAGGTGGCGTTTGTGCGCGGGCTGATCCAGTCAAGACGCTTTATACCCGGTGACGACGGCATGGAAGAGGCGATCTATGCGCTGGGGTCGCTTACCGTTGTGATCCTCAATCCTGACGGCAGCAAAATCGCCGGACGCTTGGCGCGGGAGTCAGATATTCCAGGCACCAGCGTTGTGGCAACCTATGCGGATACCTCCGGTGACGGTTTCATAATCGGCATCGGTGACAATTACGACCGGGTGGCGCCCAGCGGTCTGTTTCAGATCACGCTCGAAGACGCCAGCGATGCGGGAAACGGTGATGCGGGTGCAAAAAAAGATACCGCGGATTTTCGTGAAATTATGCTTGGGCAACCGTCAACCGGTCATTTGGGGTTTGACGATTCCGCCGATGTGTGGCGGCTGGACGCGGAAGGTGAAACGACGATCGCGGTGAGCTTTGACGTTTCAGACTTGCGCTACCGCATCGTGGTATTTGACGAGGCAAGCGGCAAACGTCTGGCCCGCACCCGTGATCAATTGGTCACGTTTGAAGCGAACGGCCCTGTCCGTATTCAGGTTGAAAGTCGCGAACCGCGTCTAAAACCACGGTTTTCAGGTTACGAAATCGCGGTGATCACGCCATGATAAAAACCTTGCCGATTGCACTGGTGTTGTCTGTGGCTGCCGCGCCGGTGGCCGCACAGGATCTGCCGGATTTTGAAGCTTTGGCCGAAAAGTATTTGCAAGAGGCAATAGTGGCCGCACAACAACAGGCCAAACTGGGCGAACGCGAAACCGCGCCCAAATTCGTGAAACTTATTCAGGATGATGAAAGGTGGATGAACCCGCGCGTCAAACCCGGTATCGGCGCGATGATCGGGCATTTTGCCATGTACGATGCACAAGGATTTACCCTGGGCGCGGCGCAGATAGCAAACGATGCCGCCCGGGTAACAGCGCAGATAAAATACACTGCGTTTGAGGGAATTGACTGGCCCGCGCAGGTGGATTTTATCCGGGTCAACGATGTGTGGACACTGCGCGATGTTCGCCTGACCAAACGCACGCCGCTGCCGGACAACTCGCCGCCTGACGAGGTGCTTATCCGGTTTATCGACGATTACCAACGCAGCGTTGACGCGATCAGGGCATTGCCGGACCGGTCGTGGAAGGCCGTGCAGCTAACGCGCCACTGGGCGTTTGGCGGTGGCTACTGGCAGCGCAACAGCGATTGCCAAGAGGCCGTGCGCCGACAGTGTTTTGACGACCTTGCCACCAATCTTGGTCTGCACGTGAAAATGCTGTCCTTGCGTGAGAAAACCTTTGAGGTGATTGATTTCAAACTGGGCGCAGATACCGCAGAGGGAAATTTACGGGTCACCACCAAAACCAGAAGTGCCACGAAAACGGACAATTGGACAGTAAATCTGCGAAAACACCGGCGCTTCGGCTGGCAGATTGTTTCAATCGCCAAAATCGTTGACGCACAGCCGGATGCGCCGCCCGCCACGCTGGCAATAGACAACAGCACACCTGAGGCTTTGGTTTTGTCCATTCTCAACGGTTTGCTGGGTCCGGGCGCGCCAAAGCCATCGGCGTTTTTAGAGGTCAGCACCCTGCTTGCACCGCATTTCGCTGATACGCGGTCGGGCCGGAAATCTTTGGGCAGACTGGCGGGACTTGGCACAATAGTGCAGATCTTTGGCGGTGGTCCGGCGGAAAACTGGGAGGTGACTGGCACAGCCAGCCAACAGGTTACCGCCACGGTGTGGGCGAAAAATCAGGGGTCATCAGAATTGCAGCCGGTTCAGATCGTGTTTGACCTGGGCGGCGCAGACGGCAATCAAATTGAAAACATCGAGGTTGGAAAATGAAAATTTGCAAAAACTTGATACGCATGATCGCATCAACCACTGTTTTGGCTACGCTCAGCGCCGGACCGCTGGCAGCGGAACCCTTTGGGGTGGGCTTTACCGGCCCGGCGTTTTTGACCCCCGGTGCCAATACCTTTGATAATTTCTCCGGCATGGTTGAATTTGCCGACAACCTTGCCGGTTCGTTGTCTGATTTCCTGCCGGAGGATGCGTCTGAAACGCCAGCCAACGAAAACGCGGCGCTGGGGTCGCAATGTCTGACAGACCCCGCCTGTTCCGCCTGCGCCGGGGATGCCGACGCACGGGCAAACCGGGCGTTTGAGGTATTGATCAACAACGAACGCCTTTTGGCCCGCACCCTGCGCAAGGCCAAAATGCTGGAAAATGTTGCCGAAGGTGCGGCGTCGCAACATGCGGCGGCAAAAGCCGCCTATACCATTCAACTGGCCAGCGAGATCGAACCGGCCAAGCGGGAATTTTTCAAGAATCTGGGCAAGGCCCAGAATGCCGCTCTGGATGTGTTGCATGTGAAGCTAAAACAAATTGGCACATGCGAGCAGGAACACTTGGGCAGCGCCACGTTTTTGGCCCTGGCGGAACATTCCTATCAGATCGCCAAACTCAGATTTGCCCTCAGTTTGAAGGGAGAGGGGCAGTGAATGTTCGATCCGCAGTATTCTGTCTATGCACCGCCGTTTCACCGGCCATGGCTGACGACGGCGCGTATGCCGCCGCTTATGACATCAACGTTGAATTTCCGATTGCTGCGCACGGCGATGGCGCTCGCGAGGTGTTTTGGCTGATCAACCTTGGCGGCGACGATCTGGTTGATGCCTATAAATTGCTTCCCGCACCTGCGGCTGGCGAAGTTCTGGTGGTTGGGGGTGGTACTGAAACCAACACCCGCCCTGACGTGACGCTGGAACTGGTGAAACGCTTTGGTGGCGAGGTTGTGGCAAGCGCCAACCTGTCCGGTGATCCCACATTTGCAAACTGGGTGGTGACAGCGCCGGTTTACTTGCGCGTCACGGCGGCAGACGATGTGGACAAACAGGAAATTCTGATCGGCATCCAGATTTTTCCGGCAGGCGCGACTACAGCGGGCCGGTCGGAAGCAACCAGCACAACCGACTTCAAACTGCCGATTCCGGAAAATGCCACCGACCCGGTTCCGAAACTGGTTGTTCCCGCCGACAGGTAGGCGGCAGGGTCCTGTACCTATTGACTTTTGTTGGAGGCAGGGCGCGGGGGTAAAACCCATGCGGTTTCATGTGGGCCGGACTTTTCAGGCACCAAGTGTTTGTTCAGAAAAAGCCAGTCCAACGAGGTTGCAACAGACGTAATATCAGCCGATTTCCGCAATCTGAACCCCGCTATCCAAAGCCCGGATGCAAAGCTGACCATTGCCAAGTCGGCGCACGGTTTCTGCTGTAATACGCTGAAATAAAACCGGAACCCAGGTCTAATTTTCCGGTGCACCGGTGCACTGATCAACCGGCCTACTGGCCCACTGATCAACCGGTGCATTGGTCCACCGGTGCACCGGCCAATCGGACCACCAGACCACCAGCGCAATGCCGGTTTGAACCAAAACCCCGGGGCAAAAGCCAATCGCCTGTGGTTTGATGGTGCCCGGCCGTTTCAGGCACCGCTGATCAATTCAGAAAATGGGCATGATGTGACAGACCCGCTGTCCCAAAAAAGCCCCCGGAGAATGCACCGGGGGCTTTTCATTTTGTTATTGATTGTGACCGCCCGAAAAGGCTGCGATCACCCGCTCAAACTATTCGTCCAACCACCACTGCTCGGCCCGGTATGGGGTCGTGCGGTAGTATTCATACGAATGGGTTTTGAAAGTCACAAAGTTCTTCAGGTCATTGTTGTGATAGATCGGCGCCGGTGATTGTACCGTACCGATAAACAACATATTGCTGACCATGTTTTCAACCATGCGTGCGCCCAATGTGTTGGACAGATCAGACCCCGCAGGTGCCGACTGGAACCCGTTGATGTCTGAAATCAACTGCTTGACGTACTCTGGCGGCTCGACGCCGTTCGCACCATCGCTGTCAACCCATTCTGCCCACAGCATACCCGTACGGTGGCCAAAATAGTTTTCAAACGGAGGGACCCACAGTTCGTTGTTGCCAAGCACGATCGCCAAAGGCTGAGACTTGCGCCACATGCCAACATCCAATGCGTTGGAAGACTGCTGTGAACGGTATTCGTCCGGCGTGACTTCTTTCACAGTTGTCTGGATACCGACATTGGCCCAGTGCTGGCCAACCAGCTCTACAACCTGTCCGGCCATACCTTGCGTTGAATATTGCAGGTTCACCACCAGCTTGTCACCATTTGGCAGTTCACGAAAGCCGTCACCATCAGTATCGGCCATGCCCAAAGCATCCAGCTTGGCATTCGCCGCCGCCGGATCATATTCTGTCATGTAAGATGACCATTTTGGATCGACAAAGCTTGGTGCAGGTGAAAACCCGATATACTGCTTGGGTTCAGCCTGACCAAAAAACGCAACCTCGTTGATCTCGTCACGGTTGATTGCGATAGACATCGCTTCGCGGAAAGAAAGATCACCAAAGACTTTACGCTTTTCCGGATCCTCGTGCGTGACGTTGAACGAGAATGCGGATATCGTAACTTCGGGCCGCAGATCGATGGTAAAGTTGCCTTTTTCCTGGTTTTCCAGCAGCAAAGGTGCCGATGGCAGCTGCAGCGATTGGGATTTATAGTCAACCTCGGCATTCACCAGCTTCAGGATGCGAACTTCGTTTTCGTTGATGAAAATCTCGTCCTGTTCGCTGATATACGGCAACTGCTGCCCGGCTGTGTCCACCATAAAGTAATATGGATTGGCCACCAGATGCCGCCCGTCAACGGATTCCGCAATCATGATGTGGCTTTCCAGCGTTGGCATTGTATCCGCGGGCAGTCCGGCAACCTTGTCCGGTGCGGCCAGCATCGGCGTTGGCGTGTCGGTCCAGTCCGAATTGCCGTAATAGGCGGAAACAACCGCAAGACCGTTTTCAAAGCCAAGTGCTGCAGCTTTGGCGTCCGCGTCCGCGCTTAGGTCCGGATGGAAAGGCGCCAAAAAGTGCATCGGCTGAAAGCCCTGGGCAAACGAGTTGGCAAAGTGGGCCAACAGGCCGGGCTTTGGTGCAGGCAGATTGAAAACAACTGTGGTTGCATCCGGTGTGTCCACCGTCATCCGCTCTCCGCCAACCAAAACGTAATCTTTTGCTTTGGGGATCACTTTTTCATCCAGCGCCAGATTGTCGTACCAGAATTTGACATCAGCAGACGTAAACGGTGCACCGTCCGACCATTTGTGGCCTTCGCGCAAAAAGAACGTCAGCTGGGTGAAATCATCGTTCCACGACCAGTCCTTGGCCACATCAGGCACAATGGTTTGCAGGTCATCGGAAAACCGCACCAGATTGACGTGACGCACGGACAAAAAGTCTGACGTACCCGCCTCGGTTGCATTTGACAGAACATCGAATGTGCCGCCGTATTTCCCAAGCGACGCATAGGGCACCACCACAAGGGGTTCTGACGGCAGACGGTCTTCTACCGCCGGTAAATCACCATTGCCGCGAATACGCGCGTTCATTGCTGCGATATCCGGGTTTTCAGAATAGGTGAGCGTGCAGTTTGCCGCTTCCTGATAAACACTCAGCTCGTACTGCTGGGGGTATTTACCGGCGGCCACGCCTTGCATGTCCTCAACCGTGATGCCCGCACAACCGGAATGCGAGCCCGCATAAACCGATCCGGCAAGCGCGACAGTCGCCACACCTGATAAAAACATTAGTCGTTTCATTGATATTTCTCCCACTGTTGAAACAATTTGTTGAATATCGCGTTTCGTTTTAATCGAGCCATAACTCCCAGAAAACGTCGAACGCAATTTTCAACCCAAATCTATTTGACGCAGAATTCAAAAATGAAAGCTGAACGATCTGCGGCAGCCAGTATCAAAAGTCGTATCATCAAATTTTTGACCAAACAAGCAAAAGTCTGAATTTGCGATATTTGTCCAACGAAAACGGTTAAGTCGAGTTAAGTGCCAACCGGTTCAGACGGAATTTTTGATTTGCAATGTTTGGCGGAGAGACAGGGATTCGAACCCTGGGTGGAGTCACCCCCACAACGGTTTTC
>CAYZQS010000004.1:0-21074 GCA_964480735.1 uncultured Rhodobacterales bacterium
TTTCGTCAGGGCAAGGACTTGTATCTTTTTTTTGAAGAATACGATTATGCCCGCGCCAAGGGTCACATCAGCGTGGGGCGGATCAATGGAACGCATTTTGAATATCTTGGCCCGGCATTGGATAGGCCTTATCATCTGTCGTACCCACATATATTTTCGCATGGCGACAAAATTCTGATGATGCCCGAGGCCCGCCAGTCAGGGCGACTGGAAATCTGGCGGGCAACGGATTTTCCAACCGGCTGGACGCTTGAAACCACAGCGCTTGAAGGCCTGCAACCTGCCGATCCGGTCTTATTCCGGCACGATGGCCATTGGTGGCTGTTTGCCAATATTTCGCGTGACAGTTTTGATGATATGTGCAGCGAGCTTTATCTTTATCAGGCGGACGGGCCCAACCTGGAAACCCTGAAGGCGCACCCGCTGAACCCTGTCGTGGTGAACTCAACAACCGCCAGAGGGGCAGGTCGGGTTTTTGTGCACGACGGAAAGCTGTTGCGGGCGTCGCAAAACAACGGCGCCGGAACATACGGGTACGGGCTGAACCTTATGGAGATTACCAAACTGGACATGCAGGATTATCAGGAAGTCGTGTTTCGTCGTTTGACACCTGATTCAGATGCCGGGCTGATCGGCTGTCACCACGTGGACTTTGACGGTGGATTATTTGCGATTGACGTTCGAAAGAAATGATCCAATGTGGCCTGTTACGTGAAATCTATCACGCAGGATTAAGATTTTTTTCCAGCGCCGCTGGCTTTCGCCAGAAAAACTTGTTGATAGAGCTTCGGTGCCTGCTTGGTTGCTCTCCAAAAACCGCCACATACCGGTTTACAAAATCAGAACGCCTGGCAAAGCCGGTAAGATTTGCAATTCGCCCGATTGAATGGCCGGAGTGGATGACAAGTTGCTTTGCCACCCGCAATCTTAGACGAAAGTAATATGCCCGCGGACTGTGGCCGGTTGCGTCCATAAAACATCTTTCAAGTTGACGCACAGACACGCCGACACTGCGGGCAACCTGCGATATCTGAATCGGTTCCTCGATGTTTTCCCGAAACAGCTTAATCGCAGACCTCACCGGATAGGGCAGGCTGTTTTCGCAATAGTTTTGATTGATGGCGGGATGCATTTGATCGACGTCATCGCTTCTAACGCTGGGGTGTTGAAACCAGCACGCAACCTCTGTCATGACTTCATGACCAACCGCCTGATTGATAAGGTTCAACGCCAGCTCCAGCGCTGCGGTAGAACCGGACGCGGTGACGCGACGCCGATCCTGCATCATAACCTTATTTGTACATTCCAGATGCGGGAACTCTTCGTTAAACGCGGCCTGCATCCCCCAGTGTACACTCGATTTGTGTCCGGCCATAACGCCGGCCCGGGCCAAAGAGAAAACACCGCCGTAAACACCCCCCAAAGTAACGCCGGATCGATCCAAACGGCGCAGCCGTGCGCTGGTCTGTTTGAAATTCTCAAATTCGGAAACCGGATCAGACAGTATAATCAACCGGTCCGGGTCTTGCAGGTCAGACAACGCGCAATCGGGGGTGATTTCCAGATTTGCGCCGGACCGTACAGGATCGCCGGTTTCGCTGACGACAACCCAGCTGAACGCGTCTTCTCCGATTATCTGATTTGCAGACTTCAAAGGATCAATCAACGCGCTGAGACCGGACAAGGGAAAACCGTCCTGAATCAAGAAAGCAAAGACCTGTGTCAGAGGGGCAGCGTAATCTCTCATATCATCCTCGATCCGTATATGGCCTGACGGCTGCGTGTTGGTCTTTGTTAATCCACCGAAAAACACAAAATTCTTCAGAACCCGTGCACCACCATCAGTCGGAAAAATCAGCGGTTACATTCGAAAAAAAGACATTCACTATCTGTAAACAGACAAAACGGGCGGGAATGACAAAACGTAACCATTCTGGATCAATAATAGGCCGGAACTGAACCAGTCTTGCACCATTCCGAATGTTCTGATTTGTGTGACCAGACGCACGCAGGGGAATGCCATGAAGATTCTGGTCTTACAACACGCCGCGGAGGAACACCCGGGCAGCTTTCGCAAAATGATGCGCGAGGACGGTCATCAATGGACTGCGGTGCATCTGGACCAGGGGCAATGTCTTCCGGCTTTGGACGGGTTTGACGCGCTTTGGGTTTTGGGCGGGCCAATGGATGTCTGGCAGGAAGAGACTTTTCCCTGGCTGGTTGAGGAAAAGATATTTATCCATCAGGCAGTGGTGGAACGTGGCCTGCCATATCTGGGGCTGTGCCTTGGTCATCAGTTGCTGGCAGAAGCATTGGGCGGCACCTGTGGTGTCTCGAAAACCCCGGAAATAGGCGTGTTGCCGGTCCAGTTGACCGAAGTCGGATCAAGTGGTGTAATTTTCGATGACCTGCCAGAGCAGTTTTCAGCCCTGCAATGGCACTCTGCCGAAGTTCAGCAAATGCCCGCAGGTGCAGAGTGTCTGGCGACATCTCCGGATTGTGCGGTGCAGGCCATGTGCTGGGGCCCCCGCGCCTATTCAGTGCAGTTCCATCTGGAAGTCGAACCAGACACCGTTGCCAATTGGTCCGGCATCCCGGAATATGCCGAGGCTTTGACCAGGGCGCTTGGCGGCGACGGGGCCAAACAGTTGGATCAGGCCTGCGCAGACCGCATGACAGAATTTGAGAAAATGGCGGAACGGGTATATATTAACTGGCTTCAGACCTCTGCGCGGTAACAGTTCGACGTCAGGTTGACGCGGCCCTTGTCAGCGACAGCCTTGCCGTTTCCAAATGATCTTTCATAAAATTTGCGGCCCGTTCGGGATCCCGCGAACGTATGGAACTCAGGATTCGGCGGTGCTGCTTGTTGTATCGCGCAGTGATTTCGGCGTTCAAGGTTCGAACACGCATTTGGTCCCACTGCTTTAATGTCCGCACGTTGCTGATTTGGCTGATCACCCAGATCAGCAGTGAATTGCGCGTGGTTTCCGCAAGATGCGTGTGGAATGCGGTATCGGTTTTGGCAAACAGTACCATGTCTTCGCCACAGCCTTCCATGATCTGCAGCATAGCTTCGGCCTGATCCAGATCACGGCTGGTCGCCTGCAATACCGCAAGTCTGCAAATATGCGGCTCCAGCGCAAACCGCGCGTCTATCAGCTCCAGCGGACGCGCCTGATCAATAACAAGATTTCCATCCGCCGAGGGCTCGTAAAGAACATAGGTGCCGCTGCCCGCTTTGATTCTAACCAGTCCGGCGGCGTCCAGTTTGTTTAGCGCCTCGCGCAGCGTTCCCCTTGCACAGCCAAATTGCTGCGCCAGCGCCCGCTCGGACGGCAGACGCTCTGACTGCAGATAGTTGCCATCGAGAATCAGTCGCCGAATCTGTGCTGCAACCTCCGGTGCGCCATTTTTTCGATTATTTGAATTCATTCGCGCACCACATTTATACCAAAACAATACCAGATATCAGAAAAAGTACAATTAGTTATTCAATCGTGTTAAAACTTGTTGCTTTTTGTTGCGAAACTTATGAAACCTATACCGGTTATCTCAATTCGGATCGAAATTGGTCCAAACATAGGTTTCAAAACAGGAGCTGAGGCGATGGCCTTTCCACAGCACGCAGACTATGTAGTTATCGGCGCCGGCATTCACGGCCTATCATGTGCATGGCGATTGGCAGAGCGTCTTAAGGACGCCGGCGAATCTGTCGAAGGGCGCGTGGTTATTTTGGATAAAGACGGCATCGCCGCAGGGGCAACGGGAATTGCCTGCGGGGTTGTTCGCAACAACTACTTCCAACCCGCAATGCGCCGCCTGATGGCCCATTCGGTAGAGGTTTGGGAAAGCGACCCCAAAGCGTTCAGCTATCATCCGGTCGGCTATATGCAGATTTCGTGCGAAGCCATGCACGAGGATGTGGCGCAAATCCACGCGGAACAGCAGGCCATCGGTTATGAAAGCGATTTCATCGAAGGCGAAGCAGCGTCACGCAATTACATGAAGGGTATCTTCATCGACTGGCAGGCCAAGGGAATTACCTCTGTACTGCACGAAAAACGCGGTGGGTACGCAAACAACACTGTTGCCATGTATGGTTTGGCCAAAAAGGTCGAAGCTCTGGGCGTTCGCATTGTCACCGGGGTCGAGGTTCTTGGGTTCACATCTGAAAACAGCTCTGCCGCGGTTTCGGCGGTAGAAACGAACAAGGGTGCGATAACCTGCGAACAAGTGGTCGTGGGCACCGGCCCCTGGGTGCGCGACTTTTGGAATATGCTGGATCTGCCAAAACAGATTACCGTCAAGGATCTGGACGGGAACACCCATGAAAACGTCGATATGTGGCGTTACTGGCAGTTGGAAGAGGGTGTACTGACCATCCCGCCCGAAAGCCTGATGGCCAACGATGGAAAAATGCCGCCGGTCATTCACGTGGACACTGACGCGCCGCTGATGTCAGATGTTGACGGCTCGCTGATCACCGATGAAATGTGGGGCATCTATTACAAACCCGATTGGCACTTTAACGGCATTCAGGGAGGCGCGGCGCCTTACAAGGTTGAAACGCCCGTCGATGACGTAAAGATCGACCCTTACGGCCCGTCCAGTCCCGAATTTATTTCGTCGCCTGAATTTGCCCATATGTGGGTGTCGGCCCTGGCCCATTGCCACAGCAGGTTCGAAGGGATGATGCCCAAATATCATAAAGAGGAAAGCGGCGGCATTGGCTGTTTTACCGCTGACAGCTTTCCGGTTTTTGACAAGTTTAACCAGAATGTCTCGATCATCGCTGACAGCAATCACGGTTACAAAATGCTGGGCGTTGGTCGTTTGGTTGCAGACGAGGTTATGGGCGACACTCAGGACTTGCTACAGCCGTTCCGGTTTGACAGATTTGCAAAGGGCGAGCTGCACCCAACATCCAGCAGCCCCTTCCCCTGGAGCTAGGGCGCAAGGGCAATAAATTCCGGCGTTGGCTGGTAAAACAAAAGGGAGAATATAATGGCTACTGATCTTGAAGGGTTTGTCGAGGCACCGGGCCGCGCCGAAAAAATCAAAGAAGTGCGGAAAATGATCGATGCGATGGGGATCGAATATCTCTATCTGCAGTTTGTTTCGGTCACCGGCAAGATCATGGGCAAAGGTATTCCCGCCGACCACTGGGAAACGGTCGCGATGAAAGGGTTTCAACTGGTCTATGGGGCGACGGTCAACCTGTTTACAGACCGCGCCGGCAACTACCTTGGGTACGGTCCTGAATCAGCAGAGCTGGTGGGCATTCCAGAGCCCGAAACGTTCATGCAATTGCCTTGGGCCAAAGAAATCGGCCGATTTTACTGCACGCTGTTTCGCAACCGCGAGGAAAAGGAAAATCCAGGCGGTTTTCTGACCTCTGACTGCCGCGGCAACCTGCGCCGGATGCACGATGATTTCAAAGCCAAGCACGGCCGTTCTCTGCGCATCGGCACCGAGCCGGAAATGATGTGGCTGAAGTTTGACGAGAACGGCACGCCGCGCGACGGATATTCCAAGCCTTACTGCTATCATATCGACCAGTTTGAAAGCCTGCGCCCTGTGTCCATGCAGGTGATCCGTTATTCCCGCGCGATGGGTCTGGATATGATCCAGGGCGATCACGAGGACGCACCCGGACAACTGGAACTGAACTGGATGTACGATGACGTTTTGCGCAACGCGGACCGTCTGACTACCTACCGGCAAATCTGTGCGCAGGTGGCGCGCGAAAACGGCATTTTTGCCTGTTTCATGTCCAAACCGTTTGAAGGTGTTTCCGCCAACGGCTGTCACCACAACATGTCGCTTTGGCGCGGCGGCGAGGACTCGTTCACCAAATGCGGCAACGACGAAAACAATCTGCCGGGCATGGCTGAGAACTATATGTACGTCAAAGGCGGCGAAAATACGTTTATGCCGGATGACGACGATCCGCAGATGCCGGGCAAAGATGGCCTGGAAGCAATCGGCGGCGTTGTGCACCATTTGCAGGCACTGACTGCGATTGGTTCGTCAACGGTTAACTCTTACCGTCGTCTTTGGGACACCGGCTTTTGGGCGCCGGTCTTTGCGGATTGGGGTTTTCAGAACCGCACCACAGGTTTGCGGGTTTCCGCGCCGGGCCGGTTTGAGTACCGCAGCGTTGACAGCATGGTGAACCCATACCTGATGGGCACAACATTGCTGGCGGCAATGGATGATGGCATCGACAACCAGCTGGATCCGGGAGAGCCGGAAGAGCGTAACATCTATGATGCGATCAAAGCCGGTAAGCAGGTCAAAAAACTGCCGATGTCACTGGGCGAGGCCTTGGATCATCTCGAAGGTTCTGAAGTCGTTCGTCGCGGATTGCCGGGTGAAATGTATCGCCTTTTCCACGAGTATAAATATGACGAGTACGCCCGCTTTATGGCAACTGTGACAGAGTGGGACAACGACACTTACATGGAATGCCTTCCATAAGGCACTTCGCAATAAAAAAGGCGGCGGATGTTTCCCGCCGCCCAAATACCAGAACACGAACGCAAAGGAGCGCTTAAATTATGTGTGGAATTGCTGGAATTATTCACAAGGGCAAAAGCTCGAACGTGGGTGGAGAGATGACGTCGATGTTGCAGGCGTTAAAGCACCGCGGGCCGGACTCAACCGGATACGCGGTTTATGGCGAAGGCAATGACGGCGATTACGTCATGCGTTTCGTGCTGGCCGAACAAGAGGACATGTCCAAGGGTTTTGACATGCACGAAGTGGTTGCCGCCCGACTGGTTGAGGTTGAAAAACGCCTGAAACAGCATGGTGCCAAAGTGATAAGCCGCAAAGAGGCCACCGATTATGCGCATCGCTTTGTTATCCAGCATGATGGTGACACTGAAGAAATGGCCCGCCATATCGAGGACATCGAGGGTGTCGAGATCATGTCGATGGGCAACGGTCTGGAACTGATCAAAGATCTGGGCGACGCGGCGGTTGTATCTGAACAATACGGCCTGAATGATTTTAAAGGCAGCCACGGTATTGGCCATACACGGATGGCCACGGAATCCGATGTGGATATTCGTTCCGCCCACCCCTATTGGGCGTTTCCCTATAATGACGTTTCGGTTGTTCATAACGGACAGATCACCAACTATTGGATCATGCGCCGCGAAATGGAACGCCGTGGCCACCGGTTTATGTCAAGCTGCGACAGCGAGTTGTTGGCGGTTTACACTGCCGACAATCTGGCCAATGGCGTCAGTCTGGAAGACAGCCTGCGCCGCTCTATTGAAGAGATTGACGGCGTGTTCACCTATCTGGTTGCCACCAAGGACCAATTGGGCATGGCCAAAGATACGATGGCGGCCAAACCACTGGTTCTTTACGAAAGCGACGATCTGATCGCGATGGCCAGCGAAGAGGTCGCCATTCGCGCAATACTTCCACATGAAATTGACACCACTGACCCCTATGACGAGGAGGTTCGCGTATGGCAAGCCTAAGCGATGCAGAACTAAAAGAAATGACGCAGGAAGAGCGCGTAACAGCGCTTGGAATGCGAACCGACCAGCTGACTGGTTTGGCAATGCGGATCGAATTTAATCCGGACGAGGAAGAGCGGTTTGAATACCCTTGGGCACCCGTGGTTGATTTTAATAAACGCACGGAACTTGACGTGGATGAAATGACATCCACCGAAGCCAACGCCCGCATCCGCGAGCTGATGGCCGAAGGTTACGGCACCATCGTCATTCACAACCCGCGCGGCAAACACAGCCTTGGGGTTGGTATCCTGTCAAAGCTGAACCTGATCTTTGAGGGTTCGCTGGGGTATTTCGGTGTGGGGCTGATTGACGGTCCCAACGTGCGCATCAATGGCCGGGTTGGCTGGTCTTGCGGTGAAAACATGATGGCCGGTTCCATTGTGGTCGAGAAAAACGCCGGTTCTACTTTTGGTGCCGCGCTTCGCGGTGGCGATCTTGTGTCCAAAGGCTCTGTCGGGTCGCGGACCGGGATCGACCAAAAAGGCGGAACAATCATCGTTGGCGGTGATACCGGTGCTTTATCCGGCTTTATGATGCAGCGCGGCCGCATGGTTGTTTGCGGCAATGCCGGTAAAAACCTTGGCGACAGCATGTACGACGGCACAATCTACGTTGGCGGTGAAATCCAAAGTTGCGGCGTTGACGCCGTTCCCGGCGAACTGTCCGATCTGGATAAGGCCTGGTTGACGCGCAAACTTAAGCAATACGGCCTGATGCCCGAAAAAGGCGTGGACCATTTCACAAAAATCGTCGCTGGTCGCCAGTTGTGGAACTACGACAATCTGGAACCGTCAGAGAAAAAACTCATTCTCTGAGGCATAAAAAGGAATTTCAATATGGCTGATGGTGACATCAAAATGAAAAAGCCACTTGATCGCGATACAACCCGCATGGGCGACAGCTTTGTCTTTCCGCCAAAGGTTATCGACGACATTCACATCAAGGCCCAGCTTGGCCGTTACCGCATGCGCGGCATGTCCCTGTTCAAGAAAATCCCCCATTGGGATGATCTGACATTCATGCCCGGCACGCTTACGCGCTTTGTGATCGAGGGATACCGCGAGAAATGTGAAACCAAAACGGTGATTGGCCCGCGTGCCAAAAACCCGCTGGTTCTGGACATTCCGGTTTATATCACCGGGATGAGCTTTGGCGCCTTGTCTTACGAGGCTAAAACCGCACTGGCGCGGGGTGCAACGATGGCAGGTACAGCAACCTGTTCCGGTGAAGGCGGGATGATCCCGGACGAGCGGCGCTATAGCTCTAAATGGTTCTACCAGTGTATCCAGTCGCGCTATGGTTTTAACCCGAACCATCTGGTTCTGGCCGACGGTGTTGAGTTTTTCATCGGCCAGGGCTGTAAAGTTGGCCTTGGCGGTCACCTGATGGGCCAAAAAGTGACCGATCAGGTTGCTGAAATGCGTTCGTTGCCTGCGGGGATCGACCAGCGTTCGCCTGCGCGTCACCCGGATTGGCTGGGGCCTGACGACCTGTCGCTGAAAATCCGTGAAATCCGCGAAGCCACCGACTGGCAAATTCCGATCCAGCTGAAACTGGGCGCGGCACGGGTTTATGACGACGTGCGCATGGCGGTGAAATGTGATCCGGACTCGATATATATCGACGGCATGGAAGGCTCCACCGGTGCCGGTCCGCATCTGGCCACCGAAGATACCGGCGTTCCCGGCATTGCTGCGATCCGTCAGGCGCGTAAAGCGATTGATGATCTGGGCAAACGCGGCGAGATCAGTCTGGTTTATGCAGGCGGTATTCGTAACGGTGCCGACGTTGCCAAGGCGATTGCCCTTGGTGCGGACGCCATTGCGATTGGTCACTCAGCGATGATGGCTTTGAACTGCAACAAGGATATTCCGGAGGCCAATTTCGAAGAAGAAGTTGGCGCACCGGCGGGCCATTGCTACAACTGTCATACCGGTCGTTGTCCGGTTGGCGTGGCCACCCAGGATCCGGTTTTGCGCAAACGTCTTGATCCCGATGAAGCGGCAGAGCGTGTTTATAACTTCTTGCACACGCTGACCATCGAAGCGCAGCTTTTCGCCCGCGCCTGTGGGAAAACCCATCTGCACAGTCTGGAGCCGGAAGATCTGGCCGCCCTGACAATGGAAGCGTCTGCAATGGCAGCCGTGCCCTTGGCCGGCACCAACTATACGGTTGGCGTCGAAGATTATCACAATCTGTAAGGAGATTTAGAATGGCTGGAACACAATACCGTGGCTCTGAAATCACCGATGTCGATCAGTTTGTGAATGACGCGGCCGGTCTGGATTCAGAACGCGAAAAAGAAATCGGACAGCATATTGGCTATCGCTACGACGTTAACCTTGTGCCGGACTATGACCGGATCACCCCTTTTCTGACCAAATACATGGAAGTCATGGGCTGGGACGATCTGAATTGGCTGGAAGATGTTCATATGGGATATGAAGACGGCAACCCCGCTGTTTTTGACAGAAACAACAACGGCTGGGTTTCCATTCCGGATTCAATTGATCTGCCGGACAATCAGCAGGACCGCGATATGATTGCGCGCGAACTGCTGCTTAAGTTTCAGATGTCCGACCGGCACCCGTTGGCAACCCTGCGCAAGGCTTATATGAAGTTCTGATGGAAAGACCCCTTAACGTTGCCTGTCTGCAAACACGACCAATGCCGGATTTTGATACGGCGTTGGTCGAGGCGGTCTTGCTGGCAAAAGAAGCGGTTAAGCAAGGTGCAGAGTTCATTGCGCTGCCTGAATACTGCGGTGGGCTGAAAACCGACGGCGGAGCGATCACGCCGCCGTTTTCTTCGGAAGACAAGCACCCGGTTTTGCTGGGACTGCAGGATTTCGCCAAAGCGAACCGCGTGGTTATGTTGATCGGTTCAGTGGCAACACCCGGACCGGACCAAAAAATCCGCAACCGAAGTTTTCTGATCGACAAACAGGGTGCGATTGCGGGCGTTTACGACAAAATCCACATGTTTGACATTCAACTGTCCGACACCGAAGTCTACCGCGAAAGTGCAAGGGTAAGCGCGGGTGACACCGCCGTTGTCACCGATATGGGCTTTGCCAACGTCGGTCAAACGGTTTGCTATGACCTTCGATTTCCTGAATTGTATCGGCAACTGGCAAAAAACGGTGCGGAAATACTGGCAACTCCGGCTGCTTTTACCAAGAAAACCGGGCAGGCCCACTGGCATGTCTTGAACAGGGCCCGCGCCATTGAAAACGGTGCGTTTGTCATAGCGCCCTGTGCCATTGGGCCCATTGATGGTGGTGGCGAGTGCTACGGTCATTCTCTGATCATTAACCCGTGGGGAGAAATTGTTGCGCAAGGCTCAGACAGGCCCGGCGTGGTTCAGGCAACCATCGATCTGGCCGAAGTGGCGGCGGCCCGGGCGAAAATCCCAAGTCTGATGCACGATCGGCCGTTTGTGATTCAGACGGACTTGACGGTGGATGTTGCGTGAACCAGATCGCAGAAATGTTTGACCTGCCCGCCAACAGACACCCGTTGCGCGATAAATTTCTGCGCTGGCAGTGCCGCGTTCGCCAAATTGCCATGCGGGACAATTTCGGCAAACCGGACGACGCCATTGCCCCGGCCCTGCGATTGCCGGGGGAACAATCTGACATGGGGCACATAATAACCGTTCTGTCAAAATCGCCGTTCCACTCTATGGTGCCTGAATTCAGGCAGATGTTCAAAAATACCCAGGACCCCGCCCAGCGCCGCCAAAAGGCGCTCGATCTGTTTTCCGAAACCTACTATCAAAAAGCCGATACGTTTTCGGACATACTGACCGCGACTTTTCCACCAAAGTCCGAAGGTGCCAAAAAAATTCGGTCCGCCGGTCAATGCCGCCTTGATTTCACAGCCTACGGGCAGACGTTTTTGCTGGACTGTAAGGTCTGGAAGTTGACGAAGAACAACTCTTTGCATCAGGCAACCGTTTGGCACAACATGCTGTTTAATCCAAATTTACCACCGGATACTGTTGTCCTTGGATTTGAACCGGACTGGCCACGTTGCGTGGCGGAACCCCCGATTGGATAAGGACCGGATGCCGCTTGGATATGTCATAGCACAAATCAAGGTGCACGATGCTGAGGCTTACAAAATCTATGTTGCAAAGGTTCAGGAAACTTTGGATATTTATCACGGAAAGTTTCTGGTTCGCGGTGGCGTCGCCCAAAGCTTTGAGGGCACACCGCCGGGCGATCGAAACGTGATTATCCAGTTCCCGTCGGCTGAGGCGGCGCATGTCTGGTACAATTCGCCGGAATATGCGCCCGTCAAAAAGCTGCGGCGGGCCGCATCCACAAGTGTTCAAACCATCGTCCAGGGAATTTAACCAAAAGAAAGCAATCGGGGGAAATTATGAAAAAACGAGTAGCCATTATTGGAGCGGGACCATCAGGATTGGCACAATTGCGGGCCTTTCAATCGGCAGCTGACAACGGTGCCGAAATTCCGGAAATTGTGTGTTTTGAAAAGCAATCCAACTGGGGCGGGCTGTGGAATTATTCCTGGCGAACCGGTGTTGATGAAAATGGCGAGCCCCAGCACGGGTCGATGTACCGATATCTGTGGTCAAACGGCCCAAAAGAAGGGCTGGAATTTGCCGATTATTCCTTTGAGGAACATTTTGGCAAGCAGATCGCATCGTATCCGCCACGGGCCGTGCTTTTTGATTATATTGAAGGCCGGGTAAAGAAAGCCGGTGTTCGTGATTATATCAGGTTCAACACCGCGGTCCGGGATGTCCGATTTAACGACGGTACAAAAAAGTTTTCGCTGGTTGTCAGAGATCTGGCGGCAGACAGTGAATCCTCGGAAGATTTTGACCATGTCATCGTCGCATCCGGTCATTTTTCCAGTCCAAACGTGCCGCACTATCCAGGATTTGAGTCCTTCAAGGGCCGAATTCTGCATGCCCATGATTTTCGCGATGCGATGGAATTTAAGGGGCAGGACCTGCTGATACTTGGCACAAGCTATTCAGCCGAAGATATAGGCTCGCAGTGTTGGAAATACGGTTGCAAGTCGGTAACCGTTGCCCACCGGACAGCGCCGATGGGTTTTAAGTGGCCGGACAATTGGAAAGAGGTTCCCGCACTTGTGAAGGTAGACGGCAATACAGCCCACTTCAAAGACGGCAGCTCTACCGATGTTCACGCGATCATCCTGTGCACCGGATACAAACATCACTTTCCGTTCATGCCGGACGAGCTGCGCCTGAAAACCACAAACCGTCTTGCTGCCAGCGACCTGTATAAAGGCGTGACGTTCACGAAAAACCCGCGGCTTCATTATCTTGGCATGCAGGATCAATGGTTTACTTTCAACATGTTCGACGCCCAGGCCTGGTACGTCCGTGACATTATCATGGATCGTATTTCAGTACCCTCTGAGGCGGAGATGATGCAGGATGTTGTGGACCGCATTGCAGCAGAGGACGCCGGCGAGGACGACTATGCAGCAATCAAATATCAGGGTGATTATGTGCAGGAACTGATCGCCGATACCGACTATCCCAATTTTGACGTAAACGGTGCCTGCGATGCTTTTTACCAATGGAAAAAGCACAAGAAGGCAAACATCATGACCTTTCGTGACAACCAGTACCGGTCGGTGATTACCGGCACGATGGCGCCGCTTCACCACACGCCGTGGAAAGATGCGCTGGATGACAGTTTAGAGGTCTATCTGAAGAACTGACAGAAGCCTAAAGCGAAATCAGCCAGTCCTCCACCACGTCGCGTTCCGCAAATGCTTTGCGGTTTTGCGGCACCAAAAGATAGTATCCGGATTTTGTTTTGACCGAAACATCCGGCCACGGCCGCACCAGATGGCCAGAGTCCAAGTGCCGGTCAACCAGTGTTTTCCAGCCCAGCGCAATTCCAAACCCGTCCAGCGCGGCCTGAATTGCCAGCGGGTAGGTGTTCACCACGATGGATTGTTTGATCAGGAGGTCGGCAAGGCCTTTTTGCAGCAGCCATGTGCGCCAGTTAAGCCATTCTGTATGTTCACTGCTGACCTCTATCAACGGATGTCTGGACAGCGCGTCCAGATGCCCGATCTCTATTTTCTCTTTCAGAAAATTGGGCGAGCAAACTGGAAATACCGTTTCGCCGAACAAAAACTCGGACCGGTAGTTTGCCCATTCCCCCTCGCCGCGCAGGATGGTTAAATCCATATCCTCTGCCAGACATTTTTCATCATTATCAGATGAAACAAGGGCGATATTTATTCTGTCGTTGGATTGATTGAATTCCTGCATTCTGGGCATCAGCCAAAGCGTGGCGGCAGAGTTTGTTGCGGCCACAGTGACCGTATGCCGGGCATTGATATTCACCAAATCCTGCGAAGCGTTCACCAGCTGTACAAGCGCCGGGCTGATAGCGGCCAGAAGCTGGCGACCCCGGGCGGTTATTTTGATGGATCGGTGCCCGCGCGTGAACAAAGCGCACCCATAATGGTCTTCCAAAAGACGGATTTTCCGGCTGATCGCGCTTTCGCTTATGTTCAGATCGTTGCCCGCCGCACTGAAACTTTCCTGCGACGCTGCCGATTCGAAAGCGACCAAATAGTCCAGCGGCGGCAGTTGATTTCGATTCTTTAGCATTTATGCATCCGGTCTCGCTCGTCCATATATTGCAGCGGCTGAAACTCTGCAGGCGGACGCGCAGGTGTTTTCCACTGTTTAGGTCAATTTTGGCTCTAATTCTGTTAACAATAGTACAATTTCCCGTATTTGCCACCAATATTTAGAGGCTAAGGCCACCAAAATTGTTCGCTGAATTTCCGTTGGAATCAGTCAATATAGCGGTATTCCCAAGTCTATTTTGGGACTACTCGGGAGGAGCTCATCCGGATTTCAAGACAGGCCAAAGCGAGCCCGAAAAACGGCTTGGTGCGGGCCTTTCCCATATCCACCCATTCCTGTGAATTGAAAACCGGAAGAGGATTTACCCAGACCACTGAAGTGGTTGAAATTATATGGACCCGCATGCTTGCAGGTTCGCGTCACCAACTAGGAGAGTAAAATGAAACTACTGAAAACCAAAGCCACGGCAGCTGCCTTTGCACTGGCTTTATCGACGATTTCCAGTCAGGCAATGGCACAAGATTCCGCCGAGCCTATCGTCATCCCAACCCATAACTGGTCAAGCCAAATCGTTATGGCCCACGTAATTGGCGGCATCTTTGAAAGCATGGGCAACAACGTTGAATATGTGCCTGCCGACAGCCAAGCCGTTTACGAAGCCATTCGTAACGGCGACGTCACTATTTCTCACGAAGTTTGGCAGTCATCTTTCGGCGCATCATTCTACAATGCGATGGCCGCTGGCGGTGTTATTGATGCCGGTACGCACGCTGCTGCAACCCTCGAAGAAATGGGTGTTCCTCAGTACGTGATCGACGACAATCTTTGCCCTGGTCTTCCGAACTGGGAAGCCCTGAAAGATTGTAAGGATGTCTTCACAACTGCAGACTCTGAAGGCAAAGGCCGCTGGTTGGAAGGCCCACAAAGCTGGCACGGTGATCTGATGCCAGAGCGGGTTGACGCGCTTGGTCTTGGCGACGACTACGTTGTTAAATTCGCTGGTGGTGCCGATGCAATCTGGGCTGAACTTGCTTCCGCCAAGAAAGAAGGCCGTGGTATCATCACCTTTAACTGGACTCCGAACTTTACAGATGCTGACGGATTTGTCTTCATCGAGTTCCCAGAGTACACAGACGGTTGCCGCAAGGCAGACGGTGGTGACGGATCCTGTGGTTCACCCAAAGGTTGGTTGAAGAAAGCGGCGAACTACAAGTTCCCGAAAACACACCCGGCTGCATACACTGCCTACTCGAAAATGTCCTTCACGACACGTGACATCGGCCAAATGGCGGCTTTGGTAGACATCGACAAGATGACTCATGAAGACGCTGCAAAAAAATGGCTGGCAGACCACGAAGACGTTTGGAAGAAGTTCGTTAACTAAGCGATCGTATCGCAGGCTTTGCCAGCCCCTCGTGGCTGTATGAAAGCCCAAAAAACTCTCCCCGTGCGGTTCCCGTTCGGGGAGAGACTTTCTAATTTACCGCAAAAATTGCCGTCGCCAAAAGATTAACGCTGGGCTAAATTGACCGAATAGAGAATAAGGTGCGGCACCTGCCGCGGCGTTAACTGGGGGTAAGGAATTCCAACATGTCAACAGATGCAATTGCGGCCGACGCACAACCTGTTATCAAATGTAAAAATATCTACAAGATTTTCGGCGAAAACGCTGAAAAGATGCTGGAAGAAGCCAACGGTAATGTAGATCACAAGACTTTTCAGGACGCGGGCTGTGTTGTTGGCGTAAACAATGCTTCGTTCGAGGTCCACCGTGGTGAACTTCTTATGATCATGGGGCTGTCTGGGTCCGGTAAATCGACACTGTTGCGCTGCATTGCAAGGCTGTCACAGGCAACGGCCGGCGATATTTATATTGACGGCGAAGACCTGCACGCAATGAACAACAAAAAGTTGATCGAACTGCGTCGCGAAAAAATGGGCATGGTGTTTCAAAGCTTTGCGCTGTTGCCGCATAAAACCGTTCTTGAAAACATTGCCTTCCCGCTGCAGGTCAAGGGCACACCCACACCTGAGGCTATGAAACGCGCCAAGGAAATGGTCGACCTGACCAGCCTGACCGGCCGCGAGAATTATTTCCCACGGGAACTTTCCGGCGGCCAGCAACAGCGCGTGGGCATCGCCCGGTCGCTGGCAGTAGAGCCGGATATCTGGTTTTTGGATGAACCGTTTTCAGCGCTTGATCCACTGATCCGCAAAGAGATGCAGGATGAATTTCTGCGGCTGCAAAGCGTGTTGAAGAAAACAATTCTGTTTGTGACCCATGATTTTGACGAAGCGCTGCGTCTGGCTGACCGGATCGCAATCATGAAGGACGGTATCATTGAACAGCTTGATACACCCGCTGCCATCGTTTTGAACCCGGCCACCGAGTACGTTCGGAAATTCACCGAAGAAGTACCACGTGAAAAAGTCCTTAATGTAAAATCGGTGATGCAACCATTTGATAATAAAGAAGAAATGAGCAAAATCCGGGTACCCGGTGATGCCATTATCGAAACGGTGGCGGAATCGATCCTCAGCGAGCAACTGGCGGTAACGGTGGTTGACAGCGAGGACAATGTTATCGGCTCGGTTAGCGCGAAACACATGCTGCGCGTGTTGTTCGGAAAAGGCGAATAGCAATGGACCGCAGCAAAATGATGTTGGATCGTTTCAGAGAGTCCAAATTGCAGCAATTCGTCGTACTGTTTGCGGCTTTTCTTGTTCTTTATTTTTCGATTCGACCGCCTGAAAACGACTCTGCAAATTATTTGTGGCGCCTACCCGCGCTGTTGGATTGGTTCCCGCTTTGGCTGACGAACAGTATCAAATTTATCATGTTCGATTGGATAACGGTCGACATTTATAATGCGGCTCTGGAAGAGAATGAGGAAATCTCGGTGATCCAGATGATCACAAGAAATACTTCTTGGTTCGTCCTGTTCTTTATTCAAACGATCCGCGAATTTCTGGTGGGCGGCATCAAGACAATCGTGACTTTCACAGACTGGCAATTTGTACGCGATAACCCGTGGGCGGTTCTGCCCGGCCTGCCCTGGACCGTTGTTCTGGGTGGTGGTGTATTGCTTGGCTATAATCTGGGCGGGCGGGCACTGGCCCTGCTGGTCGGTATTTCGTTGTCGTATATTTCGATATTTGGCCAATGGGAACCGGCGATGAAAACGGTTTCTCTGGTTTTGGTGGCCGCGCCGGTTGCCGGTGTCATTGGATTGACCTTCGGAATAATCGCCTACAGAAATCGCCGGATCGAACAGGCACTGATGCCGATACTTAACATCATGCAAACGATGCCGCAGTTTTCGTATCTGCTGCCGATGACTGTTTTGTTTGGTCTGGGTGATCACGCCGCGGCGCTGGCCATTGTGGTCTATGCCACACCGCCAATGATCAGGCTGACAATCCTGGGCCTGAAGGGCGTGTCGCCCGAAGTTGTGGAAGCCGGACGAATGAGCGGGTGCACAGATCGACAGCTGATGTTCCGCGTCATGCTGCCGACCGCGCGGAAAAACATTCTGGTTGGGGTCAATCAGGTTATCATGCAAAGCCTTGCGATGGTCGTTATTGCGGCCCTGATTGGCGCACAGGGGCTTGGCGATGATCTGCTTAAGGCCCTGAACGGTTTGCGGATCGGCAAGGCTCTGGAACTTGGGATCGCCATCGTGTTGATTGCGATCGTTCTGGACCGGCTGTCGCTGGCCTGGGCCAACAAGCAGATCGATTATTTCGCTGATCTCACCTTTATGGAGCGGTATCGGAATTGGTTCATCCTATGCGCTGTGTTCGTTATCGGTGTCTTTTTGGCCTATGTCGGCAGATGGATTTTTCAGAACGGCACAAACTACCTGTTCCTAGTCCCAACCAACAAAGGGCTTTCGACCGAGCAGTTCTGGCAAAATGGCGTCGACTGGATCGTTACAAATTGGTACGGGCCATTGTTTGGCTTTAAGGTCTGGATGATCGAGGTCATTCTATTGCCGATGAAGCACGCTTATCTGGGCATGTCGGTCACGTCGACATTTGTTCTGGTTGGCGGCATCGCCTATCTGATCGGCGGTATACGCTCTACCTTCATCGTTTGGGGTTTCCTGTTTTTTATCGCCATGACCGAGTGGTGGGACCGGGCGCTGATCACGGCTTATCTGTTGACCATTGCGGTGTTGATCGCCGGGTCCCTTGGTTTTGTTATCGGTGTTCTTGCCGCGCAACGGCCGGGGGCCTCTAAAACGGTTTTGATTATCTGCGACACCCTGCAAACCTTTCCGTCGTTCATCTACCTGATCCCGGCAATCATGCTGTTTAACGTGTCTGACACGGCGGTGCTGATCGCGATCACGCCCTACGCGATGATCCCGGCCATGCGCTACACGATCGAAGGTTTGAAAAACGTGCCGCCCGAATTGCACGAGGCCGGTTCAATGTCCGGTGTCAGCCGCATTCAAAGGTTGCTGTCAATCGAACTGCCTCTGGCGTTCCCGCATATCGCACTGGGATTGAACCAAACCATGATGTTCGCACTGGCGATGGTTATTATTGGCGCGATGATCGGAACGGACGATCTGGGGCAGTTGATCCTGGGTGCCCTGTCAAACGCCAACGGCATCGGCATTGGGCTGATTGCAGGCCTGTGCGTCGCCTTCATTGGCCTTGCTGTTGATCACATGATCCAGACCTGGGCAAAACAACGCAGAGCAGCGCTGGGACTCGATTGATGAATATTCAACCTGTTTTTGAAAAACCGTATGGCATCAACGGCATAAGCAATCCCGGCCTGCCGGTCCTGCCCTATGGTGTTGAACGCTATCCGGTGGCGGGCGGCGGTTCCCGTGCCGTGCGCATTGAAAAAGGTGACGCCATATCAATCGTTGACCGCGAGGGGCTGCAGCCGGTTGAAATGGTTTTCTTTGCTCCGGACGGAAAATCCGACGCCGCAATGATTGGCGCCAAAGGCGGTCGTGATCCATCGGGTTTGCAGCAGGCGCTGGCAGCGGGGGATGCGTCCGGCCGCCGGGTTCTGCATGCCCTGAAAGCGGCCGGATTTGATATCGGCCGGGCCGATGCGGCGCTGGTTTTTGAAGAAGGCTCCAAGGCCGGTCAAACGGCTGATTTTCATGCTTCCTGCGACGGTTTGCTGATCGTCTGTGCGGTGGGCGGCCCCATGTCACCCCACGACCAAAACGCTCCGACAGAGATTGTTCTATATGTGCGCCGTGCCAAACCCGGACCGGGTAAAGGCGGTTCTGCGCCGGCTGATCCGCTGGCTGATCCGTTGATCGACGTGAATATCCGCCCCGGCAACGCCCACGCTTATGCGGTTTCGGAAGGTCAGTTCATTCAGATAATGGATGTGCAGGGGCGCGAATGTACGGATTTTCAAGCATTTTCAAGACGCCAGCTGGATAAAGGCATCGAACGCGACATAAACATGACCACCACCCGGTCCTTAACAAGCTGTATCTATCCGGTGCCCGGTAACAACGCAAAATTTTGGAGCGTCGATCAGGAGCCGCTGTTTGAAATCGTTCAGGACACCTGTGGCCGCCACGACGCCTATGGTCTGTCGTGCTATCCAAAATATTATGACGACGCGGGCTATCCCGGTCATGTGAATTGTTCGGATAACATCAATCTGGCGGTGGCAGAATGGGGCATCAAACCGCGCACCGGCTGGCCGTCGATCAATTATTTCTTCAACACCATTCTGGATGACACTCACGTGATGAGCATAGACGATCCCTGGTCAAGACCGGGCGATTTTGTCCTGCTCAGGGCTTTGACTGAACTGGTTTGTGTTTCCACCGCCTGTCCCTGTGACATCGACCCGACGAACGCCTGGAACCCCACCGATATTCAGGTGCGGGTTTACAAGGAAAACGAAGACTTCAAGCGTTCCATTGGATGGCGCAAAACACCGGAGGCAGACGTGGAACCCACCAAAGAGACCGGATTTCACCCGTGCTTTGCCAAGCACACACGTGATTTCGTTGAATATAACGGCTATTGGCTGGCCAACACCATGACCAACCACGGCGCGATTGCTGAATATTGGGCGGCGCGTGAAAAAGCCGTGGTGATGGATCTAAGTCCACTGCGAAAATACGAGGTTACCGGCCCCGACGCCGAACAGCTAATGCAGATGTGTGTGACCCGCAACATCAAAAAACTAAGTGTTGGCGGCATCGTTTACACAGCCATGTGTTACGAGCACGGCGGCATGATAGATGACGGCACGGTGTTCCGTCTGGGCGACAACAACTTCCGCTGGATCGGCGGGTGTGACAGTTCGGGCAAATGGCTGCGCGATCAGGCGGAAAAGCACGGGCTGAACGCCTGGGTTAAATCCTCAACCGATCATCACTGTAATATTGCCGTTCAGGGTCCGCTCTCGCGCGATATTCTGAAACAGGTGATCTGGACACCGCCTACCCAGGCAAAGCTGGAAGAACTGGAGTGGTTCCGCCTGACGATTGGCCGTATCGGCGACATGAATGGTGCGCCGGTGGTTGTCAGCCGCACCGGGTATTCGGGCGAGCTGGGTTACGAGGTTTTTTGCCACCCCAAAGACGCGGTGGCGGTTTTTGACGCGATCTGGGACGTTGGCGCGCCGATGGGAATGATCCCGCTTGGGCTTGAAGCGTTGGACATGCTGCGGATCGAAGCCGGATTGATTTTTGCGAATTATGAGTTCTCGGATCAAACCAACCCGTTTGAGGCCGGAATTGGATTTACCGTGCCGCTGAAAACGCAGGAAGATGACTTTATCGGCCGCGCGGCCATTGAACAGCGCAAAGCCCATCCCAAGGAAAAGCTTGTCGGACTGGATGTAAAAGGCGGGCTTGTACCGCACCACGGCGATTGCGTGCGGATCGGCAAGGCGCAGATTGGCGTGGTGACCTCGGC
>CAYZQS010000004.1:21174-27929 GCA_964480735.1 uncultured Rhodobacterales bacterium
CTATTTTTGTTTGTCGTACAAAGCGTGCTCTTTTCTGTTACCGCTCCACAGCGCGTAGATGCACACTGCTGCGGCTATCAGGGTATAAACGAAAGGCATGCCGCCCCCTGCACCCATATAGATTGCGCCGGTAACACCGTCCCAGGACGCTTCTGCAAATGAAAAACCCATGTTAGGTTCCTTTCTGTTAAACGTTACTCAGCCGGAGCTGCCGATGGCGGGATGCCTTCTGGATAAGCTGCGGACGCAACTTTGACCGGATCAAGACCTGCGATTTCTACAGCTTCCGGTACGCGCAACATGCCCATGGCTTTAAGTGCGCCTGCCACGATATACCCTGGAATAAATCCAAGCAAAGCAAAGACAATCGCCCCGATGATCTGGCCATAAAGCGAGATAGTAGGCGCTTCACCAGCGGCACCTTGCAAGGCAGGAAATCCGGATGCGAAGACCCCAAGAGCGACAACACCCAAAAATCCAATCGTGCCGTGAACCGTCACTGCACCAACCGCATCATCAATTCCCATTCGTTCCAAGACGGCAGAGGCTGGCAGTAAGATAGCCCCGGCACCAAAGCCAATGATGAAGGACAGACCCGGCCAATAGATATCAAGTCCCGAGGCTGTGGAAATAATGCCGGCAAGCATACCAGACATCATCCAAAACGGATCCCGTGTGACCAACCAGGCCCCAATTGTTCCGCCGCCCATCGCCATCAGAATGTTAAAAGACATTCCAGACAGGGTCATTGGTGTACCATAGATCGACGAGAACTTATCGCCAAACCATGACCAAGCTTCACCCGGCACAATCAGACAGGCCATCAAAAAGCCCCAGAAACCGGCGATGATCAGCATCAGGCCAACCGCTGTAAGCGGCAAGTTGTGCCCGGCAATATGATTGGCAGACCCATCATCGTTGAACTTGCCAATGCGTGGTCCAAGATGCAGCAAGACACCCAGTGCAAAGAACCCGGCAACCGCGTGAACCAGCCCCGCTGCGCCAAAGTCATGCACACCGAATTTTTGAACCAGCCAGCCATCGGCGTGCCAACCCCATGCCGCGGCAACGACCCAGGCAAAAGAGCCCAGCACGATCGCCAGAATGACAAAACCAACGGTCTGGATACGCTCAATCAAAGCACCCGACATAATCGATGCTGTGGTGGCCGCAAACATGGCAAAAGCACCCCAGAACACGCCTGACGCGTTGTCAGAGATATTCGGACCCATATACTGCGCGGATTCACCCCAGCCCCATGCGATGGCACTGGCGTATTCGATCCCGGAAATCCCGTTTGGACCCGCCGCACCCGGTATGCCGGTTGGGAAACCCCAATAGACCCACCAGCCAAAGAAATAAAACGTCGGCAAAACAAACGCAAAAGCCAGAATGTTTTTCACCCCCGAGGACAAAACATTCTTTGTGCGTGTTGCGCCCATTTCATAGGCCAGAAAACCCGCATGAATAAGGATCATCAGCGGTATTGATAAGTAATAGTAGGTTTCGGCAAATATCGTGTTGGTGGTATTTGATTTAACCTGAAGCTCGGCTATTTGAGCCATCAAAGTAGCAATTTGCTCTTCCATGCCCTTCCCTTCCTTTTTAGTTTCGGCAGACGACTTTTCCTGCCCGCATATCAGATGTTACCATCCTGGGCATATGTTGCCCTGTCGGGAACGTTTCATATTCTAGGCCAAAATAACAGTATAATATACCAATATGGGCCAATAGTTGAATTTCCCTATACCAAATTCAGGCCAAAATCGCTGCCCACTTGGTTTCTTCAAGTCGTCGCGTTTGTATCTTGCAGGATTGGATACCTGGCGCACGGGCTTTGTGGCGCCGCGCACTATAAATTTGGTCTGGGTGTGTTCAGTCTACAGAACGTTTCGCACCGAAACCTGCAGGGCATGCAAAAATGATCTGGCAGAAGAACTGGCCGATAACAGCAAAAACTTGTCACCCTTTGTCGATCTTTGAATTATTGCGCCCAGATGTTCCATAGAGGTTCGCCCGGCACTGCCAGCGGTAAAATTTTGGTCGCTCAAATCCAACGGACAAATCCGCTCCAGAACATCTGTACTGCGATCACCGGAAATTTCAATCTGAACCCAGTTGTCTGACTGGTCTGTGATCGATGGTTGCCCACCCAGCTTTGCGCGAACATCAGCGGATGGATCAGCCCGGTCACTATGGGGAAATCGCAACAACCACTGGCTTGCCGCCGAAGAGATAAACGTGACTGCGCCTTTGGCGGCACTTTTGTCACCGTCAGGCAATGTCAGCCCATAGGCCTTGGCGACATCTTTTTTCAGCGCCGCCTTATTTGCCTCACTGGTCGCGATTGACACAAGGGCAAATCCCGGCGTTTCGGCGATGCGGACGCCGCCGAAATCCTCGTCATAGCCGGCAAGCGGGCTGCGGGCGGTAAGGGCTAAATCAGGCACGAAGACGCTCCCCATCAGGATCAATAAAATGTGGGCTTACGATCTTTGCGTTGACAATATTCTTGCGCAGCAGGTCCATAGCCTGAACCGTTTCGCCCATTCGTTCGTGCCCGCGTTTGATAAAGCCAAGCCCGATGGAATGGCCAAGATTTGGTGAATACGCCGCCGAGGACACCCAGCCCTGATCATTCGCCATATTTGCCTCATCGCCCAAATTGATGAAATGCGATCCTGCGTTGATAACATCGCTTTTGTTTTCGGGAATAAACCCAACCAGCGTCAGGCCGTCGTCACGGTTCAGATCGGGCCGCTGCGCCAGGGTTTTGCCGATGCAGTCTTTTTTGGCCGACACCACACGCGCCATGCCCAGATCCCGCGCGGTGGTCTGGCCGTTCAGTTCGTTGCCCGCCGCGTGCCCTTTTTCGATGCGCATCACGCCCAGCGCTTCGGTGCCGTAGGGCACAACGTCAAATTCTTCACCCGCAACCATCAAGGCGCGGATCATGGCGTCACCGTATTTGGTTGGTACAGCGATTTCATAGGCCAGCTCTCCAGAGAACGAGATGCGGAACAATCGCGCGGGCGTGCCGCCGCAAACCGTAACCTCGCCGCAGGCCATGAAAGGAAACGCCTCGTTCGTGATGTCAAAATCCTTGTCAACGATTTTGGCCAGCAGATTGCGGGCATTCGGACCAGCCACGGCGTATTGTGCCCAACCGTCGGTGGTCGAAATCATCTGAACATCCAGACCGGGCCACAAACACTGGCGGCAAAATTCCATATGCCTGAATACGCCAACCGCATTTGCGGTGGTCGTTGTCATGACAAAGTGGTTTTCGCCAATCCGTGCCGTTGTGCCGTCATCCATTGCAATGCCGTCTTCGCGCAACATCAACCCATAGCGGGTTTTGCCCACCTGAAGTTTGGCAAAGGCATTGGCGTAAACATGGTTCAGAAACTCTGCCGCGTCTGCCCCCTGAATATCAATCTTGCCCAATGTGGTCACGTCGCAAACGCCAACCGAACGCCGGGTCGCCAGAACTTCACGATCCACGCTTTCGCGCCAATGGGTTTCGCCCGGCTGCGGGAACCACTGGGCGCGCAACCACATACCGGTTTCAACAAACACCGCACCCTGTTCTTCGGCCCAGTCATGGGACGGCGTCAGGCGGAAAGGCCGAAAATCTTTGCCCCGTGCCCGACCGGCAAAAGCCCCGATCGGGACCGGCGTATAGGGGGGGCGAAAAATCGTTGTTCCGGTTTCAGGAATGGTTTTTTCGGCAATTTCAGCCATAACCGCCAGCGCCGGAATATTGGCCGTTTTGCCCTGATCAGTGGCCATGCCCAGCGTGGTATAGCGCTTCAGATGCTCAACAGATTTAAACCCTTCCTGATGACTCAGCTTAACGTCCTTTACGGTCACGTCGTTTTGCTGGTCCAGCCAGGCGCGTTTCCTGCTTTCCTTGACATGCCAGAATGCGGCCACTGCGCAGGGCTCGTCCTCGGCACTTGGCGCGCGTTTTTTTGATGGTGTCTTGCCCATGTCCTTGGCAATCTGGTTGCCCGCGTCATGTCCGCCCTTAAGGGCCGCATGTAATGTCAGCGCACCGTTGGCAGCGCCCACCACAACCATTTCCGCAGGAATTTCACCCGCCGGAACAAAGGCCGCGATGTCATCCCGCCATTCCGGGCGGCCCCGCTGATGGCAGGTCAGATGCACCGTGGGGTTCCAACCACCGGACACCGCCAGACAGTCCGCCGGAATTTTTTGACCGTTTGCCAGTGTGATGGATTTCAGTCCCAGACGACCCTCGGTATCCACAACCCGGCCACCCATAACCACCGCGGCACCTGACGGGGCGGTAAGCGGCGCGGTATCGCGGCTGTCTATGATTGCTGTGACCTCGACACCTTTTTCCGCCAGATCGGTTGCTGTTCGCCAGCCGTCATCATTGTTTGTAAAAATTGCCGTGCGTTGACCGGCCACAGCCCCCCAGCGGTTCAGATAGGCCCGAACCGAGCCCGCCATGATTATTCCGGGGCGGTCATTGTTGCCAAATGCGATGGGGCGTTCAATTGATCCCGCCGCCAGAACCGTTCGCTTGCTGTAGACTTTCCACAAGATCTGCCGCGGCTTGCCGCCACCGTCGGCCAAATGGTCTGTCACCCGCTCCAGCGCACCATAGATGCCGTGATCATAGCTGCCATAAATCGTCGTGCGCGGCATGATCCGCACGTTGTCCATACCGGCAAGTTCAGCCAGCGCCGCATCGGCCCAATCAGCGCCCGCAACACCCGCTACGCTGTATGTTTCCGCCAGCAACTGCCCGCCCAAATGAAAATCCTCGTCCGCCAAAAGCACCTGCAATCCGGCCCGTCCGGCACTTAACGCAGCCGCCAGACCCGTCGGACCGGCACCCACAACCAGCACATCGCAATGCAGGAACCCTTTGTCATAATGATCGGGGTCCGGCAGTTTGGACACAGCCCCCAATCCGGCAGCGGCGCGAATGATCGGTTCGTACAGTTTTTCCCAGAACGCCTTTGGCCACATGAAGGTTTTGTAATAAAAACCCGCCGCCAAAAACGGCGAGAACATATCGTTCACCGCCATCAAATCGAAAGTCAAAGGCCCGCGGTGGTTCTGGGATCGCGCGGTCAGACCCTGATAAAGCTCGGCAACAGTGGCACGGGTGTTTGGCTCTGTATGCGCACCATCGCGCAGTTCCACCAAAGCGTTCGGCTCTTCTGATCCTGCTGACAAGGGACCACGGGGCCGGTGGTATTTAAAACTGCGACCCATCAGGCGCTGCCCGTTGGCCAGCAGCGCACTGGCCAGCGTGTCACCCTCAAATCCCTGATGGGACTTGCCGTTAAAGGTAAAATCCAGCGGCGCGTCCCGGTTGATCAGGCCGCCGTTTACGCGATTGATCTGGCTCATCTGCTCCGTCCTTCGTGGATCGCCACATCCCGGGCCAGCTCTACCTTGCTGATCTCGTGGGTCAAAGTCGAGCGCGTGACCACCAGCCAGGACCGGTCGCCCTGTTCGTGATACCAAAGTTCGCGGTGCTGGCCTGCCGGATTGTCCCTAAGATACTGGTATTCATAAAAGGCCTGCCCGGCATTATCCGCCTCCGGATCAGGCCGGTTGATCAGGGACGCGTCACCAAAATAGGTAAACTCCGCCGCGTCGCGTGGCCCCAGCAATGGATGTTCAATGATCATCTGGACATTCCTCTAGTGCAGGTTGGGCTGTGCGCCCACGCCTTTTTCATCGATCATGTGGCCGCGCATAAACCGATCCAGCCGCATTTCGGTGGCGGTTGGATGCGGTTCGTCCTTTGACAGCAAATGGGCAAAGCACCAGCCGCTGGCAGGCGTTGCCTTAAAGCCGCCGTAACACCAGCCGCCGTTAAAGTAGAGGCCGTCAATATGGGTTTTGTCGATAAAAGGCGAACCATCCATCGACATATCCATAACACCACCCCACATGCGCAACAGCCGCACACGCCCGATCATCGGCATGATCGCCATGCCGCCTTCGCACACGTCCTCTACCACCGGAAGATTGCCGCGCTGGGCATAAGTATTATAGCCGTCAAGATCGCCGCCAAACACCAATCCGCCCTTGTCAGACTGGCTGCAATAAAAATGGCCGGCACCGAAGGTGATCACGCCTGGGAGAAGCGGTTTCAATCCTTCGGTGACGAAAGCCTGTAGAACGTGACTTTCGATTGGCAGGCGCATGCCTGCTTTGGCCATCACGCGGCCCGAAGAGCCGGCCACGGCAACCCCAACTTTTTTTGCTTTTATTGGACCCTTTGAGGTTTCTATGCCGCGGCAAACACCGTCTTTGATATTAAAACCGGTGACTTCGCAATTTTGAATAATATCAACGCCCCGCGCATCGGCGCCGCGGGCATAGCCCCAGGCCACCGCGTCGTGGCGCACCGTGCCACCACGTTTTTGGCGCAAGCCGCCTTTGATCGGAAAACGCGCGTTGTCAAAATCCAGAAACGGCAGCCACGCGCGCAATTCTTCCTTACTAAGCATATCCGCGTCCGCACCGGCCAACAGCATGGCATTGGCGCGGCGCACAAAGGCGTCCCGTTGCGGGTCGCTGTGGATCAGATTCAGGATCGAGCGCTGCGAGACCATCGCGTTATAGTTAAAGTCCTGCTCCAGCCCTTCCCACAGCTTTAGGGAAAACTCGTAAAACGGCTCGTTGCCGGGCAGCATATAATTAGAGCGGATAATCGTCGTATTGCGCCCCACATTACCGGACCCGATCCAACCCTTTTCAAT
>CAYZQS010000004.1:28029-51375 GCA_964480735.1 uncultured Rhodobacterales bacterium
GCGTCCAGCGGTGCCGTCATAAAGGCCGACGCCGATCTATATACGACCGCAAAGCTGGATCTGATTTTGGTTATCGCCGCTGGCGATCCCATGTCTTACGAGAACCCGCCGCTTTTTGGCTGGTTGCGAAAAATGGCGTCGCGCGGTGTTATGATTGGCGGGGTTTCCGGTGGCCCGGTTCTGCTGGCCAAGGCCGGGATTATGAAAGGTCGCCGGATGACCGTTCACTGGGAGCACGCACCAGCCCTGTCAGAAATCAACCCGGAGCTTTTGCTGTCGCACACTTTGTACATCCGCGACCGCGACCGGATTACCTGCGCAGGAGGTGTGTCACCGCTTGATATGATGCACTCGCTGCTGGCGGAACATCACGGGGAAACCTTTGCCCGCAAGGTGTCAGACTGGTTTGTCCACACCAATATTCGCCCCGCCGCCGGACCAACCCGGGCCGGAATTGTTGAACGCTACAACATTTCAAACGGAACCATCGTTCAGGTGATCGAGCAGATGACAAATCATCTGGCCGACCCCCTGTCGTTGTCGCAATTTGCGATGTTGGTCGGGCGTACCACGCGACAGCTGAACCGGCTGTTTTCTGAATATCTGGGGCAAACGACGATGACGTTTTATCGCCATCTTAGGCTGGACCATGCAAAACACCTGTTGACCCAGACAACCCTGTCCATCACGGAAATCGCCTTTGCCACCGGGTTTTCCAGCGGTGCCCATTTTTCCCAGTCCTTCAAGGAAAAATTTGGGCAACCGCCCAGTTCGTTCCGATAATCGACTGCCGCCTTAATAAATCGGGAATGCCGCGCAAAGATTGGCCACTTTGGCTTTTACAGCCGCCTCTACCGCGCCATTTCCGTCTTCGCCATTAGCGGCCAGTCCATCCACGACTTCCACGATCATTTCGCCGATAGCGGTGAACTCTGCCTCGCCAAACCCGCGCGTTGTACCGGCCGGAGAGCCAAGGCGCACGCCGGATGTGACCGTGGGTTTTTCGGGATCAAACGGGATGCCGTTTTTGTTGCACGTGATATTGGCACGGCCCAGCGCCGCCTCTGTTGCGTTGCCTTTCACGCCCTTGGGCCGCAGATCAACCAGCATCACGTGGGTGTCGGTTCCGCCGGTGACAATATCAATGCCGCCCTTCACAAGAGTAGCGGCCAGAATTTGTGCATTTTTGATCACCTGCCCCTGATAGGATTTAAACTCGGGCCGCAGCGCCTCGCCAAAGGCCACCGCTTTTGCGGCGATCACATGCATCAGGGGGCCACCCTGAATACCCGGAAAGATCGCTGAATTCACTTTCTTGGCTATTGCCTCGTCATCGGTCAGGATCATGCCACCGCGCGGGCCGCGCAGAGTTTTATGGGTCGTGGTTGTGGCCACATGGGCATGGGGGAACGGGTTGGGGTGCAATCCGGCGGCCACCAGACCGGCAAAATGCGCCATATCCACGTGCAGATAGGCACCAACCATGTCGGCAATCTCGCGAAAGCGGGCAAAATCAATCTGCCGCGGGATGGCGGAACCCCCGGCAATAATCATCTTTGGCTGATGCGCGCGGGCCAGCTCTTCTATCTGGTCATAGTCAATCAAATTGTCCTGCTGCCGCACACCGTATTGCACCGCGTTAAACCACTTGCCGGACTGGTTGGGCGCGGCGCCGTGGGTCAGGTGACCGCCCGAGGCCAGGTTCATCCCCAAGATCGTATCGCCGGGTTTGATCAGCGCCTGCATCACACCCTGATTGGCCTGACTGCCTGAATTGGGCTGCACATTGACAAACGCACAGCCAAACAGCTGTTTTGCCCGGTCCTGTGCCAGAGTTTCCGCCACATCCACATATTCACAGCCACCGTAATACCGGCGTCCGGGATACCCTTCCGCGTATTTGTTGGTCATGACAGAGCCCTGTGCCTCCATCACTGCCGCTGAAACGATGTTCTCGCTCGCAATCAACTCGATCTCATCGCGTTGCCGCGTCAACTCACCGCCAATTGCTGACGCAATCTCCGGATCACGTGTGGCCAGACTTTCGCTGAAAAATCCAGCGTCGCGTACTGATGAAGTCATGGGGTCTTCTCCTTGTGTTAACCGGTCCATCCAAGGCCGGTTGCAATGCAATTCATGGTTTGTAACAGGGCGGGGGGTAGCGGTGTTTCTTTTGTACTGCCGCGGTGCTGCGCCAACAATTCAATTTGCAGATTATGCGTCGGTGCCAGCAATCCTTCGGTTCGCTTTGCTTTGGAACTCATTATTGGAAAGCGCGCTGCAATATCGGTTTGATTTGTCATCCACAGGACCGCCTCACAACTGCTGTGGTATTCGCTTATTATTTTGTTCAGGATGCGGTCCCGTGTCGCGGTCTGGGTGACCAGCCCCGCATACCGCGACGCCAGATGAATGTCTGTCATGCAAAGCGATTTTTCCACTTCATCCACAATCAGCCGGAAAATTCGCGAACCGTCCCACAGGTTGCGCAGTGCTGTGTCGCCGTAATCGCCGCGATATTCTCGAAAGGCACTGACAGCCGCGCCAAATCCATACCAACCGGTGATCAAATGGCGGTTTTGCGACCAGGCAAACACCCAGGGAATGGCCCGCAGATCAGCAAGGGTTGCCGCCCCGCTGCGCGATTGCGGGCGCGAACCGATGTTCAGCCTTGCCAACTCGTTAACCGGGCTTGACTGTTGAAAGTAATCAATAAAACCGTCTGTATTCAGCAATGCCGCATAATGCGCCTGCGAAACGCCCGACAGCGCTTCGATGGCTTCATCAAATTCGGGCGTTGGTTTCAGTTCCGGCTCATTCTTGGAATAGGCGCAGTGAAAAAGAACCGAAGACGCCAACAACTCAATTTGATGTGCCGCTGTACCGCGGTTGGCAAATTTCGCGGAAACGACCTCTCCCTGTTCGGTTATGCGAAACGATCCGCTTATGCTGTTTTCCGGCTGGGCCGCGATTGCCCGCCCGGTGGGTGCGCCACCTCGGCTGACGGATCCGCCGCGCCCGTGAAAAAATGCCGTATCCACACCCAATTTCTGCGTTGCGGCAATGATGCGTTTTTGGGCTTTGTTGACTTCCCAGGTCGAGGAAATAAATCCGCCGTCCTTGTTGCTGTCTGAATAGCCCAGCATCACACCCTGATGCGCACCAGAATGTCTTAGGGATCGCTTGACCAATGGATTGGTCAAATAGTCGGTCAGGATATTTGGCGCGGCCCGCAGATCGTTGATTGTTTCAAACAGCGGCATCAGCGTCAGCGGCAAGGTTTTGTGCCCTTCCGGCCCTTTTGCCAACCCGGCATATTTTGCCAACAGCAAAACGGCCAGCAGGTCATCTGCGGAGCGGGTCATCGACAGGATAAACGGACCAACCGATTGGGGGTCCAAACCGTCGATTTCCGCACCCATCAATGCCAACAGCGAAACAGTGTCTTTTGTGACGTCAGATATTTGAAGCGAAGAAATGTCAGGAGTGTCCAGGCTGTTCAGCTGGGATTGCAACAGCCGGGACCAATCCGGTGTTCCCGGCGGCGGTACGTCCAGTTTCAATGCACTCCAGATTTCACCCACCGCTTGGGAAATCACGTCAGAATTTTGCCGGATATCCAGCGTCATGGTGCGAAAACCAAAGGCGACTATTCTGTATAATATGGGCTGGATAAAACTGTGGGCGATATCCGGTGCAACGCTTGTTACGGCGCGGTGGATCGCCTGCATATCATGGTTGTACTCGTCGATATTCCCGTAGGCGACTGCCGCAGTCGCGTCATCAATCAAAGCGGCCAGACGGGCGTCCACCGCACTTAGCGATTTTCGAAAAACCTCTCCCTCGTTTCGGGAATTGATTTTTTCGGCAACCCCCGACCCGGTGATAATCTGCTTAAGCGCCGTCAAATTGGTTTTGGACAACGGCGCAATGGCCACGCTGATGGACGTATGCACAATGGCCCGTTGAACCTGCTTTCTGTGCTCTTTGATCGCGGCAATTCTGTTTGCCAAAATTGCCTTCTTAGTCACGTCCGTTGTCACGCTTGGGTTGCCGTCCCGGTCACCGCCAACCCAGGAATGAAATCCTATTCTGGGGGCGCCACCGCTTGGCCATTCCAGTTCACCGTCCGCAATAAAGGCGCTTTCATAAGCGTCCAGAACCTCTGGCACGGCGTCAAACAGCGAGTTTTTAAAAAACTGTAGCGCCCAGTTGATTTCTTCCACCGACGTCGGGCGCTCCAGCCGCAAATCGCCGGTCAGCCACAGCAGATCAATTTCGTTTTGCAGGTTTTGGATGTGGACGTCCCGCTCGCGCGGGGTCCAGCGATCTGATTCAAGCTGCACAATACCGCGATAAATCCGCCGGTGAATATCAAGGACAGTTTCCCGCTTTGCCTCGGTTGGGTGCGCGGTGATGGTTGGACCAATAAAAACATCGCCGACAACATCAATTATTTCTGATCGGGACATTCCTCTTTTGCCCAGCAGGCTGACCGTTTGGGCGACGGTCCCTTTGACCGCCTCTAATCCGTCTGTCGTTTCAATTCTGCGTCGCCCCTTAACCAAAGCATTCTCTGCTGAAATGCGCAAAAGGTGAAACCAAATTGTTGTGGCCTGCAAAAACAGGGCCTGCCCTTCGGCATCTTCCGAAACAACCGTGGCCGGGTCCAGAAAAACAGCCAGCGTTTTAGGTGCGCGGCGCTTAATTACATTGCACAGCAGCTCATATAAAATGCTGCGTAATTTGCGGCCGTAGCTTTCATTCGCCAAGCCTAAGTTTACGCGCAAAGGGCGTGGCTGCAGCTTTGGCTCACCCATCAGGCAACTTTATCGCGAGGCTCCCGGCCCCCGAAGAAGTCCGCCAGATTATCCAGCACCCGATTCCCCATAGCTTCGCGGGTTTCGAGGGTCGCGCTGCCAAGATGCGGCAGCAAAACAGCATTTTCGCATTCCTTCAGACGCGGGTTAATATTTGGTTCCCCCTCATAAACGTCCAGACCCGCGCCCATGATTGTGCCCGACTGCAGAGCGTCAACCAGCGCATCCGCGTCATAAACTTCGCCACGCGCGGTGTTGATCAGGAAACCGTTCTGTTTCATCAGTTTCAGGCGATCCGCATTGATCAGATGATAGTTTTCGTCGCCGCCCGGGCAATGCAGAGACACGAAATCGGCCTGCTGCAAAACTTCCTCGATGGTATCCACAAGCGTTGCGTTGGTTTCGGCCAATGCCTCCGGCTTAACCGGATAAGCGTCCTGGGCTACGATTTTCATATCAAAGCCAAAGTGGCATTTACGCGCCATCTTCTGGCCAATCCGGCCAAAGCCAATGATGCCAAGCGTTTTGCCTGTCACCTTTGTGCCAACCATGTGGGTCGGACGCCAGCCGGTCCAGTCGCTGGCGCGGACTTCCCGCTCTCCTTCGCTGGCGCGTCGCGCCACCATCAGGATCAGCGCCATCGCCAGATCGGCGGTACAGTCGCTAAGAACCTCGGGCGTGTTGGTCACGGTTATCCCGGCTTTCTTGGCCGCGTCCAGATCAATATGGGAAAACCCAACGCCATAGTTGCCAAGTATTTTGCAACGGGGTGACGGAACATCCAGTAATTCTGCCGTGATCTTATCCGTGACCGTTGGGCATACAGCGTCGTAATTTGCAAGCGCGCTTTGAAATTCTTCCACTGCAAGAGGCGTGTCGGACTGATTTAAGGTAACGTCATAGTCTTCCTGCAATTTCGCCTCGATCGCTTCGGGCCAGCGTCTGGAAATCAGTATTTTTTGTTTCGTCATTCTTTTTCTCCGATTTAGCCCAAAACAGCAGCGATGGTCTCGCCGATGCTGGAAGGATGTTCCGCAACCGTCACACCCGCGGCTGACAGAATCTCGACCTTTTCACTGGCGCTTTCGCCAAAGGCGGAAATAATGGCACCGGCATGGCCCATAGTGCGCCCCTTGGGTGCTGTCAGCCCGGCGATATATGCGACAACCGGTTTGGTCATGTGATCGCGAATATATTCTGCCGCCTCTGCCTCTTGCGGGCCGCCGATTTCGCCTATCAGGGCAACGACAGACGTATCCGGATCCTCTTCAAACAACTTCAGAATATCCATAAACGAAGAGCCGTTAATCGGGTCTCCGCCGATACCAACGCTGGTTGACACGCCGATGCCCAAAGACTTCAGCTGCGATCCCGCCTCATAGCCCAATGTGCCGGATCGTCCGACAATTCCCACCGGGCCCTGGTCGAAAATATGTGGCGGCATGATGCCCAAAAACGCTTTGCCCGGTGAAATCGTACCGGCGCAATTGGGTCCGGTCAGCACCATCCGGTTCACTTCGCGGTAACGGCGCATGTAACGCTTCACCCGCATCATATCCTGCGCCGGAATTCCATCTGTGATGCAAACGCAATACTTGATGCCACCGTCAGCGGCTTCCATGATGGAATCTCCGGCAAAAGGCGGTGGAACGAAAACAAGGCTTGCCTCGGCACCGGTTTTTTCCACTGCCTCTTTAACCGTGTTAAAAACCGGTACGCCCTCGACCTCGGAACCGCCCTTGCCGGGCGTCACACCGGCCACAACGTTGGTGCCGTAATCTATCATTTCCTTGGTATGAAACCGGGCCATGCGCCCGGTGATACCCTGCACCATTACTTTGGTGGTCTCGTTCAGTAAAATGCTCATTTTGCGACTTTCAAACTTGCTTTTGCCTCGGCATCGCCGCGCCACGCTGACACAGAGCGGTTTGCCGCTTCTTCCAACGTGGTGGCCCGGATGATCGGCAAACCGCTTTCGGCCAGAATTCTTTGACCTTCCTCAACGTTCGTACCGGACAGCCGCACGACAACCGGGATCTCCAGCGGTTCGTCCCGCAGCACCTGAACCACGCCTTCCGCCACCCAGTCGCACCGGTTGATACCGGCAAATATGTTGACCAGAATCGCCTCTACCTTGGCATCGGATTTTACCAGTCGAAAAGCCTTGGCAACCCGTTCGGGCGTGGCACCGCCACCAATATCCAGAAAGTTTGCAGGCTCGCCTCCGGCCAGTTTGATGGTGTCCATTGTGGCCATCGCCAGACCGGCGCCGTTCACGATGCACCCAATATTTCCATCCAGACCAACATAGCTCAGCCCGCGGTCCGCAGCGTTGCTTTCACGCTGATCTTCCTGACTTTTGTCGCGCAGTTCTGCGATGACAGGACGACGAAACATCGCGTTGTCGTCAAATGTCATTTTTGCGTCCAGCGCAATGATCTGCTGGTCTTTGGTGATAACCAGCGGATTAACCTCTACCATCGTGGCGTCAAGATCGCGAAAAGCGCGGTAGCACCCTTTCAGTGTCCGAACCATTTGTTGGTTCAAGGCAGGCTCAATGCCAAGCTTAAAGGCAATCTCGCGGGCCTGAAAATCAACCAGACCAATGGCCGGATCAACCACCGCCCGCACGATACTGTCCGGTTGCTCTGCAGAAATTTCCTCAATTTCCATACCGCCCTGACCAGAGGCCACAACCATAATGCGCTGGGTGGTCCGGTCCAAAACGAAACCCAGATAGATTTCGCGGTCAATGGCAACCCCGGCTTCGACATAAAGGCGGTAGACGCCTTTGCCTTCAGGGCCGGTTTGGTGGGTCACCATCATATTGCCCAGCATTCCAGATGCCGCGTCAAGGATTTCGGTGTCGCTTTTGCACACCACCACCCCGCCGGCCTTGCCGCGACCGCCCGCGTGAATTTGTGCTTTGACGATCCAGGTGTCTCCGCCCAACTCCCGTGCGCGATAGGCCGCCTGTTCCGGGCTGTATGCCAGCCCGCCGGTAGGAACATTAACGCCAAATTCAGAAAGGATTTCTTTTGCTTGATATTCGTGGATGTCCATATTTTAACTCATGCTGCGATTGATTTTGAATAGTAATTGCTCAGTTGTTCGTTAACGGCATCCATATCCAGATCGCCGCCAAGGTCATTTATGGCATGTGCGAACCGCGTTACAATTTCCGTTATTGCCGCAGCACTCAGCTGGTTCAGAATGCCGATCCGGATTTGAACCGGCGCAGAAAGCGTGGGCCAGATGCCAAATCCTTCGGCGCGACAGGCCTGAACCAGTTCCATTTCGCGCCCCGCCAGGCTGTCCGGCAGATTAAGAACCACAAGGCTGGTCATGTTCGATGTCACCTCGCATCCCATTGCAATGACCGACTGCCGCAACGCCTGTTCGTGGAACGCATAGTCGTTGGCGCGTTTGGCCAGCCCGTCTTGCAGGGTGATGCGCAAGGCCTCGTGAAACGCAGCAACGGCGTAACCAGAGTGGGTGCGGTGATAGCCGCCTTTTTCCACGTCCTGACCGTCAACAATTCCCCAGTGACGGGCTTCCATGATCGGGTGGTGGACATAGGTGTAGCACCCCGATGCCTTCAGCGAGTCGATATATTGATCCGTGAAACTTACCGGTGCGTATGTCAGCGGCAGGCACAGCACGCCTTTTTGCGGACAGGATGCCCAACCGGCAACGCCGTCCAGTTCGTCAATTGAAAAATCCGCCACACCCAAAGACGAAACAGCGTCAACCAATCCCATCGCGCCATGCTTTTTACAGGCGTCCGAAAATCCCTGAATGTCGTTGATCCGGCCGGAACCGGTTTCCCAGTGGGCCATGAACGCCCATTTTGGTTTATGTTCTGCCAGCGCGGCCTCTACTATTTCCGCTGTAACTGATTGTCCGTGCGGCACCTCAACGACAACAACACTGGACGCCTTTGGGTTCAACGAGTCAGCCGCCAGTTCCGCGGCGGTGGATGCTTTCATATTCAGCGTTACCGCGTCGATGCCTGAAAAAGTGCCATTGGCAAACGCAACAACCGTGTCCCCGGGCATTACCGCGCTGAACATACAGTCAAGTCCGCTCCACCCGGTTCCGGCAACGCCAAACGTGTGGATATTGTCTGTGCCAAACAGATCCCGCAGCATATGTTTGCATTCAATCATGCCCCGCAGCACATCCGGCTGCATGTGGTCGGCAACGCCCGCACTGGCAAACCGCGCCAACACCCGGGCATCTGTGTTTCCGGGGCCGGGGCCGGCGGCCAGTGTTTCAGGAATTTCAAGCTGTGGGAAAATATTGTTTTTCATGATTGCGCTCTCACATTTTTCAGACACCGAAATCGGCAGTTCGATTTGGCTTCGGCGAGCTAAAGCAGAACTGAAGATTCCCCACAATATTCGTAACTACCGTATCAGAAGGGCCGAAAGTCTGGGCTCTTACCTATACTTAGTAATAGTTTTTCAAATTTTGCTCGCCATTTCCTATGCTAACGGGTAGGAAACAGAATTGATGACCCAATCAGATCGGAATTTCCCGTGGCAATCCTGCTGAAAAAGCAAATCGACGTAATCCTCGCCGATCCCAATCCGTTGATTCTGTCGGCGATGTCGGAAAAATTTTCTGCCGACACACGGTTCTCTTTGGTTTCAACCGTTGCCAATGCTGAAAACCTGATCGCCACGGTGATGCGGGTTCAGGTTCATCTGGCAATCACAAGCTGGAGCCTGCCGCAACTGGGCGCCGAGAAAGTCATTCAAATATTGCGCGATCATCCAATGGCGCCAAAAATTCTGGTTTACTCTCAGAACCAGACCAAAGACGTGCCACGGCGCTCGATGGTGGCGGGGGCGGCTGGTTACTGCGGAAAAAACCAGACTGTTGACGAGCTTGTGGACACTGCAATTGCGGTGGCGGCGGGAAAAATGGTCTTTCCTTTCATGGATCTCAGAGACCTGCAGTCGGACCCGCTTTTCCTTTTGACCAAACGCGAGCGGGTAATCCTGCAGTCGCTGGCCGCGGGATTGACCAATAAGGAACTGGCGGCGGAATTTAATGTATCCATAAACACCGTCAAATTTCACCTTTCAAATCTCTACGAAAAATTGGAAATTCGAAACCGCTCGCAGGCCATCGCATTTTACTACTCCCGCAGCCAGGAAATTGGTGATCACGCCAAATAGAACTCCACTGCGAACCAACTTCAATCCACCCGGTCATTGCATCATGTGTGCGAATACGCCGCACTCGGTTTCGTTGACAGCATGGGCACTTATACGGTTTCAGTCCCATCCCTATCGAGACCTAAAAATCCAAGGGATATAGAATCATGAGTTTCCACGTCACAGAACCGGCCACCGCCCGCCTAAACCGAAGCGAACTGGCCGTCCCCGGCAGCGCCCCGGAAATGTTTGAAAAAGCAGCAAAATCCAACGCCGACGTGGTATTTATGGACCTTGAAGATGCGGTCGCTCCGGACGACAAGGTGCAGGCCCGGAAAAACATAATCGAGGCCCTGAACGACATCGACTGGGGCAACAAAACCATGTCGATCCGTATCAACGGGTTGGACACACACTATATGTACCGTGATGTGGTGGACGTGGTTGAACAGGCCGGCAAGCGTCTGGACGCCATTATGATCCCCAAGGTTGGAACCGCCGCGGATGTCTATGCAGTGGACATGCTGGTAACCCAGGTTGAGGATGCAATGGGGTACGAAAAACGCATTGGTTTTGAACATATAATCGAGACCGCGCTGGGCATGCAAAATGTAAGCGAAATCGCCGCTGCGTCCAGACGCAACGAAAGCCTGCATTTTGGCGTTGCAGACTATGCCGCCAGCACCCGCGCCCGCACCACAATTATCGGTGGGGTCAACAAGGATTATGCCGTTCTGACCGACCCGGCAGAAGACGGCAGCCGCCAGGTGCATTGGGGCGACATGTGGCATTACGCGATCAACCGCATGGTTGTTGCCGCGCGGGCCAACGGGTTGCGCCCTGTTGACGGGCCTTTTGGTGATTTTGGCGATAAAGATGGTTATATGGCCGCTGCCAAACGTGCCGCAGTGGCCGGTTGCGAAGGCAAATGGGCCATCCATCCCAGCCAGATCGATATGGCAAACGAAGTGATGAGCCCATCCGACGCTGAAATTGAAAAAGCCAACCGCATTCTGGTTGCAATGGATGAAGCGGCAGCGGCTGGCAAAGGTGCGGTATCACTTGACGGGCGGCTGATCGATTATGCCTCTATCCGTCAGGCAGAAGTTCTGGTTGAAAAGGCAAAGCAAATCTCAGGCTCGTAACTGCAAAGGCTGCCCTCATGCGAATAAGCAACCTAAGAAAGCGGGCTTATGACGCTTTCATGGTGGGGGTGAAAGCCGCAGACCCTGAAATTGCGCTAAATAAAACCTTTCTAAAACAACCCCTTCCACCACTTGATGGTGGAAGGTACATCGTTATCTCTGTGGGCAAAGCTGCCTGCAAAATGGCAGAGACAACAATTTTACACCTGCCAAAGGGCACTGCGTTTTCTGCAGTTGCGGTCACAAATTACGAAAATCAGGTGGACGTTCGGGACTGTACTGTTTTTGCCGCAGGTCACCCCGTGCCTGACGAAAACGGATTTGAGGCCGCCAAAGTTATCCTGACAGCACTGGGTGACGCGCAAAAGAACGACTGCGTGATCGCCTGTATCAGCGGTGGAAGCTCGGCACTGCTGCCAGCGCCGGTTGACGGCGTGTCGTTGCAGGACAAAATACAGGTTAATCAGTTGCTGCTGTCCTCGGGGTTGGACATCACGGCGATGAACCTTGTGCGGCAAAGTCTGTCAAAGCTGAAAGGCGGCGGGCTTTCGGCGCTGGCCGCCCCCGCACCTGTGCGGTCTTTCATTCTGTCAGATGTTGTTGGTGACGATCTTCGGGTCGTGGGCAGCGGGCCGTCAACACCGCCCATCGGCTCAACGGCTGATGCCCGCGAAATGATCAAAAATATTGGTTTATGGGACCGTCTGCCAGCCGCTGTTCAGGGGTATCTGGACACAGCAACGCCGCAAGCGCCGGTGGCAAATACCATAGAGCCGGTCCTGATCGGTGGAAACCGCCAAAGCGCTGCCGCGATGGCAATGGCCGCAGGCGCGCGACTGGCGGACCAGCCGCTGGATGGCGACGTTCAGGATGCGGCGCAGTATATCGTCGATCAGATCATGCGCACGCCGGAGAAATCTTTTATCGCCCTGGCATTTGGCGGCGAAACGACGGTGCAGCTGAAAGGTTCCGGAAAAGGCGGGCGCAATCAGGAACTGGCGCTGCGGGTCGCGCAGTTGCTAGAACAGCTAAACTGGACAAAACCGTGGGTATTTCTAAGTGGAGGAACAGACGGTCGCGACGGCCCGACCGATGCCGCAGGCGGGCTGGTTGACACCACCTCGCTTGCTAAAATTTCTGAAAATGGCGGTGATCTGACGCGCCTGCTGGCCAACAACGACAGCTACGCGGCGTTGTCGTTATGCGGCGGGTTGCTAAACACCGGCGCAACCGGCACCAACGTGGCCGATCTGCAATTATTCCTGTCACCCTGACGGGATCATCCCGCCGGGGCGTGACAGGAAAGCGGCTCCTTCCAAGCCACACCTCGCCCAGCCATTTTTGCGGTCTCAGACTGCCGTAGGCCCTCACACTTCAGCAAACACCAATACCGCGTTGTGACCTTTGTCGGGCTTCGTTACAAATCGTCAGATATGATTGGCAACCGTCGGGGCTGACCCTATGGGCAACATTTTTGAACTCATCGGCGCGAAGGCTGAAAATTCGGCAGCGATCGGCGCTCCGGGGCGTCAGGCGTTAAGCTATGGGGCGTTGTGCCTGCTGTTACAGGATGCCGCCAAAGCGTTGAACCACATGGGAATTGGCCGGGACGACCGCGCCGCACTGGTTCTGCCCAACGGCCCGGAAATGGCCACCGCATTTCTGGCGGTTTCGGCCACAGCCACAGCCGCGCCGCTAAATCCGGCCTACACCAAGGACGAATTTGCCTTTTATCTGCAGGACCTGCACGCAAAAATCCTGATCACAGAGGTTGGCAGCACATCACCGGCCATAACCGCCGCAGGTGACCTTGGCATTCCGGTTGCGCGGATCAACTGGTCAACCACCGGTCCTGCCGGATATTTTCGGTTTGAAAGCAACGGCATAGATGGCACGCCCCAGCGGACAGGGTGGTCCGCGGAACGTGACGAAGCGCTGGTTTTACACACGTCCGGCACCACGTCGCGCCCAAAACTTGTGCCGCTCAGCGTGGGCAATATTCTGGCATCCGCCAGCCATATTGCCACGTCGCTTAAGCTTGACCCACAGGACGTGGGCCTGTCGATCATGCCGCTGTTTCACATCCACGGGCTTATCGCCTCGTTGCTGGCATCAATGTCGGCAGGTGCCTGTGTGGTTTGCACGCCGGGCTTTAACGCCCTGAAATTCTTTGGCTGGTTTGAAGAGGCCAATCCAACCTGGTACACAGCCGTACCAACCATGCACCAGGCCATACTTGGCCGCGCGGGCCGCAACGCTGAAATCGTCAATAAATCAAATCTGCGTTTTGCCAGATCGTCGTCCTCTTCTTTGCCGCCCCCGGTGATGGAGGAGATGGAGGCGACGTTTGATTGCCCGGTCGTTGAAGCCTACGGCATGACCGAAGCCGCCCATCAAATGGCCAGCAATCCCCTGCCACCAAAGGCCCGCAAGCCGGGCACAGTCGGCATCGCCGCCGGGCCGGAAATCGCGGTTATGGATGAGGGCGGGCAGATATTGAAACAGGGCGAAAGCGGCGAAATTGTCATTCGCGGACCAAATGTGTTTGGCGCTTATGAAAGCAATCCCAAGGCAAACGCCCAGGCATTTTTGCGCGGCTGGTTTAAAACCGGTGATTTGGGGTTTCTTGATCCCAACGGCTATCTGACGATTTCCGGTCGGCTGAAGGAAATCATCAACCGAGGCGGCGAAAAGATAGCACCGCGCGAAGTTGATGACGTTTTGCAGGCCCATCCGGCGGTTGATCAGATTGTCACCTTTGCCTTGCCGCATGAAAAGTTGGGCGAAGCCGTCGCGGCGGTCGTTGTTTTAAAAGAAGGGCAGACTGCGGCGGTTGCGGACTTAAAAGCCTTCGCTGCTGCAAAACTGGCGGCTTTTAAAATACCGCAGACAATCATTTTCCGCGATGAAATTCCCAAGGGCGCGACCGGAAAATTGCAACGTATAGGGCTTGCCGCAAAGCTGGGGCTGACACCGTGACCAGGATTTGCATCTTTGGCGCCGGTGCGATTGGCGGGTATCTTGGGGCCAGGCTGGCCATTTCAAACGCCGACGTGTCACTGGTTGCCCGTGGTCCGCATTTGGCGGCGATCCGCCAAAACGGGCTGACGCTGATTGAGGGTGGTGAGCGAACAACGCAAAAGTTGGTCGCAGTTGAAAATCCGGCAGACCTTGGGCCGCAGGACTTTGTTATTGTTACCCTAAAGGCCCATTCAATCCCCGCTGTTGTTGAAACGCTACAGCCATTGCTTGGCAAAAATACCGCCGTGGTCTTTGCGGTAAACGGCGTGCCGTGGTGGTATTTTCATGGGCTAAACGGCACGTTTGCCGACCGTCGCCTTGAAACGGTTGATCCCGGTGGTTTGATATGGAACCGCGTGGACCCAAAGCGGGCGATTGGGTGCGTGGTTTATCCGGCGGCCGAAGTGGTTGAGCCGGGCCTGATCAGACACATCTCCGGCAGCCGGTTTTCTTTGGGAGAGCCCGACGGCCAAAAAACAGAACGTGTAACACGGCTGTCAAAAATTTTTGCAACGGCCGGGCTGAAAGCCCCCGTTCGGCCCCGACTTCGTGACGAAATCTGGATCAAACTGTGGGGCAATGCGACGTTAAATCCGATCAGCGCCCTGACCGGCGCAACCCTGGCCCAAATGATTGCCGATCCGGCCACCGCATCAATTATCCGCAGCATCATGGAAGAGCTTCAGGCGGTTGGTGAGGCACTTGGTGCAAAATTCAGCGTCTCGATTGACAAACGTATGGCCGGTGCAGCGGCTGTTGGTGAACATCGCACCAGTATGCTGCAGGATCTTGAGGCCGGTCGCCCAATGGAAATTGACGCGCTGGTGGCAGCGGTGCAGGAACTTGGTCAACTGGCCGGGTGCGCAACGCCCAATTTGGATGTTATTTTGGCGCTGGTTCAGCAAAAGGCCCGGCTGCATGGGTGCTATGGCGGTTAACCAAACGTTGCAATCGTTCGCAGCGCTCCGTCAAGGGCCGTGCCTTTCTCATCTTGCAAAGCGGCGTCGCGCAGCCGCCTGATCCAGTCCGCCGCGTCTTTACGTCCGCTCAGTATTTTCGCGGCGCCACACACCTGATCAAATTTTGAATGCCCCCGGGCGTGGGTGTCCGAATAGCCTTTGATCAAACGGCGGCACCGCAGCAATTCAACAGCAAGTTCATAATCCGATGTGACGTGGCTTAGAGAATTGGAAAGCCACGCCTCCAAATGCGCAACCTCCTGTGCGTGGCGCAGGGTTTTTAAGCGCCAGCCCTGCAGACCGCCCAGAACATACTGCACCAAAAATCCCGTCATCCGGTCCGTGCGAATGCGCCGCCCCTTGCCAAACCACCGGTTAAGACGTGCCATCCACATTGGATTGTTGGCGATACGCGCGCCAAACCCCGCCGGCATCAATCCCACGATCTCTTCCGCCCGGGGATGGAAATATTCGGTTAACTTCATATGCTGATCGGGCATCAGATTCATTTCTTCTGCAACCCGCCCAATCCTTTGCGCACGGGTTTTCAGATCCGCCACTTTGATCAGATCGTCGTATGTCATGGCGTTGGCCACATGTTTGGCCGCTTCCAGCGTCAGAAGGTGGTTCATTTCCGGCTGATCCCGCGCATACACATCCTCGATACGGGCCAGATACAGCTCTCCATAGGCAACATCCTGAAAATCCACCACTTTTTGCAATCCTGCGGTGGTCATTTGGCGCACAGTCTTTGGCAGCTCCTGCACCCGCTGTTCCAGGGCTTGCCAGCGTTTCATAAGTTTTGCGGGACCATCGGCACCGATTTTGGCGGAATTTTCAATTCGCGCTGTGCCGGGTGAAACCGGTTCAAGCGCCAAATCATGTGCTGCCTCAAAAGCCCGCAGGCTGGCATTGACCCCCTTTCCCCCGGCGCGAATTGCCGTCTCAAATGCCTCGCGCTGAAACGGCAAACGCCCGCTGGCCGCCAGGGCGCCAAACAGGCTGGCCGAAATAACAGACCCCGCGGCGTTCGCCACCTGCTCCAGATCGAGCATGATCAACTGCCGCGCCGCAAGTTCCGCCGTTGCCTGAACTTCCTCAGAAGCGGCAATCCCGTCGCCCGGCACGGTTTTCTCTGAAACCGCCAATGCCCGGTGGGTCGAGGCAATCAAAGTGGTCTGATCCGGCGTTACAAAGCCACGCAAAATGGCCCGCCCGGCCTCCATCATCTCTGCTGCGATAACCACGTCAACGTCTCCGGAAGAGGGCGCCAATGCAAAAACCGGCGCAGCAACGTCAGGCGCCGCCATTTCGATATAATAGATCGTGGCCCCCGTTCGCTGTGCCACACCGGCCACCGATGTTGCCTGACAGGCATACCCACCTGCGCGGGCCAGCGTTTCGATCCAGGTGGTCAGGACACCACCGCCCTGCCCGCCAACAGCCATAACGGCGATTTTCAGGATGCTGTCCAGATCAGGGGCACCGCTGGTCGCCGGATTTTTACCAATTTCGCTCATGACGCTGGGCCGTCAAAACGCAACCGGGACCGTTTTCGCCGGTTTTGCAGCCACCGGATCACCGCAGCGCGAACCCCGCCCCACCAGCGTTCAGGTCCGGATGGGTTATGCACGATCTCAACCCGGTAAAACGACGGACACAAGATTGCCGCATCGGCCACCTCGCCGCAATTTCCACAGCCAACACAGGTTTGGTCGATATGGGCAACAGGGTCATCGCGGAGCGGATCATCCGTTTTTTTCAACGACAATGACGGACAGCCCGACAGTCGGATGCAGGCATGATCACCGGTGCAAATGTCAGCATCAACGCCAAACCGCGGAATTTCAACGCGGCGCCCCGCGTCAATCGCTGCATTGCGGATCGGTTTTTCCCGCCGCTGTTTGTTCAGCATACATTCAGACGCTGCGATAATAACTTTTGGTCCGGCGTAATCGGTTGTCAGCGCCTCTTGCAGCACGTCACACATGGCGGCCACATCATACGTCCGGTCGATCTGGCGGACCCATTTCACCCCGATCCCCGTCAGGGCGGCGGATATTGGGTTGTTGGTTGATTTACCGGTATTTTCCGCCCGGGACGAAAGAACGTCCTGCCCGCCAGTAGCGGCGGAATAAAAATTGTCTACAACGACAGCAACCGAATCGGATTTGTTGTAGACCATATTGCCGATAGAGGACGACAGGCCGTTGTGCCAAAACCCCCCGTCGCCAAGAATGGAAATCGCACGTTTCGCCCCGCCGCCGTCAAAGGCAGCATTGGACGCCGGGCCCAACCCGTACCCCATTGTAGAGCCGCCAATTTCAAACGGCGGCAGGCTGGCAAACAGATGGCACCCGATATCGCCAGTGATCTGGTGCTTGCCCAGTTTTTGTTCAACCAGCTTCAGCGCCGCAAAAATCGGCCGCTCCGGACAGCCGGTGCAAAACCCCGGCGGGCGGACAGGCACGGTTTTGGACAGGTCGGGAATTTCAGACAATTTAATATTTGGCGCTCGCACCCGGCCCGGCAAACAATGTGGCGCGGTTGCCCTCAGAAAATCCGCCACCCCGTCCATCACCACCTGACCGGTGTATTCCCCGGCTTTTGGAAGCAGATTTTTGCCATACAGACGAATATCCATGTTTTCCTGAAACAGCAGCGTCGCCAGCCCTTGCTCGATAAACTCCGGTTGTCCTTCCTCGACCACCAGCAGGGCGTCCTTGCCCCGGCAAAACGCCAGAAACTCGTCCTTGATCAGGGGATAGGTGACGTTCAGAACGTAAAGCGGGATGTCGGTATTGCCGCTGATATCGGCCAGTCCCAGCCGTTGCATCACCCGGATCACCGCGTTGTATTTCCCCCCCTGCAAAACAATGCCAACCGGCGCTTTGGACGGCCCGAACACCTCGTTCATCCGGTTATCCGCAACAAACTTTTGTGCGGCCGGCCAACGATTGTTCACTTTGTCAAGTTCATGCACATAAGACATGGGCGGCAGAACAACCCTGGAGAAATCGCGTTGCGGATCTGCCAGCGCATCTTTCACAGACAGCGGCGGTTGCCGGTTATCGGCGGTTTGAAAGCTGCCGGTCACATGACAGGACCGGATGCCCACCATCAGCATAACCGGCGTGTTGGTCGCCTCTGACAATGCAAACCCCTGTTTCACAGCGGCAACGATTGACGGCAGGTTGGGGCGCGGGTCCAACAACCAGAATTGGGATTTCATCGCATAGGCATGACTGCGCTCTTGCATGATTGAAGAGCCTTCGCCGTAGTCTTCGCCCACCACAATCAACGCACCACCTTTAACGCCCGAAGACGACAGATTTGCCAGCGCGTCTGATGCAACGTTCACGCCAACCGGCCCTTTGAACGTGACCGCGCCGCGAATCGGATAATGAACCGAGGCCGCCAGCATCGCAGCGGCAGCAGATTCAGAGGCGTTGGCTTCATACCGAACGCCCAATTCCGCCAGCAAGTCCTGTGCGTCGGCAAGCACGTCCATCAAATGGCTGATCGGCGCACCCTGATACCCGCCAACATAACCAACACCACTTTCCAACAGGGCTTTGGTGATCGCCAATATTCCTTCGCCGGTAAATGTCTCGCCCACACCCAATCGCAGGTATTCAACTTCTGTTTTGAACGACCGTTCTGCCAAGGGTTGGTTTCCTTATGGTCCGATGGGCCGGGATATACAGCATCTGGAACCGGCGAAGTTGCCTGTCAGAGTGCTGCAAGTTGCGGTACTGTTAAAGTGAAATATTGTGTTGTGTCTTGCAAATCGATTTCGAAATCGCTTTATGCGCCGGTTTCGGCCATCGTGTCCTGATGCCGGCGTGGTCAAGACGGGTCAGGATGCGCATAGGTTGAGGGGGTCCATGACCCCGAATTGAAAGATTTTCCATGCACGATCAAATTGAACTGACTGACATCAAGGCCAACGGCATCAATATTCGCGCGGCAGTAAAGGGATCGGGGCCGCTGGTCATACTGGTCCACGGCTGGCCGGAACTTTGGTATTCGTGGCGGCACCAGATCAGGCCGTTGGCAAAGGCGGGGTACCGCGTGGTTGCACCGGACGTGCGTGGCTATGGCGGCAGCGACAAACCGCACGCGGTCAAAGCCTACGACATGAAATCGTTGATGGCGGATGTTGTTGGTATCATTGACTATTTTAACGAACAGAAGGCGATCCTGATCGGCCATGATTGGGGCGCGCCGATATGTTGGAATACCGCTGCGTTGCACCCTCTGCGCGTTGCAGCGATTGCTGGTCTTAGCGTGCCATACCGCAAACGGGCAGCGGTTTCCTTTCCGGCGTTTTGGCGCAAACTCTATGCGGGCAGGTTTTTCTATATGCAGTATTTTCAGCAGGAAGGCGTTGCTGAGGCAGAACTGGAGCTGGACGTTCGCTCCGCTTTACGCAAGATCTATTACGGCTTGTCCGGTGACGTGCCGAATATGCACCACTGGAAAAACCGCGCGCCCGATGGCGGATTGCTGGCCGGAATGCCTGATCCCGATCCGTTTCCTGATTGGTTAAGTCCGGCTGATCTGGACTATCTGGTTGCGCAGTTTCAGGCAGGTGGTTTTCGCGGACCGCTGAACCGCTATCGCAATCAGGAGCGTGATTTTGAATTGTTGCCGCAAATGGGTGTGCCAAAGGTGACACAACCATCCTGTTTTATCGCGGGCGCCAATGATCTGGTGCGCAATTTCATCCCGGACCGCGACGGTTTTGCCAACCCTGCCGAACATTGTACCGATATGCGTTTTGCCGAAATAATAAAGGGCAAAGGCCATTGGATTCAGCAGGAGGCCGCAGACGAGGTTTCGGCGATCCTGTTGGATTTCCTGCGCAGCGTTTCAGATACCTGACCACCAATCAGGGCGACGCCCGGCCTATGGCGATACCACCTCCGGCAATCGCGTCGCAGGTGGCGTGTTGCGGCTGCGTGCAGAGCGGACGACACCGTCGATCACCGTCATACCAACGCCCGGCAGATTGCCCTGATGGATGCTTTCCAGCATGTTTTTGCCCGGCGCGTGTTGTGCCATGTCTATCAGTATGAAATCGGCGGATTTGCCAACCTCTACCATCCCGGTGTCCAGATCGCGCATCCTTGCGGTGTTGCCGGTGGCAAAGCAAAAAGCAATTTCCGGCGGGATGTCACCAAGGCTGGACAGCATGGCGATCATCCGCAGGATGCCCAGCGGCTGCACGCCCGATCCGGCGGGGCTGTCCGTGCCCAGAATAACCCGTTCCGGCTGGCCCAGCTCAAACGCCGTGCGCATGGCCAGCAAGCCCGCCCGTTCGTTTCCGTTATGCACAATCTCTATGCCACGCTGACAGCTTTCACACAGGCAGGTAATCTGGTCATCCGGCAGGGCCGTATGCCCGCCGTTGATATGCCCGATGATGTCGGCATCCGCCTCCAAAACCACATCCTTGTCAATCAGACCCGAGCCGGGAATAGACGGGCCGCCGGTGTGGATGGTGGATTGAATGCCGTATTTACGTGCCCATTTTACCATCTGCTGCGCTGTTTCGCCGGTTTTGACAGAACCAAGACCAACCTCGCCCAGCAGCTTTACCCCCGCCTCTGACAGCTCTTTGAAATCGCTCTCCACCATGCCGTTTTCAAGCACCGGCGCACCGGCCAGCATTTTAACGCCGGAAGGGCGAAAATTCTCATAAAACCGCTGGGACGCAATCGCAAAAGCCTTCATGCCAACGATGTCTTTTGGCCGCCCCGGCGCGTGCACTTCACCTGCTGAAATCATCGTGGTCACCCCGCCGTGCAGGCAGCTGTCGATCCAGTTTATCTGCTGCTGGCGCGGAGTGTAATCGCCAATCACCGGATGCACGTGGCTGTCAATCAGCCCCGGCGCAACCGTCACGCCGTTTGCGTCAACCAGCGTGGATGGCTGATCGGTGTCCAAATCTTTCTCATGGCCAATGGCGGAAATCCTGCCGTTATCCGCGACAATACAATCACCGTCCAAAATGGGTTGCTCCAGTTTACCAGACAGGATCTGGCCAATGTTTCGGATGACCAGTTTGGAATTTTCCTCTGCCATTCAATCTCTCCCTTACAGCTTTTCCAGCAAGCTTAGCAGTTTTCGTGTTTCTGTTGGCGTCAGCCGCGCGGTCGTCATGCCGGACACAAGTTTTGCCCGTTCAATTGCGCGGCGGGTGAATGCCATCCCCTTATCTGTCAGTGATATCATCAGACGACGACGGTCTGTGGGGCTGTTCTCAACAGATATAAAATTGTTGCGCATCAAACGGCCAACCACACTTTTGGTTGTTGCCGCATCAGTGCCCACCAGGCGCCCCAAATGGTTTTGTGAAACTTCGGTCACTTCCAGCAGCCGCGCCAAAACTGCAAATTGCGTTGGGGTCACGTCCTGAATTTCTCTGGCAAAAATCTCCAGATGTTTTTGGTTGGCAATCCGCAGTTTATAGCCGATCTGGTCGTCCAGCACATAGTCACCGCCACCACCGATGTTGGCCTGTGACTTTGTTCCTGCGCTCATCTGTGCCTCCATCCGGTAACTCAATTGTAAAATATTTGTTGGCCTGCTAACAATAGAAAACTTTTCACCGCGTACCCAATAAGCACGCGGAACAATCAAAACTGGACGCTCCATGCCCGTTGTATCAATGCGAAAAATGATCCTGTCTGTCGAGGAAATCCGCCACGAAGGCGGCCCTGCGGCCAAAGTTCCGCTGCTGCGCGGCGCGGTTTCTGCCGTTATCACCAACCCTTTTGCAGGCCGGTTCGAGGCTGAAATCACCGGCTTTATGGATGATCTGAAACCGCTTGGCCTGCACATGGCCCAGCGCCTTGTTGATGCCCTTGGCGGTGCCGACAAAATAGAGGGATACGGCAAGGGTGCCATCATCGGTTCCGCCGGAGAGCTGGAGCATGGCGCACTGTGGCATGCGCCGGGCGGGTATTCCATGCGGCAGGTTTTGAATGATACCAGGGCGATCGTGCCGTCCACCAAAAAGGTTGCAGGCGTTGGTGCGCGTCTTGACGTGCCCGTCACCCATGTAAATGCGTCTTATGTCAGAAGCCATTTTGACAGCATCGAAGTGGGCTGTAACGACGCGCCGCGGGCCACTGAAATGCTGCTGACTTTGGTGATGACAACAGGGCCGCGCATACATTCCCGCGCCGGTGGATTGTTGGCGTCGGACATCAAAGCCGGGGACGGGCTGCGCTAGACTGGCTGACAACAACAACAAATCGGGCAGGCCCGCCTGCTGGATCGGTCACAATAAATTCGTTTGACAACAAACGAATTTCTGTGCTGTTCTGTGCAGCGTATTCCGGTGCGGGCTGCACCAATTGTACCAATTGTCCAGCGCCTTATTCTCTGGTACGCGCAGTTCAACGCCGCATGAACGGAAGTTATCAAATGACCACTGCAAAAATCCGCAAAATCATCACATCAGTTGAAGACACCCACCTGGAAATGGATCAGCCAATTGATCCGCCCACGCGCCGTGCGGTTTCCGTGGCTGTTATCGAAAATCCCTTTGCCGGTGCATATCACGCTGATCTTGAGGACTTAATGGAGATCGGAGCCTATCTGGGCGGTTTGCTGGGGGACAAATGCGTCGCGGCACTTGGCATCGAACCTTCACAGGCGGAAAGTTATGGCAAGGCGGCAATGGTCGGGGAAAATGGCGAGCTGGAGCACGCCGCCGCGATTTTGCACCCGCGCCTAGGCAAACCCCTGCGTGCGGCGGTTGAAAAAGGTGCGGCGCTTGTGGCGTCAAACAAGAAAATGGGGGCGATGGGCCGCCCGCTGGATGTTCCGCTGGGCCATAAAGACGCGGCCTATGTTCGGTCGCACTTTGACGGCATGGAGGTCAGCATCAACGACGCACCCCGCGCGGGTGAAATTATGGTGGCGGTTGCTGTAACTGACAGCGGAAGGCCCCTGCCCCGGGTTGGCGGGCTGGAACATAAAGATGCCGTTGGCAAGGACGGCCTAAAGTGACAACATCGACAATTCAAACGGACGTGCTGATCATCGGCGCAGGGCCGGTTGGCCTGTTCGCGGTGTTCGAGCTTGGGCTGCTGGACTTAAAGGCGCATGTTATCGACGTTCTGGACAAGCCCGGCGGCCAATGCGCAGAGCTGTATCCGGAAAAACCGATTTATGACATTCCGGGCATTCCGGTGATTTCAGGACAGGAAATCACCGACGG